>JBKQWK010000247.1:0-14249 GCA_052139595.1 Thermoleophilia bacterium | reverse complement strand
CCTTCGGCGATGATGACGTGCATGAGACCATTCAGAAGTGCGACGTTCGTGCCCGGCCGCAACTGCAGGTGAAAGTCGGCGCGCTGCGCCATATCGACCTTGCGTGGATCAGCGACGATGAGCGTCGCCCCCTGGCGCAGAGCCTGCTTGAGATGCAGGGCGGCGATGGGATGTGCTTCGCTCGTGTTCGAACCGATGATCAAGAGTGCCTGCGCCGTCTCGAGATCGGCAAACGAGTTCGTCATTGCTCCCGTACCGAGAGACATCGCCAGCCCGGTTACCGTGCTGGCGTGGCACAGACGAGCGCAGTGGTCGACGTTCGGCGTGCCGATGACGGCACGCATGAACTTCGTGAACAGATAGTTCTCCTCGTTGGTACAGCGAGCGGAGGAGAAGCCAACGATGGACTCGGCTCCGTGTTCCGATTTGATTGCTCCCAAGCGTTCAGCAACGAGTGCCAGTGCCTCGTCCCAGGTCACGGGCACGAACTCACCATCGCGACGTACGAGCGGCTGCGTCAGGCGATCGGGGTGGTTGATGAACTGGTAGCCGTAGCGGCCCTTAACGCAGAGGTTGCCGCCGTTGGGCCCCTTGCCAACCGGCGCCGTTACCTGCACCACTTTGCCGTCGTTAACGTGCAGCTCAATGTTGCAGCCGCAGCCGCAGAAGGGGCAGATCGTCTCCGTAACCTTGGTCTCCCACGAACGGCCCGTGAAGCGCTTCAGCTTGTCCTGCAGAGCACCAGTCGGACAGGCGCTGACACAGTTGCCGCACATCTCGCAGTTCGTCTCGACCATGGAGCGGCCAAATGAGGTGCTGATGAGCGAGCCAAAGCCACGCTCAGCGAAGTCAAGCACGTGGCACATTTGCACTTGCTCGCAGATGCCCACACAGCGGCCACAGAGAATGCACTTGCCGGGGTCATAAGTGATAAACGGTGTGTCATCGCGAGCCGGATAGCCGCGCGCCACGCCCTTGAAACTCGTGCCGCGCAAACCGTAGCGATAGGCCATCTCCTGCAGACGGCAATCGCCCGCCTTTTCGCAGGTCAGGCAATCGGGGGTGTGATCGCTGAGCAGCAAGTCAAGCAGTACCTTGCGCATCTCGATCAGTTCGTCGGTCTCGGTTCTGACCACCATGCCATCAACGACAGACGTCGCGCACGAGGCAACGGGACCGCGGCCACCCTCCACCTCAACGAGACAGAGTCGACAGGCGGCGGACGGTTCAAGCCGATCATCTTGGCACAAGGAAGGTATATCTATGCCGGCCGCGCGCGCCGCCGAGAGCAGCGTCGTACCCGGTTCGGCGGCAACAGACCGCCCATTTATGGTGAGGTTCACGCAATCTCCCAAAGCCGCTCCAACACGTGTAACGTGCTCACATTGTACTCGGAAACGGCCAACCTGCGCACCTGAGCCCACACGGAGCCGCCGCCACGAGCAGCCTCGCTGGAACAGCCTTTGATGTTTCTCCCCGGTTTCACCGCCGCATAGTTGGCGCACACGCTGGCCTTGCCGCCGCGGGACTCTTCCAGTAGCTTTATGATTCGGCATGCTTAAGGACGCGCCATGACCCGCGAACGTACACCGATCGATGAATTACTCGAGCTGCTGCCCGAATTGGCGGCCGCCCTCAACACCGCCTCGGCACAGCGCGAGATGCACCAGGCCCACCCCGACTTGACCCTGACGGCGAGGCAGGTAAGAGCTGCCATGCACCTCGCCCAGCGCGGCCGCATAACGATGGGCGAGTTCGCCAAGGGACTCGCTGTCAGCCGTGGCGCCGCCAGCGAGATGGCCGAGCGCCTGGAGGAGAAGGGCATGGTCGTGCGCGAGCACGACGCCGTGGATCGGCGCCTCATCTGGGTGAGCCTCAGCCAGCATGCCAGCCACTACGTCGCCGGCATGCTGGCTAGCCGGCGCTTACAGCTTGAGGAAGCCGTGAACGAGCACCCCGACCTGTCGCCGGAGCGACTGGCTGCCTTCGTCACAACCCTCACAGTAAAACTTCAGGAACCGCCACGATGACGAGCTGCCGAGCGCCGGTCGGCCGGTCAATGCCATTGACGGAGACGTAGTGGTGCCCCCGTTTTGAGCAAGGATTCACCGCGGTTGGCGGCGAATTACCTATCGTTCGCGACAAACTTTCAGGAGGTCAGCATGGCCGAGCCAGCGGCCACACTAATGCGCACCATCGTCGTTCCTCGTGAACTTGAGGAGTTCTTTTACGATCGTCTCAGAATGCAATTCGCGAGCCGCGCCGACGTTGCGATCGTCGTCGATCGTCGTCGTGCTGAGCGTCGGCGTCCATCGCCCTACAGGGTCGGTCCCGGCCCATTGGCCGAGCGCCGCAGTTGCGAGCGCCGCAACGACGGGCCGCGCTGGTCGCTGGCAGAGATGCCTTTTTCGGCTTCCTGAACGCCGCTGGTCAGATCCAGCCGTTCTCGCGACTCACGATGACCGCTTGCGCACGGTCAACAACACTCAGCTTGTGATAGACGTTGTGCAAGTGATTGCGCACCGTGCTCTGCGACAAGGTCAAGGCGGTGGCAACCTGCTTGTAGGTCTTGCCACTCGCCAGCAGCCGTACCACTTCCCTCTCGCGACCCGTCAACGGGCTAGGCATATCGCCTTTCGGCGGATCGAGTTCATTCAGATGAACCTTAACTCGCGCCAGCAGCTCCTTGATGTGAAACGGCTTCGTAATGTAGTCGGCGGCGCCCTTCTCAAAACCGAGCAGCTTGTCGTCAATGTCACGCTTGGCAGTGAGGAAAATGATCGGGCAGGTGAGCCCCACCGGCTTGGCTCGCAGCCGCTCATACACGGCGAAGCCATCGTGACGCGGCATCATGACATCAAGCAACACCAGATCGGGCAGCGCCATCGCTCCTTTGCGCAGCGCCTCTTCCGCGCCAGCGGCCGTCTCGACTTGATAGCCGCTGGCCGTTAAAGCCGCATCAACGAGTTGGCGAATGTCGGGGTCATCGTCCACGACAAGAATGCGTCGCCCGCCCATGTCACTCACTCCTCGCCTCACCGGCACGACGGCATTCGGAACTCGCCCGTGCCGTCCGCACGTTCTCGATGACCGTGAGGGTATCGGCAGATCGACGGCTTTGCCTTAGACGTATCGCTTGGGCGCTCGTGCCGACCGACGGATGGCTAGCGAAGCAAGCGGTCACCAAACGTGAGCAAAACCCACACGGCGAGTACCGCGACGGCAATGGCAATGACGATATCGACGGGCTGACGACGGCGAACGGCGTCGATAACAAGTTCGAAGAGCGCATACGCCGCCGCACACAAACCGGCGATACCGACAACGATGATGATGACGTTCATAACGCCCATCGTATGTTGCTCATGGGCGCAAGCACCACTCGGCGACGGACGTTGAAACCGCCGCAGCGCCGATACCATGCGACGAAGTCAGACCACCGCCGCAGCGCCAGCCTGCAAGGCGCGTAAATTGGCTTCGACAAGCTTGGCTGGCAGCCGACGGCGCAGACTCTCCTCCAGGGCCACCAGTTCAACCATACCGGTGAGCTGCTGCAATGCACCCAGCGCAACAACATTGGCGGCTTGCGCTTTGCCCACCTGCTCGGTAGCCAGATCGGTGAACGGCACGCCGACGAGACGGGCGCCGGGAACGTCGCCGACTGGCGTCACCAGGCCACTATCGTACACAACCAAGCCGCCCGGGCGAGCCCCTGCTGCGAAGCGGTTGAACGACTCCTGACTCAGACACAAGGTGACGTCAGGTGCTTCAAGTTCAGGGTAATCGATCTCGGCCGTGCTGATGATGACTTCGGCGCGCGAGGCGCCACCTCGCGCCTCAGGACCGTAGCTCTGCGTCTGCAGAACCTCTTTGCCAGTGGCCACAGCAGCGTCGCCGAGAATCGTCGCGGCGAGCAGCAGCCCCTGGCCGCCAGAGCCGGTCAGACGAACCTCAAAACGGCTGCTGGTCGCCGCGGTTGCAGCCGCTGGCGACGTGCCGCCCGAAATCACTACTTCGGCAGGGTTCACAACGTCGGCAGCGTTATTCGTGGGCACGGCGGCGAACCTCCGCGTAGGCTTCAACATATTCGGCCCGTTCAGCGTGATGAAGCACGCCGACGGGGTAGTTCTCGTGAGCCGCGGTGGCCGCTTCAAAACGCACCACGGGCACGCCTTGCGTCTTTTGCGCCAGCAGCATCTGCGCTGGGTCAGACTGACCGTTCTGGCGCCCGTAATACGTCGGGCAGTTGCTGACGACTTCAACGAACGAGAAGCCCTTATGCACGATACCGGCAGCAATCAGCTGAACGAGCTTGAGATAAGCGTACGGAGTGCCGCGAGCAACAAAGGTCGCACCGGCGGCCCGCGCCAGCTCGCAGATGTCGAAGGCAGGTTCAGCGTTGCCGTAGGGACTCGTCTTGCTGATGTCGCCCTCGTGCGTTGCCGGGCTGGCCTGACCACCGGTCATGCCATAGATTGCGTTGTTGAGCACCACGGCAGTGAGGTCGATGTTGCGGCGAGCGGCATGAATGAGATGATTGCCACCGATTGCGGCCGAGTCGCCGTCGCCCATGACGACGATCACCTTGAGTGACGGGTCGGCGACCTTCGCGCCGCTGGCCACTGTGAGCGCGCGACCATGCGTGCAGTGCACCGTCGAATAATCGAGATAGGCAGTAATTCGTCCGGAGCACCCGATACCGGCGGCGACGACAACCTTTTCGGCGTCGAGTTCGAGCGACAGAATCGCATCGGTGAGCGCCCGGGTGGCAATGCCGTTCGTACAGCCGGCACACCACAGGGTTTTGGGCGAGCGGAGATGACGGCGAATTTCTGCCGTGGTATGGCTGCTGACCGCCGGCAGATCATAGTTGCGCGGCGGTCGCTCCAGGCGTTCCTCGTCAATGAGCGCAGTGATTGCCGAACTCCTCTCTAGAAATGGTGATAGTAGAACTCATTCTTGACCAGCTGTTTGATCTCGTCGGGAGTGATGAGCTTGCCGTCGACACGTCCGTAGTCAATCACGCGGGCGTGACCCCTGACAGCCGCCTGAACCTCCCACGATATCTGCTTGAGGTTCATCTCGGGCACGATCACGCTGCGTACCTGGTCGGCCATGTGCTCGACGGCAGTGGTTGGAAACGGCCAGATCGTCAGCGGCCGCACCATACCGACGCGCAATCCCTCGGCGCGCGCCCATCTGACGACGGCTCGCGCCGAGCGGGCTACCGAGCCGTAGGCGAAGATGGCAATCTCGGCGTCTTCCATCATGAAGTCCTCGACCTCGACGATCGATTCGCGATGATGGTAGATCTTCTCGCGCAGATAGCGACCCAGGTCTTGCGCAATCTCGGGCTTGCCGGTTTCGGGCACGCCGCTGCGGCGGTTGTACACCAAGCCGGTCACGTGCACTTTGAAAGGCGAACCGAGCGCAGGCCGCGGCAGAATGTTATCGACCGTCGAGACGACGGTGTCGTATTCGTCCGGGTCGCAGTCGGGCTCGCCACGTTCAGCGACTCGGATCTCGTCCTGGCTGGGCAAGGCAACTGCCTCGCGCATATGGCCGACCAGCGCGTCACTAAGCACGATCACCGGCGTACGGAACCGCTCGGCGAGGTTGAACGCGGCCACCGTAAGGGTGAAGCATTCCTGAACCGAGCTAGGCACCAGAGCGATAATCGAGTGTTCGCCATGCGTACCCCAGCGTGCCTGCATGACGTCGCCCTGTGCTGGGTCGGTCGGCAGACCCGTGCTGGGTCCGCCGCGCATGACATCGATGATGACGCACGGTACCTGGGCCATGCTGGCGAAACCGATGTTCTCCTGCATGAGCGAAAAGCCAGGCCCCGAGGTGGCCGTGAATGCCTTCGTACCAGCCAGAGAGGCACCGATCACGGCGCCGATGCTGGCGATCTCGTCTTCCATCTGCATGTAGGTGCCGCCGACCTGCGGCAGGCGGCGCGAGAGCACTTCGGCAATCTCGGTCGACGGAGTGATTGGATAGCCGGCGAAAAAACGCGCGCCGGCGGCAATGGCACCCTCCGCGCAGGCTTCGTTCCCTTGCACAAGACGACGCGGTTGCGGCATCAGCTTGTCTCCTGTTCGTCACCAGGAGTGTCGTCGGCGACACCCGCCAGCTGGTGCGCACTAGCTACCGAACGCTTCACAAAGACGCGCTCACTCCACTCAAGTTCGACCGCAAAATCCGGGCAGTGGCGTTCGCAGAACTGGCACGACGTGCACTCCTCAAGGCGGGCCACAACCGGCCGACCCTGAAGATCGGCGTCAAAGACCTTACTCGGACACAGGGCGATGCAAATACCACAACTCTTGCAAAGATCGAAGTCAATCGTTATGCCGGTCACTGACCGCTTTGTCCGCGGCGCTGCTGATTCAGTCACGCTGATTTCTCACTCGATATTAGTTGCCTGAACGCCGGATCAAGGCGTCCCTTTCATCTAGGATAGGCGCCTTCATGAGCGCATTCAAGACGGCGGGCCAACGAGGTGTCGCGCCAGGAGTTCGAGTGGATGCTGCGCCTGGCACCCGCCCAGGTCGGCGATCTGCGACCGGCACGACGTGCCCGTCGCCAGAACGGCGGTGTCGGGCGCCGCCGCGCGCACCGCCGGCAACAAGGCGCGCTCGGCGATCGCCTGACTCAAAGCGAAGTGCTCGGCCTCGTAACCGAAGACGCCCGACATGCCACAGCATCCGCAGTCGAGCACGCTCAGATCGATGCCCGGCACGCTGCGCAGGGCACGCTCGGTATCAGCCGATCCCCACAGCGCCTTCTCGTGGCAGTGCGGGTGAACAACGGCGGCGGCCGGCCCGGCAAAGCGCAGCCGGCCGGCGTCGGCCAGATCGGCCACCAGACCCAAGGCGGAGCGCGTCGCTGCCGCTACGGCCACGACGCGCGCGTCGCAGGGTAAAAGGCGCGACCAATCATCGACGGCCATCGCTTGACAGCTCGGTTCAATGAAAACGATCGTGCGCCCGGCAAGCACGTGCTCATGTAGCCCACCAACCGCCTTGGCTGCCAGCTTGCGTGCCAGGTCGATCTGCCCCGTTGACAACGCCGTGCGCCCACAGCAGCCCGTCTCAGCCAGATGCAGGTGCACACCAGCGGCGGCGAGCAGGCGCGCCAAGGCCTCACCGATCTGCGGCTCCTGATACTGAATGAAACAGTCAACGAAGAGAGCGACATCGCTCGGCAGAGCGGCGGGCATCGGCAACGTCGACGATCGGTCCCCATGAGGTGACGCGGTGTCAAGATGTCGCAGGCGCCTTGTCAGCGGTCGGCGCGCAAAGCGCGGCAGAGGACGTCCGGGTGCCACACCGGCACGGTCGGTCACGAGTCGCGCCAGCGGCGAGCGGGCGAGCAAATTGACCAACGGCGCCAGCGGCGCCGCCAATGCCGCCAGACGGCGAAAGTGGCCAACGCCGCGCGCCAGAGCAGGAACGCCTTCGCGGGCACGCACTTCTGCCAGCCACTCGACTTTGAGCGTCGCCAAATCGACACCCGCTGGGCACTCCGTCTTGCAGGCCTTGCAGGCGACGCAGGAGCCAAGCACATCACGCAGCTCCGCAGAGCCCAGATCGGCGCTGCTGAGAGCGCCGCTGATGAGAGCCTGCAACGTATTTGCCCGTGCCCGCGTCGTCTTCGTCTCGTCGCGATCGACCATGGCCGGCGGACACATGGTGCCGGTGGTCTTTTTACAGAGACCGGCGCCAAAACACTTTTCAATTGCCTGGTCAAAGCCGCCGTCGGCAGCATAGGAAAGACGCGGTCGCCAGACCTCGCGGGCCCGATAGTCGGCACCGAAGCGCAAGTGTTCAGTCACTCCCTGGGCAGCAACCAGCGTGCCGGGGCCGAGCAATCCGGACGGGTCGAAAATGCGCTTCAGATTGACGAATTCAGCATAGACTTGGGGGCCAAAGATCTGCGGCAAGAACCAGGAACGCGAACGACCGCAGCCATGTTCGCCAGAGATGGCGCCGTGATACTCGAGCACCAGAGCGCCAACGTCGGCGGCAATTGCCGCAAGCTGGCCTACACCCGCTGCCGTCTTCAGATCGAGCAGCGGACGAACGTGCAGACAACCGGCGGAGGCATGACCAGTGAAGGAGGCGCGGGCACCGTTCTGGGCAACCACGCGCTGAAAGTCGGCCACGAAAGCCGCCAGCTTTTCGGGCGCCACGGCTGTATCTTCAACGAACGACGCCGGTCGTTCAGCGCCCGGCGCACCCATAAGGAGAGGCAGCGCGGCGTGGCGCAGGGCGCCGGCCTCGGCTGCCTCGTCACCGGCAGCCAGATAGCGCACTTCGCGAGCCCCGAGGTCGGGAGCCAGCGCGCGTAAGCGGGCAAGCCCGGCGCGCGCCTCATCCTCGCTGCCCTGGTATTCAACCGTGAGCATCGCCTCCTCATCACCGGCGAGCAACGGCGCCAGATGCCTGTAATTCTTGAGGTTTGGCGCCTGGCGCAAGGGCGCCAGGTCGAGCAGCTCCACCGCTGACGGACCGCTGGCAAGGATGCCAACGTTCGCCTCCAGCGCCTGACGCAGCGTGGCGAACGTGAGCGCTGCCACCGAGCGAAGGGAAGGACGGGGATCGAGCTCGACCTCAAGTTCGAGAAACAGGGCGAGCGTGCCTTCGGAGCCGGCCAGAAGCTTGGCGAGATTTGGCTGCGGCGCCAGGAGCTGGCGCAGCTGGTAGCCACTCGTGGAGCGTCGCGTCTGCGGCAGAGTGGCGGCGATGCGCTCACCGGAACGGTCACGAAGCGTCGCCAGCTCGTCGGCCAGGCGCGCCGCCGGCGCGCCCGCCAGCCCGCTCGCCAGGTTGGTCCCCGTGCAGAGGCCGAACTCGACCACGTCCCCGCCGACAAGCGCAGCTTTGACCCGGCTCACCTTATCCACAGATTCGCCGTAAACGATCGACCGCGAACCGCTCGAATTGTTGCCGACCATGCCGCCGATTGTCGCTTGGTCAACCGTGGAGGTGTCGGGCCCAAATTCGAGTCCGTAGACTGCCGCCGCGCGATTGAGCGACGCCTGAATCACGCCCGGCTGCACGCGCGCCAAGCGGGCTTCGGGGTCGACAGAAAGGACGCGGTCGAGATGGAAGCAGTCGATGAGAATCCCCGGTCCGATCGCCTGCCCAGCCAAACTGGTACCCGCACCGCGCAGGCACAGAGGTACATCGAACTCGGCGGCCACGGTAGCCGCAACGATCAGGTCCTCGGTAGACCGAGCGACCAAGACCGCGTCGGGGATCACACGGTACCCGGAAGCATCGGTAGAGTACAGCCAGCGCTGCAGATCGCTGGCATGCACATCACCGGCAACGCGGGCGCGCAGCGCCGCCGTAGCGGCGCGCCCGGAGGAGGTGGGCTCAGGCACTCGGGCTGACTCAACCATCGACTAAGCATACCCAACGGCCGCTCGCCCGTCAGTCCGTCGCCGCGAGCCAGCGCCAGCCAGCTTGGCCTGCGATCCCGCTCAGATACCCGTCGTGAGCACGGGCAGCGCTATCACAGGCCGCCCGGGCTGACGCCGGGCAGCATATGGGTAAAACGGTCGAGCAGACCACTTGCCAGCAGCACGCCGAAAATAACGAGCAGGCCGCCGGACGTGACTTGCACGGCGCGGTAGTGATGCTTGATCACGGCAGTGCGGGCAGCAACCCAGTCGAAGGCCAGCGCCGCAGCCACGAACGGCAAACCCAGCCCAGCGGAATACACGAGCAGGAGCACGCCACCTTGCCAGGCGCTGTGACCCGATCCCGCCAGGACAAGAATGCCACCGAGAACGTAGCCGACACAGGGCGTCCAGGCAATCGCGACGGCGGCGCCAGTGACAAAGGCACCCAAACGTCCGCCGCCGCGCGGGTTCAGAGGCAGAATCACCTCGGGAAGATGCAGAACGTCGGCAACCACAAGACCGCTGATGGCGATAAAGACACCGGCGGCAATGGTCAACAGGTGACGATAAGCAACCAGCAGACTGCCGATACCACCAGCGCCAAAACCGAGCAGCACAAAGACGACCGTGAAGCCAGCGACGAAGAACAGAGCCACGCCGAGCACATGGCGGCGCTCCGCCCTGAGTTCGTCCACATCCACGCCACCGATGTACGAAAGGTACACGGGCAGCAGCGGCAGAACACACGGTGATATGAAGCTGATCAGACCGGCAGCAAAAGCCAGCCCCAGCGACCCCAGAGAGAGCGATGTAATGGTAACAGCAAACATGGTGCCTGCCAGGCTAACCGGCGCTGGTCAGCGCGATTGCGCCGGCGCCGGCGGAGCTTCCCAGTGCACTCACTGCGCCCCCTGCAGGGCAATCTCGAAGCCGGCCTCCGTGTTCGCACCGACAAGCCGCGCTTTCTCGACTCCCTGAGTATTGATGAACACCGTTGTCGGCACACCGGAGACGCCCCACGAGTTCAAAATTGTGCCGTTAGGATCAGGGATGACGGCGTAGGTGAGGCCGTACTTCTTCATGAACGCGATGGCTGCCGCCGGCTGATCGTTGGCGACCCCGAGAAAGACCACATTCGGGTGAGCCTTGGCAAAGGCAGCCAGTTGCGGTGCCTCCTCATTACAGGGGCCACACCAGGAACCAAAGAAATTGATCACGACCACCTTGCCGTGCTCGTCGGCGAGATTGAACGACTGGCCCTGGGTCGTCGTCCCGACCAGCTGTTTGGTAGCGGCGCCATTGTTGCGAAAGTGAGCGTACCCCCACATGCCGGCGATCGCCGCCACGGCAATCGCAATGATCAGGACCAGCCTCTTCGCACTCATGCAGTTGGTCTCCTCAGTTGATTCATCTGTATCGTCGTAACAACGGACACCGACGGTAACACGCCGAGCGCACGGTGCGGATCATATCGGCGCCGCGCCTCAGGCGTCATGTGAACCCTGACAGAGTACCCCCATGGGTACCTTGTGAGCAATACCGAAGGAGCGCGACTCCCCTGCCTCAATCTAAGCAAAGGTTCACCGCCGTCTCTGATACGATAACGAAATGCGCGTTCTTATTACTGGTGGCGCCGGTTACATCGGCAGTGTGATCACCGCCCGCCTTTTGGCCCAGGGCCACGAGGTGACGGTTTTCGACGACCTCTCCCACGGCCATCGCGCCGCAATCCCCACTGGAGCAGCTTTCGTGCGCGGTGACGTGCGTGATGAGGCGGCGCTGCAGGCCGCCCTGAAACAGCATCTCTGCGACGCGATCGTACACATGGCGGCCCTGACCGAGGTCGGCGAATCCGTCGCCCAGCCCGAACTGTACAGTGACGTCAACCTGCATGGCACTGAGTCTCTAGTGGAGGCGGCCGTCGCCTGCGGCGTCGGCCGCCTCGTCTTCTCGTCGACGGCTGCCGTGTACGGCGTTCCCGACAGCGTCCCCGTTGGTGAAAAGGCTGAGCTGCAGCCGATTAACCCCTATGGTCAATCCAAACTGGCCGCCGAAGCGGTCCTGCAGGCGGCGGCACGAGGCTTGGCTGTGACGATCCTGCGCTACTTCAACGCCTGCGGCGCCGACGGTGCCTGGGGCGAGCATCATGAACCGGAGACGCACTTGATACCACTTGCCTTGCGCGCCGCGCGAGACGAGCGTCCCCTGCGTGTTTTCGGCGACGATTACCCCACCGCCGACGGCACCTGTGTGCGCGACTACGTGCACGTTGTCGACCTCGCCGAGGCGCATATCAGCGCTCTTGAGCGCCTGCCCGAACGCAGCGGCATTTTCAATCTTGGCACCGGCACCGGCAACTCCGTGCTCGAGGTGCTGGAGGCCGTCGAGGTGATCACCGGCCGGCCAGTATCACGCCAGGTTACGGCTCGCCGGCCGGGCGACCCACCGACGCTGGTGGCCAGCAATGCGCGGGCACACACAGCGCTCGACTGGCAGCCGCGGCGTCACCTGCTGCAATGCGTCAGTGACGCCTGGGAATGGCTGCGTGCTCACCCAGACGGTTACGCGGAGTAGCGCCCTCCGCACCTGCCTCGCCAGCGCAGGCCGGCGTTCCTCATCGCCGGCCGCACCTACCTGCTAGCGCGTCGCTTGTGCCGGCCGCCGTCAGGCGGGCACGGCAGTTGGCAGCGCCGCCGCCGGCACGAGTTGTGCCAGCGACACGTCGTCGAGAACCCCCATCATGCGCTCCTGGGCTTGCTCCCAGACCTTGTGCATCGCGCAGGCGCTGCTGCGACAGCAGTCGTCCGGGTACAGAACGCAGCCGTTGAGCGAGATGGGACCGTCGATGGCCTCAATGACCTGGCGAACGGTAACCTCGGTGGCGGGACGCGCCAACGAGAAGCCGCCGTGAGCGCCACGCTGAGAGGTAGCCAGACCGGCGTGCACCAGACTCTGGAAGATTTTGGCAAGAAAGCTTTCCGGAATGTCCTGAGCGCCACCGACGTCGCGCAGCGACGAGACATGGCCAACGGGAAACTGCGCCAGATAGGCCATGGCCCGAATGCCGTACTCACCACCACGCGTCAGCTGCAGACCCATAAGACTCCTCGAACCAAGCTTAGTTCGGACCATTTTTGTCTGCTAAACTCTACAGTCAGAGGTGGCGCCCGTCAACAGGATGTCGGGCCGTTGTTAAGCGTTCGTTAACTCCTGTTAAGCGACCACCGTTTCGCGCATCCAACAGCTTGGAACGACTCGCCCCTAACGGAGCCGATGCTATACTGACGTCCTCAGGCTCCGCGCCCCACACAAAGGATTGTCCAGCGTGAAGAAGCGCTACCTCTTCGCCGGCCTTGCCCTCGCCGCCGTGCTGGCCGTTGTGATTGTCATCTTGGGCAGCCACTCGTCCGACCCAACGGCGGCGACGGCATCCAGCGCTCAGCCCGGTCAGTCACCGTCGCCCGCCAGCCATGCGTCAGCCAGCCTGTCGCCAATGCAGGCGGCAATGGCCGACACATCCGCCAGCCTAAAGAAGAAAATTGCTCAACTTGAGGCCAACTACGCCCGGAACCCAAAGAACCAGACGGCCATACTTGCTCTTGCCCAAGCCTACTTTCTCGCGGCTCGATTCGATCAAGCGACCCAGCTGTACAACAGCGATCTGGCCCTGCGACCGAATGACCCAGCCGCCACCGTTGGCCTGGCCATGATCTGGCACGCCGAAGGCCAGGATGCTCACGCGATAAGCGCCGTGAACAGCGTGCTCGCTACTGCACCCGAAAATCAGGCGGCACATTTCACTTTGGCGATCATTTACTTCTCGCAGCAGAACATCGGCGCCGCCCGCAGTCAGTGGAAGAAAGCGGCGCAAATAAACCCCGCCTCGCAGATCGGCAAGGAGTCGCAAGAGTTCGTCGAACTCATCGATAACGACAGCACAACCGCACCCAGCAGCTGACCTCTCCACTCTCGCTCTTCTAGTTGATTCGCGCTCCCAGGATGTCGCGCATGTGCGCCAACGCCCACCGGTTGATCTGATCGGCGTCGTGGCCGGGGGCGTCATACGTCTCAACCAGATCGCGATGGACCACGACTGGATAGTCGCGATTGCGCAAATCGGCGACCGTGTGCAGGACGCAGATGTCGGTGCAAACGCCAACGACTTCTACCGTCGCCGGGTGCAGATCGAGCAGCAGATCGGCGAGATTCGTGCGGTAAAACCCCGAGAAGCGAGTTTTGCGCACCACCGGCGCCTGCTGCGCAAACGGTTGCAGTTCGGCCACGATCTCCTCCTCGCCTGAGCCAGCGACGCAGTGCGGTGGAAACATGGCGAACTCAGGGTCATCGGCAACGTGGGTGTCAGCCAGGAAGATCGGCTTTGACCCTGCGGCCAGCTCGTGTGCGAGGTAGGTGCGAATGCCGGGGACGACGCGCGCCAGTCGCTTAATGGCGAGGTTACCGCTCACACAGAAGCCGTTGAGCACATCGACCACAATGATGACGTTCATGTCGTCTCTCTTCCCCAGCGGTACGACGACCACGCCTGTAGGACGCCAGTGCCAGCATCCTCAGTGCACTGCCAGTGCGTTCGACGCGCTGCCGCAGCCGCTACTCGACCACCTCGAGACGCGGATTGGGCCGTTCGCCGCGACCCGCCTTGGCACAGGGTTTGCCGTCAACCACGACCACGTCGGCAGTGAAATCCGTGTTGCCACGCAATAAGCTGCTGCCGACTCCGTAGGCATCGGCAGGCACCCCGGCAGCCTCGAAGGCGCGAATGCGATCCGGGTTGAAGCCGCCACTGACGACAATCTTGACACGCTGGAATCCCTCG
>JBKQWK010000246.1:0-4029 GCA_052139595.1 Thermoleophilia bacterium | reverse complement strand
GCGTACCATTGGCCGTCCCGACGAGCTGCGGGCGCAGCTGTTTCAGCGGTCCCTCGTTGTCGAGACGATTGCTCCGCTCGGCTCGCCAGACGCTGTCTTCGGTGCAATCGAGTCGGTCGGTAATTGGCAGCCCGACGGGACGGCTCGCTACATTCTCTCTGTCGCCGATCCGCGGGCCGCAGCACCGGCGGTGACGCGCGCCCTTGTTGCCGCCGGTGCGGATGTCGCTTCGATCGCGGAATCGCGACACTCCCTCGAGGACGTCTACCTCGAACTCGTCAAGGACGACGGGGAGGTGGAGTCGCGATGACGATCAACACGGCCCGCATCGGCGCCGTTGTCCGCAAAGAGCTGCGCGACTACCGGCGCAATCGGTTGATCGTCTTGACGATGGCGGTCATGCCGTTCATCTTCCTCGCCGTTCCAATTGCCACCATCTTTGCCATCCCGGCATCGGCAGCGAGCCCTGCGCTCGATAAGCGGCTCGGTCTGTCGCTCCTGTACATGCTCGTGATCCCAGTTTTTGTACCGGCCACCATTGCCGCGTACTCCATCGTTGGCGAGCGCGAGCAAGGGACCCTGGAACCGTTACTCACCACGCCGATCAGGGGCGAAGAACTTCTGCTCGGCAAAGCTGCGGCCGCCATGATCCCCTCGCTCGTCATCGCCTACGTGGTCTTTGGCATCTTTCTCGCCTGCGTGCGGCTCTTTGCTAACTCGGTCGTTGCCTCAGCCATCTTTCACCAGGGTCCAGTGCTTCTCGCCCAGGTTGTCTTCACGCCTCTGCTGGCCGGCTGGGCGATCTGGGTTGGTATCCTGATGTCTGCACGATCGAGCGATGTGCGTGTCGCCCAGCAGCTGGGGACATTTGCGAGTCTGCCGCCCCTGGCGGTAACCGCGCTGCTGTCGATCGGCGTGGTCCATGCAACGTTCACACTGGTGGCCGTGTTTGCCGGGGCGCTGCTCGTGATCGATGTTCTCGCTTGGCGCGTCGTCTCCACGATCTTTGATCGTGAGCGTCTCGTCACCGGTGGCAAGTCCGTTAGGGCTTCAATCGGGAGGAGGGGGAAGCGATGAACTCAGTGGACAGTCGGCTTGCGCGCAAGACGAGATGTGCACATGGTATTCGAGCTGGATAGGCTAGAAATCCATCGGCAGAATCAGATTGGCGCGCACGGCGGCAACCAGCTTTTCGCCTTCTTCGGCGAAGTGCCGGCGGCTCAGCGCGTCGGCTTCGGCGGTGAGCCTCTGTGTGCCGTAGAAGAGCTGCCGATTGAAGTGCTCAATTCCTGAGCGAGCAACGACGATCTGGCGCCGCAGCTCACAGTTAGGGCAGCGCAGAGTCAGGCGCCAGCGGCGGTTTTCGAGGCGCGTCCAGTCGGTGGGGTAGACGAGGTCGCATCCGCACTGCGGGCAAACGTCGAGGTCGGTATCGCTCACGTGAGCGCCGGCAACGCTGACGTCGGCGCTGGCGACAACTTTGGCAGACTCGCTCGACGTTACATTGTCGGCGGCGCGAGCTGAGTCGCCGGGCGCCGGCGTAGCGGCGCGCGCGTCGTCCATAGTGGCGCCGCTCCGCAGCTTGCCGTCGTCGCGTGGCTTGCCGCTGTGGTCTGCGCCCGCGAACACGAGCATCTCGACCGCTACTCCGTCGGGAAAGATGAAAAGTTCGATCTTGTAGTCGGCTGCCATGATTCCGCTTCGCGTCCGATCTTTTTGCTCTCGCCTTTCGGTCACGTGTCTGGTTTGCTTGCTCGCGCTTGAGCATCTACCAGATCTATCGGCGGTCGCCGCCGGCAGCTTGAGCGGCGATCGGACGAACGTCGAAAAGAGGCCGAGTGCACGCCCAGCAGAGACCAGGCGAACGCGGAGCAGGGGCTGAGCGCGCGGCGCCGTCTGGACACTGGCAGGCGTGATGGGCGATACTACCGAGGCTCGTCAAGAGGGGTTCTCCAGATCATGACCGCAACTTCCGCCCAGAACAGTGAACTCAGTCGCTTGCCCATCGGCATGTTCGATTCAGGCATCGGCGGCTTGACCGTACTGCGTGAGTGCCTCGTCACGATGCCCGAAGAAGACTTCATCTACGTCGGCGATACGCTGCGCTTTCCCTACGGATCAAAGTCGCAGAGCGAACTCGAACTGTTTGCCATCCAGATCGCTGCGTTTCTCGAGCAGAAGGGCGTCAAGCTGCTGGTCGTCGCCTGCTACTCGGCCACGGCGGCGGCGCTGCCGGCCCTGCAGGAGCGGTTCAGTACGCCGATCGTCGGGGTGGTCATGCCGGGCGCGCGAGCAGCGGTACAGAGCTCGCGCTACCGCCGCATCGGTGTACTCGCGACCGAGGCTACCGTCGGCAGCGGCAGCTACGTGCGCGCCGTGCACAGTCTCGACGTGGGCGCCGACGTGATCCAGCAGGCGTGTCCCGGTCTGGCCAGTTTTATCCAGGACGGTGATATTGCCAGTCATGAGGTTACGGAGGCGGTGCGTGGTTTCACGGCGCCACTCAAGGAGCAACGGCCAGACGTCGTCATCATGGGTTGCACACACTATCCGCTCATTGCCCCGCTTCTGCAGCGTCATCTGGGTCGTGATGTTACCCTGGTCAACCCGGCGGCCGAGATTGCCGCTGAGGTCGAGGCAATGCTGGCCCACCAGGGTATTGCGCGCCATACCGGTGTGGAGGGCGTCTACAACTTCTTCTGTACGGGTGACCCGGAGGCCTTTCGGACTGTCGGAGCGCGCTTTCTGCAGATGCCAATCGACGTCGTCGAGCGCGTATCGCTGGTCGAACTCGAGGCCGCAGGAAGTCGTGAACGATCGGCTGCTCGGCCGAGTTAGCGTCAAGGTGGCGATAGACGCCGCCTTGACGCCGGTGCCGCGGTTGAGCAGCCTCGCCTGTGGGCAGGGTCAAGGGTAGGCTCGTGCTGGCCGTTATGTCTACCGTGGGATTGATAATGCTCGACGTGGTGCGTCGCTATGGTGACGTGCTCGGCGTGACCAAGCAAAGGAGAAGCGTGTGAGGACCGTGCGCAAGGCAGATGAACTGCGTCCGCTCAACATCGAGTGTGGTGTGATCAAGCCGGCCGACGGATCGGCGCTCATCAAGATCGGCGAGACGCATGTGCTGTGCACCGCCAAGTTCACCGATGGCGTGCCGGGCTGGCTGCGCGGCTCCGGTCGCGGCTGGCTGACCGCTGAGTACAGCATGCTGCCGGCGTCGACTGCTACGCGGACGCCACGTGAAGCCGTGCGCGGCAAGCAGAGTGGCCGCACACAAGAGATCCAGCGGCTCATTGGTCGCAGTCTGCGGGCGGTGACCGATCTGGGCATGCTCAAGGATCGCACGCTGTGCATCGACTGCGATGTGCTGCAGGCCGACGGCGGCACGCGCACGGCCAGCATCAGCGGCGCCTACGTGGCGCTGTATCTCGCCCTGGCCAAGCTTCAGGAGCAGGACGGCCTGGCGCAGTTGCCGCTCTTCGACTCGGTTGCCGCCGTGTCGGTGGGCGTGGTCGACGGGCGCAGCCTGCTCGACCTCGACTATGATGAAGACGTGGCCGCCGAGGTCGACATGAACGTTGTCATGACCGGTAGCGGCAACTTGATTGAGGTGCAGGCCACGGCCGAGGGTGAGCCGTTTGCGCGCGCCACCCTTGATGGCCTGGTCGACCTGGCCACCGCCGGTTGCGCAACGATCAGCGGCGCGCAAACGGCGCTGACGCCGAGGGCCGTGGCCTGATGGCTAGCCGGCGTGTGGCCGGCTGCCCGACGCAGGGGTCTGGTGGGCGCCTGGCGCGTTGCGGTGGCCTGATACGGGCGCGTCGTGCCGCGGCCAGGCTCGCCGTGCCCGGCGGCGATAGCCGATGACGCGTTTCATTCTTGCCTCTGGCAACCGCCACAAGCTGGGCGAATTTGCCGCAATCCTGGCACCCTACGCAGTTGACCTCATGCCTGCCGGCATCGTTCTGCCGGCAGAGGGCACGGAGTCATTCGTTGTCAATGCGACCGTCAAGGCGCGGGCTTTGGCCC
>JBKQWK010000245.1:0-13439 GCA_052139595.1 Thermoleophilia bacterium | reverse complement strand
CTCAGGCGTTACATCCTGATTTCGGCGCGCCAGTGCTTCCTTGATCTGCAGGCGCAGATCCTCGCTCATGAGGACGAGTTCACGCTCGGGCACTTCGGTCGCATGGCGAATCCAGCACATGCCGTATGCACTCCAATAGGTGACGGTGCCGTCTTCAAAAATCTTGGTCTTGACGCTGTCTTCTCGCGGGCTCATCTTGACCTTCTTTGCTTCTTTTCGTCTCCCGAATCGTGACTCAAGAATCGAGTTTTGCATGCGCGTCGCAACACCGCAGCCGCTTGCTCATAGTGAACCTCACGACTCTGACGGCGATCTCATCGACGCCACAGTATGGGCTCAGCGAAGCCGGGTCAAGAGCCTGGATACCCGTCGTGCGTTGGCGGCGAACCGCGGTGAGGCAGATGTCGCCACGGTCAATGGACGCCCGTGGCTGCTTGCAGCAGCAAGCTGCTGACGCCGACGGTCGCCCACAGGATCGCGCCTAGCAGCAGGGGCCGCAACCCGGCGTTGCGGAGCTGCAGCGGTCGCGTCGACAGGCCGATAGCGCTCAGCGCCATGGTGATCAGGAACAGCGACAGGGTCGAGAGTGGCGAGTGAGCGGCGTGCGGGACGCCGCCGAAGCTGTTGAGGCAGGCGGCGAGCAGGAAGCCGATGAGAAACCAGGGCACCAGGTGCGAGATCCGCAGGCGGCGGCGAGCCGGCTGTTCCAGGATGGTCTCGGCATCAGGATTCTCAAGCTGCTCCATCGCCGTCAGGGCGAGCTCAGCTGTGCCGACAACTGCCGCGTCACGGCGCCGTGTTTTGAAGGCCAAGAAAATACTGATTGGAATGATCATCAGCGTGCGCGTCAGCTTGACGACGACGCCGAAGTTGCCGGCTGCGAGGCTGTAGGTATAGGCGGCAGCGATCACGGAGCTGGTGTCATTGATCGCGGTTCCCGACCATAAGCCGAACGCATGCTGAGACATGCCAAGCAGATGACCGATGGTCGGGTAAGTCAGCACCGCGATGACGTTGAAGGCGAAAATCGTGCTGATAGCGTAAGCGACATCTGCCTCTGCCGCGCCGATGACCGCGGTCGTGGCGGCGATAGCTGAGGCGCCGCAGATACCGGTGCCGACACCGATCAGGGTGCGCAGATCGCTGTCGATTTTGAGCAGATGACCGACGCCCCAGGCGACCAAAAGGGCGAGTGAAAGTGTTCCCAGGAGCACCGGCAGTGATGATACCCCGGTGTGGGCGATCTGCGTAAGTGAGAGGCCGGTTCCTAGCACCACGATCGACAGTTGCAGCACCGTGCGGCTGGTAAAGGCGATACCAGGCTGCAGCGGAATGTCCAGCGACCGCTTGCGCTGGACAACACCAAGAATGACACCGAGCACAATGCCGAAGACGGGAGCGCCGATCACTGGCACCAGGCGGCCAAAGACCGTTGCCACGGCGGCGATAGCGGCGCACATCAAGAGACCGGGCAGGAGGGAGAGTTTGCTCGCGGCGCGTGGTGGTGCGGGGGCTGGCCAAGGCGCAGCTGCGGTGGGGTTCAGGACGGTGGCCATGGCAAGACTCCCTCGGTGCTACGTTGTTGAATGCAACGCAAACAAAACGGCGCTCTCGTTGAACGCCGCCCGCGTGTTGCCTTTTGTAATCATCAGCGAGTCAGGAGTATGCTTGGCGCCGTGGTATCAGTCAAACTCATTATATTTGTCTGTTGTAATCAATATTGATGATGCTAATGACGATCTCCGTGCGTCAGCTTGAGGTGTTCGCGGCAGTTGCCCAGCAGGGGAGCATGACGCGCGGTGCTCAACGGCTGCACCTCACCCAGTCAGCAGCCAGCATGTCGCTCAAGCAGCTGGAGCGCGTTTTCGGTGGCCCGCTGTTTGCGCGCATCGGACGTGGGCTGGTTCTGAATGACCGCGGTCGCACTCTGTTGCCGCGCGTTGAGGCAGTGCTGGCGTCGTTGGACGACCTTGTGGAGCTGGGACGCGATCAGGGTGCCGCGCTTGCTGGCGAGCTTGTCATCGGCTGTAGTACGACCATTGGCAACTACCTCATGCCTGCTCTCATCAAAGCTTTCATCGATATTCACTCCGCCGTCGATCTGCGCTTGCGGGTTGGCAACACCGAAGAGATCGCCGCCGCGGTGCGCAGCGGCGTGGTCGACGGCGGCGTGGTCGAAGGTGAGGTCAATGATCCGCACCTGTGGGTCGAGACGTGGATGCGCGATGAGCTAGTGTTCGTGACCGCTCCGGGTGCGGCGCTCGCGGCGCGCACAGACGTCACGGCAGGGGAACTGGCCGCCCAACGCTGGGTTGTGCGAGAGCCGGGATCTGGTACGCGAAGTACGGTCGACAGGGCGTTCGCTGCGCACGGTTTGCGCCTCGAGTCTGTGCGTGAACTGGGACCAACCGGGGCGGTCAAGGGTGCTGTGGCGGCTGGAATGGGCGTCAGCTGTCTGTCTCGGGCGGCTGTTGCCGGCGAACTCGAGATGGGCACGCTGGCCGAGGTGCATAGTCATCTCATCATCGATCGCTGGTTTCGCGTGGTGACCCGCACCAACGAACGCCCAAGTCGACTCCTGGCGACGTTTCTCGACGGGCTGCGCGCGTCGCCGTCGGCGCAGCTCACAGGCGCAGACGGGGCAGGCTGAGGCACGGTGAACGTCAGTGTATTCACGTCGGTCGTCTTCACCGGCTCAATCGTCGCCGGTCTGCTTGGTTCGCTCACTGGCCTCGGCGGCGGCGTGGTCATTGTGCCGCTGCTGACGGTTGCTTTGGGCGTCGACATTCGCTACGCGATCGGCGCCTCGCTCGTGTCAGTCATCGCCACGTCGTCGGGTGCCGCCGCCGCTTACGTACGTGAGGGTTTTACCAACCTGCGCATTGGCATGCTGCTCGAAATCGCAACGACAATGGGTGCACTGTTTGGTGCTGCGTTGGCGACGCACCTGCAGCCCTCAATCATCGAGACGATCTTTGGCTGCGTTCTGCTGGTGTCGGTGTACCTCTCCGTTACGGCCAAAGAACCGGCGCCGGCCGAGCACGAAGATGGCGGCCGGCTGGTACGTGACTTGCGTCTCAAGGGTACCTACCCGACCAGTGACGGGATCGTCGCCTACGCGCCGCGGCGGGTGCCCCTCGGCTTTGCGATCATGGGCATCGCCGGTACGCTGTCGGGGCTGCTCGGCATTGGCTCTGGCGCCGTCAAGGTTCTCGCCCTGGACCAGGCGATGCGTCTGCCGTTCAAGGTCTCGACAACGACCAGCAACTTCATGATTGGCGTCACCGCCGCGGCCAGTGCCGGAATCTACCTGCGCCGCGGCTTCATTGATCCAGCCCTGGCCATGCCGGTCATGCTGGGGGTGCTGGTCGGTTCGCTGATTGGTGCGCGGCTGCTCGTGGCGGCGAAAAGCCACATCCTGCGGCTGGTGTTCAGCATTGCCATCCTCGGTCTGGGGATCGAGATGATCGTGACCGGACTGCACCTCTGACATGATGATCCACGGCGACGAGAGATCAGGCGAACAGAACGAATTGCCCGGCAGCGCCGGTCAAGACAGGCCGGCTGAGCATGGACGCATCGGCGACAAGCAGGTCCAGGCAGCGATCGGTCACCTGCTGCGTGTCGGTGTTCTGATCGCTGCTGCGGTCGTCTTTGTCGGCGCGGTTGGCTACGTCGCCACGACCGGCTTGGAGAAGTCACACTTCGGCTCGTTTGCCGGCGCACCGAAGGGCTTGAACTCGGTGGTCGGCGTGCTCCACGGGGCCCTGCACCTGCAGAGCCAGGCCGTGATGCAACTGGGACTGGTGCTCTTGATTTTGACACCGGTCGCTCGCGTCGTCTTGTCGGCGGTGTCCTTTGCCCTCGAACGCGACTGGCTCTACGTAGTGATCACGCTGGTGGTGTTGACGCTCCTGATGATCGGTCTCGTCGGCCACGGAGTTTGACTGAGCGGCGGCAGACGGCCGCAGCGAAGACCGAAGACTGCGGGCAACGCAGTCGCAACGGACGCGGGCAAACCTCAGATGCCGAGCCCGGCGCAAATCTGCAGCAGTGGCTCCATCAGATCCTGGCGATCACCCCTGAAGACGGGCTGGCATCGGGACGGGTCCGCTTCGCCGTGCCACAAGCTGCTCGCGAAGGCCATGCAGGTTGGCTCGTCGCAGGCCTTGCAGTTGGTCCCCGGCAGACGCTTGTACACTTCGAGTACCGGCGGTTTGCGACGTCGGTCGAAGGACGGCGTTATCCCGTCGCGGCGTGACCAAGTGTCATTGAGCAGACTGCGCAGCTTGGCGAAGCTTGCCCAGGCGTCGACGATATCGTCGGCTTTCGCTACCGCAAAGCGATCGCGAAACACCGAAATGAGGCGACGGTCGTCCATGAGCGTGAGGACCGGCAGGGCGGGAACGAACGAAGCCTGCACCAGCTCGGCGTTGACGTAAGGCAGCATTTCGCCGAGATCGCCGGACACATGGGCGATCGACCGGAGCAGCGTGGGATCGGCTCCGCATCGAGCCAGCACCACGACAGCCACCCGACCGACTATGTCCTCAGCGAACGCTGGCTCCATCATGGACGGCACAGGCAGCTTCGGTTCTTTGTAGTCAACCCAGCCCGATGTGGTGAGATCAGCCGACGCAGCCAGCAGCTGCGCCCGCGTCTCTTCCGTGACGACGAGGGCCGGCACGGCAACCGAGCGATAGGCTGGTCCGGGGTCGATCGTCTCGTACGGGAGAGAGAGTCGATCGAGTTCGGCCGTCGCCAGCTGGTACTGGCCGACCTCGGGAAATGTCGTCACAAGCTTCATCGCGGTGTCGGTTGTGGCCTCGCTACCGACCGCGTTCGGTGCAGCTTACGCGCAGGCGATGGAGGGAGAAGACACGGGCCTTTGGCGGCGCTCCTGCATGAGGGCGGCAAAGTCGGCAAACTCGCGTTCCAGCGTATCCCAATCAATCGCATAGTAGGTGCGCGAGCCTTCGTTGCGGAGCAGCACAAAGCCACTGGCGCGCAGCGTTGCCAGATGATGCGAGATCAGCGGCTGGCTGATGTTGAGTTGTGCGGTCAGTTCGCACACGCACTTCTCACCGTCGAGGAGCTGGTCGATGATTCTGGCGCGTGTGGTATTGCAAAAGGCCTTGAAGGAGCCGACAAAGTCAAGCACCGAGGCAGTGTTCTGTGGTGTATCTGGGGTCATGCGACCTCCTTGTGTCTGCCTGAAACAGCGTAGGCGCTCAAGTGAACAACATCCACGGTATAACGTTCGGGCGCAAGCGTCAACGCATCTTCATATAAATATCGTGCTATGTAAGTTGGTGATAGAGGCGAGATCCTCGCCCTGCGCCAATCACCAGTGTTCATACCTGACGAGTTCGTTCAGCGGCCGTCGAGTTGTGCCGCTGGCGGCCTTGTCGGGGTACCCGAGGGGCGTGAAAGCGAGCGGCTGCACGTCATCCGGCAGGCCAAGGAGTGCGCGGGCAGCACTGGGGTCGAAGGCCGCTATCCAGCACGTACCCAGGCCCAGGCTCGTGGCCGCGAGGATCAAGTGGTCCATGGCGATGGTAGCATCGACTTCATCGTACAGTTTGCCGTCCGAACGCCGCCATGCCTCACCGGGCACGGCAACCAGAGCAATTACGAGCGGTGCCTGTGTGAACCACGGGCGCGGGTAAATGTGCGCCAGTTCTTCTTCCCGACCGGTCGTGTGGATGACGATCAGGCGAAAGGCCTGCCGGTTGGCGGCTGTCGGCGCCAGTCTCGCCGCAGAGAGAACTCGCTCCAGCGTCTCGTCATCGACAGGATCCGTCTTGTAGCCGCGCACGCTGTAGCGCACCGATATGGTTTCGAGAACGTCCATGTCGCCTTCCTTTGTCTCGTGCAACACCGTCGGCTCGGCGTTGCCTGTCAGCAAGACAATACCTTCCCTGCGCGGCGAACACGAGTGCGCAGACGCGATAAAGTTCGCACTGCGCTGGCCTTCACCTGGGCTCGTTGGCTCTGACCGATGGAAACGCTTGATCAGGCCGACGCCACCCTCAGAAGCCAGGCTTGAGTCGCCTCGATCTGGTTGAACGTGAACAGATGAACGCCCTCGATGCGCAGGTCGGTATCCTCGCTGTGGGTGGCGATGGTCGCGGCTAGCGGCGTCGGGTCATAGCGACGAGAACGGGCTAGCGTGGCGATCTGCCGGCCGTGCCTGGTCAGGTAGCGCAGCGATGTGCCGACGCCGGTCCTGAGGGAGATTTCGGCAAGCTTGCGTCGCTCAACGACCCCGGGCAGACCAACGATCACGGGTAAGTCGATGCCCAGCTTGCGTATGGAGCGAATCCACTCCACCAGACTCCCCGCGTCGAAACACAGCTGAGTGGCGATGTAGGTGGCACTGGGTTGCTTGCGCTGCAGAGCCGCCAGCAAGTCTTCTTGGCTGATGAGGGGATGGCCCTCGGGGTAGCCACCGATACCAATGCGCACGAAAGAGTGAGGCAGAGAACCGAGAGCGTCCAGGAGGTCACCGGCGTCACGAAAATCACCAGTCGGCGGGGATGCGTCGCCGCCGACCACGAACACTTCATTGATGCCGGCTGCATCGAGGCGCGCTACGATGTGCTCCAGTTCGTCGCGGCCAGTGATCATACGCGCAGCCAGATGTGGTACCACCTGGAACCCGCGTTTGGCCAGATTCTCGCTGACTGCCAATGTTCGCTCGATGCCGTGTCGTGGCGACGCGGTCACGGTCACGGTCGAGCCAGCAGGCAACGTGGCGACCTTGTCCTCGATGCCGCTTACCGGAATGACCTCGAAATGGGGTGCTTGCGGCAGCTGCGCCAAACTGCTCAACTGCGCCGTCGTGGCGCCGTTACTGGTCGACATAGGGGCCTCTCTTCCGCCAAACGAAGATCGTTTTAGTCCCCTTTATACCCAGTCCTTACTGGGGACGTGCAACGGCATCGCCATCCGGTGGCCAAGGCGCGCGAATCGAATTGGCGCGGGCTATCGCCAGCTCACGACGGTGCGCGCATCGTTGAGGGCCTTGCCGCTTGGCATAGAGTGGCTGAGGTAGCATTGCCTGTGCATCCGCACAACGATCGAGCGAGGCGACTGATGGCAGACTCCGTCGAGACGATGATCCCCGGCATTGAACTTGCCATCGATGAGCGAGCGGTGTGCGTTTCGAGCGCCAAGCCTCTGCTGGTGTTGAGTTCAGCGGTTGTTGGCGGTGGTCTGGGCCGCGTGCGCCACATCGTCAACATGCACGTGCGGGCTGACTACGACTGCCCGCGTCCTGAGGACGATCTTGCTGCCTTCGCGCTGAGTTGTCGTGTCGACGAGCCATTCGTTGGTCTGATGACTGCCGCCCATACAGAATACGCCTGTCAAGCCACCGCAACTGACGCGGGGCTAACCGTCGTCGCGGTCGTCTCAGTTGGATTGAGCAACACCACGTGCGCCGGCATTTTGTCGCCGCTGCCTGTACCCGGACAGGCTGGTGCTGTTTCGCACCCCGATCTTGCGGCCCAGACGCCGACCGGGTTGCCTGCGTCAGCGGCCGGACAGGCTGGTGCTGTTTCGCACCCCGATCTTGCGGCGGCCGGCACGTTGCCGCCGGCATCGCCGGGTACGATTAACGCGATCCTGCTGATCGACGCGGCCTTGACGCCGGCGGCACTGGTCAATGCAGTCATCACCGCCAGCGAAGCGAAAACGCTCATGCTTGGTGAGTGGAATGTGCGTACGGCAAACGGTCTGCCGGCCAGCGGCACGTCGACAGATAGTGTCGTCGTTGCCTGTACGGGGCGCGGAGAAGAACAGCGCTATGCCGGACCGGCGACAACGGTCGGCTGGCTCGTGGCCAGAACCATGCGGCAGACGATTACCCAGATCTGCCGCGAAAAGCTCGCCCGCGACGACGGTCAGCGCATCGGCTGGTAAAAACAGCCCGGTCCCACGGCGGTGCGTCGTGGGACCGGGCTCGCTGCATCAGTCAGTTCAGCGGTCAGTCGAGAAGCTGCCGCGATCAGTCGAGAAAGTCGCGCAACGGCTGCGCGTCGCGGTACGCCTTGAGTTTGGCCAGCGTCTTGGCCTCGATCTGGCGGATGCGCTCACGCGTGACGCCGAACTTTACGCCAACTTCCTCGAGGGTACGCTGGTGTCCGTCAGCAAGACCGAAGCGCAGAGCGATGACCTCGCGCTCGCGGTGTGTAAGCAGGTTCAGCACGCGGCCAAGCTCTTCACATTGAACGATCTCCGTCACCTCTTCACTCGGCGAGATCGCGTCTTTATCGGCGATGAAGTCGACCAAGAGCGTGTCGCCTTCGTCACCGATCGGCGTATGAATGCTCACCGGTTCCTGGCTGATCTTGAGGATCTCGCGCACTTTGGCCGGCGTCGTGCCCATTTCGTCGGCTACTTCTTCGGGCGTCGGCTCACGACCTATGTCTTGCAGCAGCTGGCGTTGCACACGAATGAGCTTGTTAATCGTCTCGACCATGTGGACCGGGATGCGGATCGTGCGCGCCTGGTCGGCCAGGGCGCGCGTGATTGCCTGGCGGATCCACCAGGTCGCGTAGGTGCTGAACTTGAAGCCTTTGCGATAGTCGAATTTCTCAACGGCGCGGATGAGGCCAAGGTTGCCCTCCTGGATCAGGTCAAGGAGTGGCATGCCTCTGCCCATATGGCGGCGCGCAATCGACACGACCAGACGCAGGTTGGCCTCGATAAGCTTGCTCTTGGCCTCCATGTCGCGGCGCTCGATGCGCTTGGCCAAAGAGACCTCTTCCTCCGCGGTTAGCAGAGAGACCTTGCCGATCTCTTTCAAATACATGCGCACCGGGTCGTTGGTGGCCGTCTTCACCGAGAGGTCGAGCTTTGTTACGGTCTCGCCTTCGCCGCTGCTCTCACCCTCGCTGCCGGGCTCGGCGTCGCTGGCCGAACTCTCGGGTTCGATGATGTCGATGCCGAGGTCGGCAAAAGCACTGTAAATCTCTTCGATCTGTTCAGCCGTGAGGTCAACATCACGCAGCGTAGCGGTGATGTCGGCGCCGTTGAGGTAGCCTTGTTCGTGGCCCTCTTCGATTAAACTGCGGACCTCGTCGGTGTTGAGCACGGCAAGGTCGGCGGAGGTAGTACGGTCGTCAGCGGATTCAAGCACGCGGCGTCTCCTGCCTTTGGTCGCAAACTGTGGCCATCGTAACGGCCAGTGTGGTGGTGCAGGCGACACACCGAACACGTAGCTCCTCAAACAGTTCTGTAGGCCCATTGTTGGGCGGGAGACGGTTGGTGGCGGGCGCCAAGGCAACAAATTATTATAGAAGCTAAATGCCCAGAGTGCAAAGCGTTTTCTCAGGCTGGCGGTGAGGCGCGACGCGAAACGCGCTGCAGGCTGTGTTCCCTGGCGCCCGTGTCTTCTTCTCAGTCAACTCAGAGCTGGATGATGTTTCTCTTCTTGCGTTCTTAACACGTTCTTAAGCGTCGCAGGAGATACTGTTTGTGGCTCCTTCAAACGGCGATCCCCCCTGATCGCGAGTACCGAAAAGACCCGGTCCCCCGCCGGGTCTTTTTTTTGTTGTCTGGCAATGACCGTCAGCTGTTGGACGAGTGGCGGCGCGGCCGGGTCGGTCGCTGAAGCGCCGAAAGTAGCGACGAATGTGGGTTCTGTTGTGGCCTCAGTGGCCGAGACCGGTGCGGTAGCGCTCGCAAAGGTCCACGTAGGTCTGTTTGAAGGCGCGCCACATGGTGCGGTAGTCGTCATCGACGGTACGCTCCAACAGACGCGCCGGCACGCCGGCGGCGATTCTCGCCGCCGGTACGGCGGCGCATTGCGGTACCACGGCGCCCTCGGCGATGACGGCCCATTCACCGACTTCGACCCAGTCACTAATGACAGCGCCCATGCCGATGACCGCGTAGTCACCAATTAGTGTGGCCGTGTGCACAACGCTGGCGTGGCCGAGGGTGACCCAGTTGCCGATGGTGCAGGTTTCGCCGGGCCGGGCGTGAACGACGCAGTTGTCTTCGACGGCCGTGCAGTCGCCCAGAACGATGGTGCCGTAGTCGCCGCGCAAGCGAGCACCCGGTCCGATCCAGCAGCGCTCACCAAGGTGAACGTCACCGATCACGTCGGCTGAGGGGTGGACCCAGCAGCCGACGCCGATCTGGGGCGCTGTGCCGGCAAAGGAAACAATCGTCATGACTGTAGGTCGAGGCAGAAGGCCCGTCGCCGGCTTCGGCGTCAGCCCTCGGCGAAAGGTTTTTCGGCGACGACCACCAGGTGATAGCGGAGCAGCGACGCGGGCGGATGCACGGCGATCTCACGCAGGCCCATGCCGGCGATGATTGCCCGCGCTGTCTCGGTGTCGAGCACGTGGTCGTAGCCTGGTCCCACCGGTCGATCGATGGCGCCCCAGTCGACATTGACGAACAGACCGCCGGGGCGCAGCAGACGAACGATCTCTGCCAGGGCGGTAGCATCGTCGGCGACGTGATGGAGGACGTTGACCATGAGGACGCGATCGACGCTGCCGTCGGGCAGCGGCACCTGATTCTCTGCTGTCTGCACAACTTGGACGCGCTCTCGCGTCTCCGGGGTCAGCTTGGCTTCGAGCATGGCCACAAGTTCTGGCTGGAGTTCAACGGCGACGACGTGGCCGTGGGGCAGCGCGCCTGCCAGCGGCATCGTGTAGACGCCGGTGCCGGCGCCGTAGTCGACGACGGTCTCGGCGCCGGTGAGGCTCAGGAGGTCGATTACCGTCGTCGGCGGCAATTCGCGCAGGCGCTCGGGAGTCTCGAGTCGGTGAGCATGCTTGGGATCGAAGTTCTCAACCATGGCGGCAGTATATCGTGTGATGAGGCGCGATGGCCGTTGTGCTTGCTGTGACGGACCGGTCGGGCGGATTATGATGACGCCATGAGGTCTTTGCTGGTGCCATTTTTGTTCAGGGTCGCATTCAGTTTCGCGGTGGCGTGTTGATCGGCGATCCTGGCGCTGAAGCCGAAGGCGTGCTGCGTACGGCCAAACAGCTCGTCTATGCCTACCAAGAGGCACCTACAGGCGACGACGAAGAGTACGCTGCCGATGAGATCGACCGGTTTCTCGATGACTTCGGCGATGTGGCCGACAGTGACGTCTTGCTTGCCCTGCTCGGTCTGCCGGTTACCGACCTCACCCGGCCAATTCTCGGCTACGTGCGCGGCAAATTGATCGAACGGGCGCCCGGCGTGGTTGAGAGTCTGCTGCGCATGCGGGCATCGCGTTCCGCCCCCGCCAGCGACAATGCGGCCGCTGTGCTCGCCGCGGTATCGGTGCCGCTGGTTGCGCAGGGATTGGTCGAGGTGCTTGCCGGTTGGCGAGACGACAGGCTGAAAGAGGTTGCTGCCGCGGCTCTCGTCGCCCTCGGCCGGCCGGCCGCGGCTCCGATCCTCGACGCTCTTGGCGACTTCGCAGCGCGACCCTGGATCGTCCAGGCGAGCGGTTGCGTTGCGGAGGCAAGCGACGCTGAAGTTCTGGCAAGTATCGTCGGCGACCATGACGGCGACAATGCGGCTGCCGGCCGGAGCAGCGAGCGCTAGCTTGCCTTGCCGCTCCGGCCGGCAGCCGCACCGTTCATCGCAGCACGATGGATGCGCTCTGTGGGTGGTGGTTACGTATCTCCCGTACGGGCATACCAATGTTGAGCGACGAAGGACGAGAGAGATGATCAAAGACACTGCTTCTGCCGCGGCAGCTGGCACATGCACCATAGGTGGCGATCTGACGGTGAACCGTCTTGGATTCGGGGCGATGCGTATCACCGGCAAGGGAATCATCGGCGATCCACCAGATCGCGAGGAGGCGAAGCGGGTACTGCGCCGTGCCGTCGAGCTGGGCGTCAATTTCATCGACACCGCCGACAGCTACGGACCGCGTGTAAGCGAAGAACTTATCGCCGAGGCTCTCTACCCATACCCGGCTGGCCTGGTCATTGCCACCAAGGGCGGTCTGCTCCGCGGCGGGCCGGGTATCTGGACGCCTGACGGCCGGCCCGAACACCTGCGAGCTGCAGTCGAAGGCAGCCTGAAGGCGCTCCGTGTGGAGCGCATCGACCTCTACCAGTTCCATCGGCCCGATCCCGAGGTGCCGATCGAGGAGTCCATCGGCGCGCTGGCAGGGATGCGCGAAGAGGGCAAGATCCATCACATTGGTATCTCCAACATCGATACCGGCGGTTTGCGCCGTGCCCAGACAGTGGCGCCGATCGTTTCCGTGCAGAACCGCTACAACCCTGTCGATCGGCGCTCCGACGGGCTCGTCGGCCTGTGCGAGCGCGAGGGCCTCGTGTTTCTGCCCTGGGCACCTCTCGGTCAGGGCGACCTGGAGCACAATGTCATCGACCGCATCGCCGAAGGTCATGCGGCTACGCCGCAGCAGGTGGTGCTCGCCTGGTTGCTGGCCCGCTCGCCGGCCGTGCTGCCGATCCCGGGCACCGGCTCGCTGGCGCACCTGGAAGAGAACGTGGCTGCCGCGGCGATCACGCTGACGCCCACAGAGGTTGCCCAGCTGGATGCAATGCAGGTGTGACCAACGGCGCATCGCGCTTCACACGGAGGCGCGGAGGACTCATCAGCGGCAGGGCGGCGCTCCACCCTCGACGAGTTCCTTGCCCCAGGGTTCGCAGTCGTCCTCGAAGAGGTATCCCCGCCTCTTGAAGAAGGCGCGTGAAACATCATTGTTGGTCAGGATCTGGAGCTTTGCCTTAACGGCTCCGAGGCGCCGGAAACGCTCTTCGAGTTCATCCATGAGCAGGCTGGCGATTCCCTGGCGCCGCTGCTCGGGCAGCACCGCGAGGTGGTATACGTAGGCGCGGCGGCCGTCCCAGCCGCCCATCACCGTGCCGACGATGCGTCCATCGTCGGCACGCGCGACCAAAAATAAGCCTGGGTCGCGTTGCAGTTTGAGCGCTGTTGCTTCGGGTCCGTCAGAAGGGCGCATCCAGAGATCGCCTCGCTGCCAGAGGACGTAGACGACTGGGTAGTCGGCCATGGTGAACTCGCTGATGATGATGTCGCTGTGCGTCGCGGACACGGGGTAACTCCTTTCGCCGGCGCACATTGTATCGACTTTCCCGCCTCCCGGTCGCGTGGCAGTGGGATTCACTGGATGCGTCTCACTGGGGTGCGTCTCAGTGACGCGGATCGCGGATGAGCGCCATGAAGAGCGCCGCGCTGCTGCTCTTGTCGCTGAGCACCATGAGGAAGGGCCGGTCGACACGAATTTTCACGGGGGCGTAGGCACCCGAGGTGAGGCCGACGATGCCAGCGGTAGCGGCTGCCGCTTCAATGCCGTTCTCGTTGACGTTGAGGACGGCTTTGTGCACGACGCGCTGGATGTAGACGCGACCTGCGGTGCCGGCGGCGACGATGCCTTGCAGCTGTGCCTGGTCCGGCGAAAAGGCACGCGGCATGCCCAG
>JBKQWK010000244.1:0-5926 GCA_052139595.1 Thermoleophilia bacterium | reverse complement strand
GCCGTCACTTCGCGGTTGACCGGTGCCTGGAACATGATGCCATGGCGCAAATGGAAGGTGAACACGGTGGCATTGGCGTTGACGGTGTACGGATTCGTCGGGTCAGCCAGGTCCGGAACAGCCTTCATACTGCCGTCGGGCTGCAACTGATATGTCATCAGACCCTGGAAGATCTGGTGACAGACCTGCACGCCCTCAGACTCCTGCGCATTGAGTGGTTCGATAGAGACTGGGTTGGCCTGCAGCGGGAAATTGTACGTGCCCCCCATCTGAGGCGTACTGGCAGTAGTTGCACTGGCAGTACTGCTAGTACTGCTGGATGTCGAGCTGCCACAACCACTGACAGTGAGACCGATGACTGCGAGCAAGACAACAAGGAGTCCCAAGCCCCGCCACCATTTACTGAGGTTGTTCAATGTGACCTCCTTACAGGACACGAACTACGTGACTCCCCCATCAACGGCACTGGCAAAGCAAAACGATGGGGGCTACGTGATACATGCTCTCTCCGATGATCGGCACCTCCCCTTGCCGCGATACACACGTTCTACCTGGTGCAAGTTCTGACCCTCTTGCTCAGTCAGCTTCGTCGTCGATGTGACGCTACCTGCGCACGACGCTCAGTGACCGAGGCTGCGAAATACAGCCAGGGTGGTGATGAAGAAGATAATACCCGTGATGACTGTGTAACGGGTAAGGTTGCGCTCCATGACGCTCGCCTGCGAGGCAAAGGAGAATCCCGTCACGCTGCCCATCCCGCTATCCTTGCTCGAGTGCAGCAGAACGAGGGTCACCAGCAGCACCGACACCAGAAGGTGAATGATAACCAGAATAATGGTTAGAGTTCCCACTACGGCTTGCTCCTTTTCTGAACCGTCCGCCCAACTCCCTCGCGGGCAGAAGACACCTTAAGCTACTATTTCTGATTCACAGATGCAAGGAAGATACCAGCAGGTCACTGCCACTCATCTCCGCCGGCTGCGACAGACCAAGGAGATGCAGGATCGTAGGCGCGATGTCGGCCAAGCAGCCACCGCTGCGCACGCTCACACCCGTCACCGTCGTAGCTATGAACGGTACTGGATTCGTACTATGCGCCGTGTTGACGCCGCCGTCGGGTTCGAGCATCTGTTCGGCGTTGCCATGGTCAGCGGTGACAAGGCAGACACCGCCCAGGTCGTTGACGAGGTCCACAATGCGCCCGAGGCAGGTGTCGACCACGGTGACGGCAGCAATCGCCGCCGGTATGACGCCGGTATGGCCGACCATGTCGGCGTTGGCGAAATTGACGATGACGAAATCGAAAGACGCACGGCGTAGCTGTTCGAGCAAGCGATCGGTGATCGCGAACGCGCTCATTTCGGGCTTGTGATCGTACGTCGGCACCTCGCGCGGACTTGGCACGAGAATGCGTGTCTCGCCGGGGTATTCGCGCTCCACACCACCATTGAAGAAGAACGTGACATGAGCGTACTTCTCCGTCTCAGCGATGTGCAGTTGGTGCAGACCATGTTCGGCGAGCACCTCGGCGAGGACACGCGTCGGATGCTCGGGCGGAAAAGCGACCGGCAGCGGAAACTCCCGTTTGTATTCCGTCATCGTGACGAAGTCGATGTCGAGCTTGCGACCGCGGGCGAAGCCGGCGAAGTCTGCCTCGTAAAAAGCGCGGGTGAGCTGCCGGGCACGATCGGGACGAAAGTTGAAGAACAGACAGACGTCGCCGCCTTTGACGCGGCCGTCCGGATCGGCACCGTGCACGTCGTCGCCAGAGACCTGCCCCGCCGCGGCGCCGCCGGCGGCCGCGGCAATGATCGTCGGCAAGACAAACTCGTCGTTCTCGCCGCGCCCGTAGGCAGCGACGACGGCTTCGTCAGCGCTGGCGGCCACGAGGCCGTCGCCGCCGACCAGGGCGCGATAGGCTTTCTCGACGCGATCCCAACGGTTGTCGCGGTCCATGGCGTAGTAGCGCCCACAGACGGTGCCGAACCGGCCGAGGCCGATCTCGTCCATGTATTGCTGAATCTCGGCGAGAAAGCCACGAGCGCTGCGCGGCAGAGTATCGCGACCGTCGAGAAAGGCGTGCACGACAACCTTGCCGACGTGTTCGCGCTGAGCGAGATCGAGACAGGCCTTGAGGTGCTCGAGGTCGCTGTGCACACCACCATCGGAGACGAGACCGAGAAGATGCAGCGTGCTCTGTCGCCCGGCCGCCTTGGCACATGCCTGAACGAGCACCGGATTGCGGAAAAAGCTGCCGTCAGCAATCGCGGCGCTGATGCGCGTCAGATCCTGGTAGACCACCCGGCCGGCGCCAATGTTCAGGTGACCAACCTCGCTGTTGCCCATTTGGCCCACCGGCAGGCCAACTCCCGTACCCGACGCCACCAAGGTACCGTGGACGCACTCCGCTTCGAGTCGGTCGAAGGTCGGCGTCGGCGCCAGACTGATGGCATTGCCCGGGCCAGCCGGCGCCACCCCCCAACCGTCGAGAATGACGAGCACGACCGGCCGGTACGTGGGCCTCACGTGCTGACAATCATCGCTGACGGCGCTCACAAGACCTCGGTGAAGCGAACGATGCGTGCGAACTCTTCGGGATCGAGGCTAGCGCCGCCGACAAGCACGCCGTCGATATCCGGCTGAGCCATGAGAGCGTCGATGTTGCCGGCCTTGACGCTGCCGCCATAGAGGATGCGGGTTGCTTCGGCGGCGCCGTCAAAGCGCGTCACTAGGCGCCGACGGATGAAAGCGATTGTCTCCTCGGCCTCTGCTGGCGTCGCCGTTTTGCCGGTGCCGATCGCCCAGATCGGCTCGTACGCTACCGCCAGGGACGCCACCTCGGCCGCCGTGACCTCGGCTAGATCGGCGTCCAGCTGGGCACGGATCACCGCCTCCGTCTGGGCAGCTTCGCGCTGGCTAAGTGTTTCGCCGCAGCAGAGGACAGGCGACAGGCCAGCATCGAGAGCAGCCCGCACCTTGCGGGCCAGATCGGCGTCGTTCTCAGCGTAGTACTGACGGCGCTCAGAGTGGCCGAGAAGCACGTACGGCACGCCCAGTTCGCTGAGCATCGACGGCGCAATCTCGCCGGTAAAGGCACCCTCAGCGGCGAAATGCATCGTCTGTGCGCCAATGCTGACGTTGCTGTCGACGGTTGCCGACAGCGCCGCCTCAAGATCGACGGCGGGCGGGCAAATGAGCACGTCGCGGTCGTCTAGGCCAACCACCAGGGGCAGAAAGGCGGTGAAGAACTCGCGCGTCTGAGGGCGTGTCTTGTACATCTTCCAGTTGCCCGCCATGAGCGGTCGACGCCGGTCGGTCATGCTGACTCCTCGTCCAGAAGTGCCTCGACGCCAGGCAGAGGCTTACCTTCAATGAACTCCATCGAGGCACCGCCGCCGGTGGAGACGTGATCGAGGCGTCCCTCCAGACCGAAGCGGTGCACGGCACTGACGGTGTCGCCGCCGCCGACGACGCTGACGGCGGCACTGGCGGCAATCGCCTCACCGACAGCCCGCGTGCCGGCGGCGAAGTCGTCAATCTCGAACAGGCCCATGGGGCCGTTCCAGAACACCGTCGCCGCGACGGCGATGCGCGCCGCAAAGGCGGCGCTGGTCGCCGGGCCGATGTCGAGGCCCATCTCGTCGGCCGGCAGGGCGTCGGCCGGCACAACATGCTGCGGCGCCCCAGCCTCGGCTCGCGGCGCGACGACGATGTCGGTCGGCAGTTCGAAGTCGCAGCTGCTCAGCGCCGCCTTGGCGGCGATGCCAGCAGCGACAGCAGGACTGCCGTCCTCAAGCTTGGACCTGCCGATCTCGTGGCCAGCTGCGCTGAGAAAGGCAAAGCACATAGCGCCGCCGACAAGAATGGCATCGGCACTAGCCAGCATTTTAGCGATGACGCCGATTTTGTCCGAAACCTTCGCTCCACCGAGCACGACCACAAACGGTCGCGCCGGGTCGGTCAGCAAAGATCCGAGCATCTGCAGCTCGCGCAACATGAGCAAGCCGGCAACCGCCGGCAAGTAGTGCGTCACGCCTTCCGTTGAGGCGTGGGCGCGGTGGGCGCTGCCGAAGGCGTCGTTGACAAACACCTCGGCTAACGAAGCCAGCTGCGCCGCGAAAGCCGGATCGTTAGCTGTCTCCTCGCTGTGAAAGCGCAGATTTTCAAGCAACAGAATGTCGCCTGGAGCAAGCGCTGCAGCGGCAGCCTGCACTTGCGCGCCAACACAATCGTCAACCGTCGCCACCGGCCGACCGATGAGCTCCGCCAGACGGGCAGCCACAGGAGCCATGCACAGGCCGGGAACCACCTCTCCCCGCGGGCGACCAAGATGCGACATGAGCACCAGCGCACAGTTTTGCCCAAGCAGATACTGCAGCGTCGGTAGAGCAGCGCGAATCCGCGTGTCGTCGGCCACCTGCTCGCCGTCGAGAGGAACGTTGAAGTCGACACGAACGAGAACGCGTTTGCCGGCCAGCGGGTAGTCCATCAGCGAGCGTTTCATGGCGTCGCTTGTCTCCTTACCTGGGCGCGAGCCCGGTTGACCGCTAAAGGACGCGCTCGACGAGATCAACCAGCCGGCACGAGTAACCCCACTCGTTGTCGTACCACGAGATGACCTTGACCATCGTGCCTTTAGCCATGGTCAGCGCCGAGTCGAAAACCGAGGAGTAACTGGTGCCAATGATGTCACGACTGACAATGGGGTCGGTCTGATACTGCAGGATGCCCTTCATCTTGCCACTCTCAGATGCCGCTTTCATGGCCGCGTTGATCTCATCCACCGTAGCTTCCCGCTGCAGCTCGGCCACCACGTCGGTGATTGACCCGTCTGCCACCGGCACACGGAGGGCGAACCCGTCGAGACGACCCTCGAGCTCGGGAATCACGAGCGATATGGCCCGCGCGGCGCCAGTGGTCGTCGGAATGATCGACACGGCGGCAGCACGAGCGCGGCGCAGGTCCTTGTGCGGAAAGTCGAGCACCTGCTGATCGTTGGTGTAGGCATGGATCGTGGTCATGAAGCCACGCTCAATACCGAAGTTGTCGACTAGCACCTTGGCCACCGGCGCCAGACAGTTCGTCGTACAGCTGGCGTTACTGATGACGTGGTGCTTGCTCTTGTCGTACATCTCATCATTGACGCCAAGCACGATGGTGACGTCGGCATCCTTGGCCGGCGCCGAGATGATCACCTTTTGCGCGCCCGCAACGAGATGCAGAGCGGCAGCATCACGCTTGGTGAAGCGACCGGTCGACTCGATCACGACGTCGACACCGAGCTCTTTCCAGGGCAGTTTCGCTGGGTCAGTCTCGCTGATCACACGCACGCGCCGACCGTTAATGACCAAAGCGTCGTCTTCGACTTCGACTGTACCCGGGAACGGCCCGTGCACGGAATCGTACTTGAACAGGTAACCGAGCGTCTTGGCGTCGGTGAGATCGTTGATGGCCAGAACTTCGATGTCGGCGCCCCGCTCGATGGCCGCCCGCACGACCAGCCGACCTATGCGGCCAAACCCGTTAACGCCTACCCGTACGCTCATCATGCCCTCCCGAAGGTTCGCAAAAGGATACCCAACGCATCTCACCGCGCGCCCGCCTTGGAAAACCAGTCTGAGTCTGCGGTAAAACCCGGGCCGACGCCACGCTCGCTGTTGTCACGGCGGCCGAGACGCTTATGTGCCGCCGCTACGCGCCGGCACGGATCGAGACCGCCTTCGCGATTATAGCCGATGCATCAACGACCGGTGTCCGCTTGCTCGGCAGCCAAGGCGAGAAGCCGGCGAAAGTGATGGTTGAGGGCCGACTTGCTCAGCGGTGGCTGAGCCTGTTCGCCGAGCTCCTGCAAGCTCAAGTAGGGATACTGCAGACGCAGCTCGGCGGCCGTGCGCAGACCAGGCGACACGTGCGGCCAGACGCGGGG
>JBKQWK010000243.1:0-3594 GCA_052139595.1 Thermoleophilia bacterium | reverse complement strand
CGCCTGCTCGGCGCGCGCGCCGCCGTAGCGCTCAAACCACCCGACAATCACCGGTTCAAGCTCGGCGACGACAACGCTGCGCACCTGTTCGGCGCGCAATGCTTCATCCAGCGCAAAACCAAGGCCGAGGCCGCCGATGAGCATGTCAATCTGCCGCCCCCGTAACTTGGGCAGAGCGACCGCCACCATCGCTCGGCTGCTCCAGTCGTTGGCGGTCGAGATGAGAAAGGTGCCGTTGCTCACCACTTCCAGGTCTTGCCCACTGCGGCGCAACACCAGCTCACCAGCTCGCCCATTGCGACGCGCTATGACTTCGCTCGCGGCGTTCATCGACATCTCCCATTCCGCACTGATCGCCTCCTGCCCTCACGCGAGTGGCAGACGCCGGCGGGATTCCCCAGCGTCCGCCCCGGACACTCAACGTCGTCCGGGGCAGCCGCCACCCCTACTCTTTGCTGGCCAGATACCGCTTGATCAAGCCTTCGATGTGCCGCTGCACGTCATCCGGCAGCGGCGGCACATCGTTGCCGGCGATCAGCTCTTCGGCCCGCGCGGCGGCATCCCGAACAAGACTTGTCGTCGCATACTGTTCGAACGGGCCGCGCTGCCACAAGTGTGGCTGCCAAAGTTCGCCACTGTGCTGCCGTTCACGCGTGCTCCTGCGACCGAGAAAATGACCGCCTATGCCGACGGCGACGATGTCATCAACAAGCGCCGCGGCAGCATCGACGGGGTCTTCGCGCACGAAGCGTTCGATGGCGGTCACGGTATCCGCATCGAGAACCGTCTTCGCGAGGCTCGCCGTCTGGGCGCTGTCGAGAAGGCCAAAGGCGAGAATCGCATCGGCCCCAGCCAGAGCACTGGCCATGCCCGTGACTGCGCCCTCTACGCCCGCTTGCAGGTTGCACGCCTTGGCGTCGCAGCTCACGGCACTCCCCTGCGCCCGCAAGCCGTAAAAGTGGCTCATCTCGATGCAGATCACGTTGATCAGGCCATCTTCGGGGGCACCACACAAATACAGGCCGCTACGCATCTCTGCCGCTGCCGAGCCAACTGCGCTCACCATGGCACACCCAGGCGCAGCAAGCTGAAACAGGACGATGGCGCTCAACAGCTCGGCCATGTTGAGGATGCTCGTGCCGATGACGCTCATCGGCGCCGTGGTTCCCATCTGCGCCATCGGCAAGACAAAAATCGGTACGCCCGCCTGAGCAAGCAGGACGTGCGCTTCGGTCATTCCGCGATCGTGCTGCAACGGAGCTATCGTGCAGTTCGTCACTGAGTAGATCGGCCGCTGCCTGAGCGGCGCGCCGGCGATCGCCTCCAGCATCTCGACGAACACCGGTACCTGGTCCGGCGAGAGAACCTCGTCCTGCACATGTTTGCGTGAGTTTTCGAAGCTGATCCGCGCCATCTCGAGGTTGCCGACACGAGCGTCCACGTCATTGGGGGTGATCGTTGCCCAGGTGAAATCGATTTCGGGCATGGCGTCGTAGAGCCGCATCATCCGGGCCAGATCTGCCCGCGTACCAACGTGCCGCTCGCCGGTCAGGTCGTCCAGCATGAAGGTCGCGGCACCATCGCTTGTGTAAACGATGCCATCACCGTTGATCCAGCAGTCATACGCCGGGTCGCGCCCGGCCAGGAGTATGTCGTGAGTCACCATCTTGAGACAGCGCTCAACCAGATCCCACGGAAGCTTGGCGGTCAGGCCCTCAGCGTCCACAGCAGCCCCCGCCTCTTGTAGCAGCCCTGTCAGCGTGGGCGTGTTATAGGCAACCCCGACCTCTTCCAGAACGCGTACCGTTTGTCCGTGGATGAAGGCGCGCTCCGCCTCCGAAAGGTACTGCAGCCTCGCCCGCGCCATACGCCCCCCTTCTCTGCGTTTCAGTCTATTCTCTTGACCACCGGCAACGGCGTGCACGTGTGCCCGTACTGTTTACACTGCGGGCACGTGGCCAGAAGCACGTCCCGCCGGTGCCCGGCTTCAACCTCGACGAACCCGTGTCGCCTGAAAAACGATGCCGCCCTCGCGGTGGCGTACAACTCAGTAATCTCGCGACCCTCAGCCTCAGCCTCCAGCGCAGCGTAAAGGCGACTGGCGACGCCGTGTCGCCGCCACGAAGGTTTCACCGACAACCAGTTCACCACCGCCATGTCACTCATCTGTTCAAGCACGATGCCGCCAATCATCTCAGCGCCGACAAAAGCCCCCCAGGAAGCCAGCACCTGCTCGTAACCCCGGTCGCTACTATCAAGCCCTGCGACGATGCCAAGGCGCCGCAAGCCATCAACATCGTCACTGGCGCGTACCACCACTGCGTCGCCAGACACGCCACCATGGTCAGCTAGCGCATCGCCTTCTCGTGCCAGCACGTCACGTTCCTCAGCCAGCGCATCGCCTTCGTTCGCCGACGCGTCACTTTCGTCAACCATTCGGTCCATCACGCCCCCTCACATCTGTGTCCCACACGACAACAGCCGGCGCCGATCACGACGCCGGGCGGCCACCGCGGCCAAAGCCACACGCCCCCGCGCCAGAGCCTGCACACAAAGGCTAGCACAGCCAGAGAGGCGGCGACGATCACGAGACAAAACCGAGAACGCAAGAGGCCCGCTGAACCATTCCGGCTCAGCGGGCCTCTTGCGAAACTAATTCGGCGGCGTCCTACTCTCCCGCAGGGCTTCCCCTGAAGTACCATCGGCGCTGGAGGGCTTAACTTCTCTGTTCGGAATGGGAAGAGGTGTGACCCATCCGCCATAGCCACCGAAAACGTGCGGCGCATGCGCGCCAAACTTTCAGTGCCGGCGCCAGCGCGGACTCCTGAAAACTGCATAGTGTGCGTGGGTAGTTCAAAGTCAAGCCCTCGGGCAATTAGTACTGGTCTGCTGAACACATTACTGCGCTTACACATCCAGCCTATCAACCGGGTAGTCTACCCGGGCCCTTACCCATTCTAGATGGTGGGAGATCTCATCTCGAGGCGCGCTTCCCGCTTAGATGCTTTCAGCGGTTATCGCTTCCAGACGTAGCTAACCTGCAATGCCGTTGGCACGACAACAGATACACCAGCGGTCTGTCCATCCCGGTCCTCTCGTACTAGGGACAGCCCCTCTCAAATCTCCAACGCCCACAGCAGATAGGGACCGAACTGTCTCACGACGTTCTGAACCCAGCTCACGTACCGCTTTAATGGGCGAACAGCCCAACCCTTGGGACCTACTTCAGCCCCAGGATGCGATGAGCCGACATCGAGGTGCCAAACCCTCCCGTCGATGTGGACTCTTGGGGAGGATAAGCCTGTTATCCCCGGAGTACCTTTTATCCGTTGAGCGACCGCGATTCCACTTTCCACGGCCGGATCACTAAGCCCGACTTTCGTCTCTGCTCGACTTGTAGGTCTCGCAGTCAAGCTCCCTTATGCCTTTACACTCAACGGCTGGTTTCCAATCAGCCTGAGGGAACCTTCGCGCGCCATCACAACTCCTTCGCGATTGTGATGGCCGTACCTGCCGGCGCGGTTGTCTCCGCTCCTCTCAACCCCATGCCGCGCGAAGCACCGCGGCAATCCATCACACGCGGCAGATCAGGTT
>JBKQWK010000242.1:0-3167 GCA_052139595.1 Thermoleophilia bacterium | reverse complement strand
ACGATGAGGTGCCTGATGAGTTCATTGCCCGCATCTTCGATGTCATGGTGCGCTCCCCTCAGCACTGCTTTCATCTGCTCACCAAGCGACCGGAACGGCTCGCTGCGATGAGTTCGCGCCTGCCGTGGCCGGCCAACATCTGGGCAGGCGCGACGGTCGAAGATGATGCGCATCGCGGCCGCGCTGACTGGCTCCGCCAGACCGGCGCGGCCGTCAGGTACCTCGTGCTCGAGCCGCTGCTTGGCCCGGTCGACCAGCTCGACCTCAGCGGCATCGCCTGGGTGATTCTCGGCGGCGAGTCGGGCCCGGGCGCGCGACCCCTGCACATCGACTGGGTGCGGTCGGTGCGCGATCAGTGCGTGGCCGCCGGCGTGCCCTTCACCTTCAAGCAGTGGGGTGGCGTGCGTCGCAAAGAGACGGGGCGCGAGCTGGACGGCCGCGAGTGGCTGGAACGGCCGGAGCAGTCAGCCGTGCCCGGTCAGCTCGGGTTTGAGGCGGTCGGAGCATGACGCACCACAACGACATGCTGTATGTGGCGCTGATGCGCGACGAGATCCGCGACCGCGTCGACGCAGCGGCCGAGGAGCGCTTTCTCGCCCTCTTCAACGTCCAGCCGCGAGCGCTCGAGAAGCCCTGCCGCAAGTACCATATGAAAAGCATCCGTCTCTTCGGCCCAGCGCTGCGCGACGATTTCGGTCCCGACAGCGACGTCGACATGATGGTGGAGTTCGGTCCGGGAGCGCCCTCGGGCTGGAAGGTGTTTGGCTTCGATGATGAGATGTCGGCGCTGATTGGACGAAAGGCCGACGTGATGCACGGGCAGTCGGTGCGCTACATTCGTGACGAGATCCTCGCTGAGGCGAGGACCGTGTATGCAGCCGATGACGAACGAAGCCCCAAGGAGGTAGAGGAGCTATGAGCAGAGCTCGTGTCGAGTTCTCGCAAGATGAGTTGGCGGCCATCTGCCGTCGCCGTGCCGTGAAGCGCCTCGCGCTCTTCGGCTCGGTGCTTCGCGATGACTTCAGCCCTGACAGTGACGTCGACGTCCTGGTCGAGTTCGACCCGGACGCGCCGGATGACGTGGACATCCTGCCGATCTTCGACGAGCTGGCGGAGCTTTTCGGCGGCCGTACGATCGATCTTGTCGAGGTTGAGTTCCTCAACCCCCACATGAAGAAGGCGTTGCAGCGTGACGTGGAGGAGCTTTATGCAGCCTGACGATCTCGCTCTCGTGATGCGGATGCTGGTCGAGATCGACGACGCGATCGACTTCTCTCAAGGCTACGATCGCGGTCGGTTCACGGCCGACAGGCGCACGCGCAAGTCCGTCGCGGCGTCAGTGCAGAACGTTGGGGAATCGGCTCGGTATCTCTCCGACGAGTTCAAGCGGGAGCACCCGGAGATTGACTGGCCCAAGGTGGTCGGCATGCGCCATCGCATCGTCCACAACTACTGGGACATCAACTACCAGGTCGTGTGGGCCGTGGTGCACACCGAGCTGCCACCCTTGCGAGACGCTCTGGCGCCGTTGGTGGATGAGGAGCCGGACTGATGCCACGAGCCAATAAACCCAATGGCCCCAAGCCCGTCGACGCCCTGCGCCACCAGGACAAGCGCGCCAACATCCCCACCAACGAGCTGCGCGGCTTCGTCGAGGGTGACGAAGCGCAGCCCACCACGATGCTCTACCCCCGTGACCCGTCGCTCGATCCGCAGCTCGTCTGGCAGGGCAAGGACGAGCAGGACCGGCAGCCCCTCGCGGTGCCGGTCGTGCCCATCTACATCCAGGAGAAGATCCTGCCGCAGGTGATCATCGAGAACCTGCGCGACACGGCGCGCAAGGGCGAGCCCGAGCCCGAGATGACGCTCTTCAACGACTACGACGGCATCGAGTTCCAGGAGCTCGTCGAGTTCTACCGCCACGAGCAGAACTGGGCCAATCGCATGATCCTCGGCGACTCGCTGCTGGTGATGACCTCGCTGGCCGAGAAGGAGGGCCTCAAGGGCAAGGTCCAGATGATTTACATGGACCCGCCCTACGGCATCAAGTTCGGCAGCAACTGGCAGGTGAGCACGCGCAAGCGCGACGTCAAGGACGGCAAGGCCGAGGACGCCACTCGCCAGCCCGAGCAGATCAAGGCGTTCCGCGACACCTGGGAGCTGGGCATCCACTCGTATCTCGCCTACCTGCGCGACCGCCTGGTGGTGAGCCGAGAGCTGCTCAGTGAGACGGGCAGCATCTTCGTGCAGATCGGGGACGAGAACGTGCACCTGGTGCGGGCGGTGATGGACGAGGTGTTCGGGAGCGAGAACTTCGTCAGCCTGATTACCTTCAAGAAGACCTCCGGACAGTCGACCTCGCTGCTGCCAAACCTCACGGACTTCCTCGCTTGGTACGCACGCGACAAAACCGTGGTCAAGCACCGCGCGCTCGTGACAGAGAAGGAAGTGGGCGAGGAAGGTGCAAGGGAGTACGCAAACGTCGAGTTGCCGGACGGATCGGTGCGAAGACTCAAGACCGCCGAGAAGGATAATCCCGCGACCCTCCCGGAGGGAGCGCGGGTCTTCACGACTGGGGACGTAACATCGGACGGGCCAGGTTTCTCAGATGACATCCGGCTACCCGACGGGATAGTTCTGACATGTGGAGGCAATCTCCACTGGAAGACGGACTTGGAAGGAATGCTCCGGCTACACACGGCCGGTCGCTTCATGCCCCGAGCGGGACACCGCATCTACAAGCGTTTCATCGATGACATCCCCTTCACCTACCTGAGCAATGTCTGGACGGATGTTCGCGGCGAGCCCGACAAGGACTATGTCGTGCAAACCTCGACGAGCGTCATCGAGCGGTGCCTCCTTATGGCGACGGACCCCGGCGACCTAGTTCTTGACCCCACGTGCGGCAGCGGCACAACTGCTGCAGTCGCTGAGAAGCACGGACGTCGATGGATTACGGCTGACACGAGCCGTGTTGCACTCGCGCTTGCCCGCTCGCGCCTCATGGGCGCGCGTTTCCCGTTCTACGCGCTGGCGGACTCGCCCGAGGGCGCGAAGCGCGAAGCCGAACTGACCGGCGTCCCGCCGGCCACCTCGGCCTACTCGCACGACGTTCGCCGCGGCTTCGTCTACTAGCGCGTCCCGCACGTCATGCTGAAGTCGATCGC
>JBKQWK010000241.1:0-6084 GCA_052139595.1 Thermoleophilia bacterium | reverse complement strand
GCACATCGGCCGGCGTTGCCGTAGGCAACGCCGGCTCGCCGGCGCCAGCGCTCTTCGGCCGCATGACAACGATCGCCGTCGCTGCCGCCCGCTCGGCAGCAGCGAGCTTGGCGCTCACGCCACCTGCTTCGCCGCTGTCCTTCATTACGAGCACGGTGGCGCCAAGATGGCGCAGCAGTGCTTCGTCGAGGGCCACGCTTGAAGGTCCCTGCATGGCGATGATGTCAGCGGGTTCGAGGCCGGCGTCGGTACACGCCTGCAGCGACGCCGGCGTCGGCAGTACACGGGCGACGACGCGCACGCCGGCAGCCCGGGCGGCGGCAACGTATGTGGCCACAGTCTTGCTGCCTACGGTGAGCAGGATCGGCCCGGAGTGGGCGTGGCTCACGGCCAGCCGCGCCGCTGTCGCTGCGTCGGCGGCGCGGATGACGCCGGCTGGCAGCTTCGTACTCGGCCGCTCATAGCGCAGGTAAGGCTGGCCGCGGCGGCCGCAGGCGGCCGCGGCCAGCGCCGAGATCTGCTCGGCAAACGGATGGGTGGCGTCGACCACGGCCTGTACCTCGTCCAGCAGCGGTTCAAGCGTCGTCTCGTCAAGAGCGCCACTGCGCACACCGGACGCATCAACCTGCGCTAGACGCGCGCCATACTCACTGACGACACTGAGGAGCACCTTGTAGCCGGCACGGCGCAACTCCGCTGCCAGGTCACGGGCATCGCTCGTCCCTCCCAGCACAAGGATCATGTCTGATACCCCCGTGGTGTGATCATGCGGCCGTCACGTACCTGTGTAGCGCTGTTGCCGACGATGAGCACGGTCATCATGTCGACGTCGTCCTCACGTACGGCGGCGAGCGAAGTGACCTGCGCACGCTGCCCGTCGCGCAAGGCGTTGCGCACCAAGCCGACGGGGGTGGCCGGCGCCCGGTGGGCACGCAGGATCGTCAGCGCCCGCCGCAGCGGCTCATGACGTTTGCTGCTGCGCGGGTTGTAGAGAGCAATGACGAAGTCGCCGTCGGCGGCGGCCCTAAGTCGCCGCTCAATGAGATCGAGTGGCGTGAGCAGGTCGCTCAAGCTGATCACGGCAAAGTCGTTCATCAGTGGCGCGCCCAAGCAAGCGGCGGCGGCACTGGCGGCCGTCACGCCGGGCACGACCTCGACCGTCACCGGCGTGCCCTCGGGGAGCAGCTCGAGCACGAGACCGGCCATGCCGTACACGCCGGCATCGCCGGTGCTGACCACGGCCACGCGCGCGCCGGCCGTCGCCGCGGCGACGGCCGCTGCCGCGCGCGCCGTCTCCTGACGCATGCCGCTGGCGACCAGGCGCTTTTCAGTCACCAGGTCCGCGACCAGATCAAGGTACGGTCTGTAGCCGACGACGACTTCGGCGGCGGCCAAAGCCGCCGCCGCCGCCGCCGTCAAATGATCTCGTCCGCCTGGTCCCAGACCGACAAGCCACAGATGTCCTGAGCCAACGCCGCCGTCACCCCATCGCGCACGATCCTCGGCGCGAGAAGTTTCGTCTGGACGCCGGCCAACATCGCCGCCGGTTCGCATACTGCTGCCACCCCTGTGATCTCTTCGACGAAACCCGGTTGGCGCAGGACGTCCTGTACAGCACGGATGCGCTCCCGGTCGATGATCTGCACCGGCACTGCCAGCCGCTCGGCAGCGGCCAGGATGCCGGCTTCGGCACGCTTCATGTCTATAGTAGCGAGGGCGCGCACGTCGGCGCGTCCCTTGCCGGCAGCGAGCAACGCTTCGTCAATTGCCGCCAGCACCTGATGCTCGCTGACGCCCTTGCGGGCGCCGACGCCGACGACCAGCCGCCGGCGTGCCTCGCTGCCGGTGGTCACCACGGCGACGCCGTTCAGCTCGGCTGCCACCTGTTCCGCTAAACGATTGGCGCCACCCTCGTGGCCCGAGAGCAGGCTGATCGCAAACCGGCCGGCGTCGTCAACGACAACGATGCCCGGGTCGCTCAGCTTCGAGCCAACATGCGCCGCCAGCGAGCGCACCATGATTCCGCTCGCCATGATGCCGATGATGGCGGCGTGGTCAGACCAGAGCGAGCCGACGAGATCGCTCAGCGAACCCTCGTAGACTTGCGCCGCTGCGACGTAGGGCCTGGCCGCCCAGAGCGTCACCCGCTCAGGATCGGTGAACCGGCGGGCAAGACCGAGCCCGAGATGCGCACCTTCGTCGGCCACAGCGACGATGGCAATCGGACCCGGCCGCGTAACCGCGATCACAGCGGCTCCCCGGCCTCGTCGCTGGTTGCGGCGGCGGCAGCGCCTGCGGCCACGTCGCCTTCACGCTCGCCGCCTTCACGCTCGTCACTTTCGCCCTCGCCACTTTCGCCCTCGCGATACCCGTGCGTGAAACTGCGGTCGTACAGCAACGACGCTTGCCCCTCGTTGCGCAGCACATCGCCGACGAGGATCATCGCCGTGCGCTCAACGCCAGCCGCAACCGCCTGGGCAACGATCGTCGCCAGCGTGCCACGCACCACCTTCTCTTCGGGCCAGCTGGCACGCTGCACGATAGCCACTGTCGTCTGCTCCGGATAGTGCTCACGCAAGGCGGCCACAGTCTCGGCCAGGTGGCCCGCCGACAGGAACACCGCCATGGTGGCGCGGTGGGCGGCGAGCGAGGCCAGATCCTGCCCCGCCGGCACCGGCGTACGCCCCGCCTGCCGGGTGATGATGACCGTCTGCGAAACGCCCGGCAGCGTGAGTTCGGCCGGCAGGGCCGCGGCAGCGGCCACAAACGAACTCACACCGGGCACCACCGCATAGGCGATGCCACGCTCGTCGAGAGCCCGCATCTGCTCACCGATCGCGCCGTACAGGCTGGGGTCGCCGGTGTGCAGGCGCACGACCTGACGGCCGGCCGCATGCGCCTCCACCATGAGCTGCACCTGTTCGTCCAGATGCAGCGTGGCGCTGTCGTGGCAGACACAACTCGACCGCGTCCAGGTGAGTACTGTCCTGGGCACCAGCGAGCCGGCATAGATGACGACGTCGGCCGATTCAAGCAACCGCCGGCCCTTGACAGTGATGAGTTCGGGATCACCAGGGCCAGCACCGACAAACCAGATCATGAGGGTGCCTCCTCAGCGTCAGGCACAGACGTCGCGGCGGCGGTGACGGCGGCGGGCGCTGTCGCTGCTGTGCCAGGCGACGCCGGAGCAGCGACCGCGCCGGCAAACGCCGGCCCGTGGCCCGCCGCCGACGGCGAGCCGGGCGGCGCCGACGGCGCCGTGTGCTCTGCCCGCCGATGCATGAGCACCGTCGTAAAGTAGTCGTGCTCGCCGGCCCAGGAGCGCAGGTCGGTGGTCGAGTGAGCGCCGGCCTGCGAAGCCCGGCGCACAGCGACGGGCTCAACCCCGGCGCTCTCAGCGACCTGAGCCAGAGCTGCGAGATGGCGATCGGCTTTCATGAAGACGAGGTTGGGAGCCAGCGCCAGTAAGGCGGCAACATCCGCCGGCGGGGCATCGGGCCAGACCAGCAGCGGCTCACGGCCCTCGGCCAGCGGCCGACCCACGGTGGCCGCGCAGGCAGACATGGCGGTAATGCCGGGCACCGTCTCGACCGCGGCCGTCGCATCGCGCCGGCCGATCGCCTGCAGTACGTAGCTCCAGGTGCTGTAGAGCATGGCGTCGCCGAGCGTGATGAAGGCGACCGGCACGCCGGCGGCGGCGTGGCGCAGCAGCGCCGCCGCCGCCGCATCCCAGGCCGCCTCCAGCGCGGCGCGATCCTCGGTCATGGGCATGTGCGTCGTGAGAACTTCGCAGTTTGCCGGCAGGTGTGTTCGAGCAATGGCCAGCGCCAGGCTCTCGCCGCCGGCCCGCGCCAGGGGCGCCATCACGGCTCCCACCGAATGCAAAACCGCGACCGCACGCACCGTCAGCAGATCGGGATCACCGGGACCCACACCGACGCCGTAGATCATAGTGGTCATCGTTGATCCGCCGACTCAAGCACGTCTCCGCCGGCCAAATCGGCAGCGATCACCCAGACCGGGTTGAGTGCCTCGAAGCGCAGCAGCGGTCCCGCTGGTACCGCGCGCGAGATGCTGATCTGGCTGCAGGTGAAGCCGATCCAGGGCGGCCGGCGCAGCGCCGCCGCCATGGTCGCCAGCGTCTCCAGACAGACGGCATTGCCGACCACCCGGCCACCACTGCGCAGCAGCCCGGGCAGCGCCGTCAGGATCGCCTCCAGCTGGCCACCACTGCCACCGATCAAAATGCGGTTGAACGATCCCAGGCCGGTGAATGCGGTCGGTGCCACGCCGTCCACCACGGTGACGTTAGTCAGGGCAAAGCGGTCGACATTGACCCGCAGCAGCTCAAGCGCGGCCGACTGGCGTTCGACCGCGACGACCTCACCTTGCCGGCAAAGGAGCGCCGCTTCAACGCTCAGGCTGCCCGTGCCGGCGCCGACGTCGAGCACCCGGTCGCCAACGCGCAGGCGCGCCAGAGCCATGGTCAGCGCCCGTACCTCGGCCTTGGTCATGGGCGCCGCACCGCGGGCAAAGAGATCATCGGGCAGGCCCGGCGCCACCACGTCAACATCGGCCGACGGCAACCGGTCGTCTGCCAGGAATCGCCGCTGCGATGCGCTCGAGTCGGGAACGATCATTCGTGCTCCTCATGCTCAATGAAAACGACCGCCAGGGCGGCGAACGTGCCGGCGGCGATCGCCGCCGGCGAGCCGCCGGTGATGCGCTCGTCGGGCAGCCCAAGACGCTCCAGCACCGTCAGCGCGAGGTCAGCGTCAACGTCCGCCAGCGCCGCCGCCAGTGCCTGCGGCGTGTTCGCGGCATCAGTCAAGGCGAACACGCGCTCGTAGCGCCGCACCGCCGAGATGACTGCGGCGAGCTCGGTGCCGTGAGCGCTGGCAAAATGCACGTCGTGCCACGAGCGGCCAAGTCGGGCGGCGGCCAGTTGAACCGAGCTGATGCCCGGAAGGATGACGATCTCTGCTACCGGCAAAAGGCGACGCAGGGTGGCGGCGATGCCGTAGAAGCCGGGATCGCCGCTGGCGAGCACGACAACGCGCCGACCGCTCTGCAATCGCAGGGTGGCAGCGAGTTCGTTCATGTCAGCGCCAATGACGACGCGCTCCACTCCCGGCGGCGCAAACGAGGCCAGTTGCCGCCGGCCGCCGACGACGACGTCAGCACCGCGAATGGCGCGCCAAGCGGCCGACGGCAGCCAGTCGGCGCCACCGGGGCCGGTGCCAACAACCGTCAGGCTCAGAGTTGCCGGCCGAGCGTCGGCGGCCGCAGGTCGAGTGCCGACGAGCCGCGTCACGCCGGCGGCGGCCGCTGGCGCGGCGCGCAGCGCCGCCGAGCGGCCGAGAACTTCACCGCTGTAGGCCACGACAGCACAATCGACACGCATACCTTCGCGGTCGGCGCGACGCCGCGCCAGGCGCTCTCGCGCCCGGCGCACGACGCGCTCGGCAACATCGTCCCAGACATCATTCAAGCCGGCGCTGGCCAGCACCTCCGTCGCTGCTTCAACGGTCGGTAGATCGAGAAGCTGGGCAACGAGCGGCGGCGCGGCTCCGGCGGCGGCGGCCAGGGCCGCCACTGTCTCCAGCCGCGCGTCGCCGTAACGGCTGTGGGTGTTCCACAGACCAGCCGCAACCTTGGTGAGCTTGCCAGCATGGCCAATCAGCACCACGCGCGGCACCCCGGCGTCAACGCAGTAGTCGAACAGCTCGCCGACGAAGTTGGCGCACTCAACGATGGCCGTCTCGTCAGCACCGTACAGCTCACGCGCGACGCGCTCACCAAAGCGACCAGAAGCCACGAACAGCGTTTCACAGCCGGCGGCGAGCGCCATGTCGACTTGCGGCAGCAGGGAGCGCAACCAGGCATCTTCAGACTTGGGGATCACGCGGCCCGACGTGCCCAGGATCGAGAGACCGCCGACGACACCGAGGCGTGGGTTGAACGTGCGCCGAGCAACCTCCTCCCCGCCGGGAATGCTCACGGTGACGCGCAGATGACCGGCGGGCAGCACCGCGCGTGTAGCCACGGCAATCATCTGTCGCGGCACCGGATTGATGGCCGGCT
>JBKQWK010000240.1:0-6917 GCA_052139595.1 Thermoleophilia bacterium | reverse complement strand
GCGGTGTAGCCGAGACGAGACAAGGGGACGTCGATGGAAGACAGGCCGCAGTTTCATGTCGAACTCGAGAAGCACGGCGATGTCACCGCTGTGCTGGTTCTCGAGGGCGAGATCGACATCTACTCGGCGCCGCGCTTCAAAGAGGTTCTTCTCGACGCCATCGACCAAGGCATGCACCACATCATCGTCGATCTGGGCAAGGTCACTTTTATTGATTCCACGGCACTCGGCGTTCTTGTCAGCGGTGCGAAACGGGTGCGCCCGTCCGAAGGCACACTCGACATCGTCTGCGCCGACGACAACATCGTCAGAATCTTTGAGATCACCGGCCTCAACCGTATCTTTGGCATCTACCCCACCCGCAGTGAGGCGGTCAGAGTGGTCGTGCCTTGAGGTCGCCGGTATGGCAGCTAGGGCGACACGCTCGTCGTCAGACGGCGCGTCTGACCAGCATGGAGAGTAGAAGAGATGGAATTTCGAAGCTCGAAGTCGCTACGGGGGCGAGGCCTCCACAGTGTGGCCGATCAGATGCTGCGAACCAAGACATACGGATCGGGTCGAGTCTGCAGGGTTGAAGGTTGTGGCACCCGGCTGTCGGCGTACAACCCTTCGTCGGTGTGCGCGCTGCATGGCGGCGGCTGGCAGGACGACTACCACCATACAGCCCGCAAGACCCGTCATCGTGAAGAAACGACGCGGACGTGTGCGTACGAACCGTGCGGCCGCGAGTTCGTCACCGCCAACCCGGCAAAGAAGTACTGCAGCGACGCCTGCCGCATGAAAGCCTTCCAGGCGCGCGTCATGGCGGCGCGCCGCATGGAAGCCGATGCGACTGAGCTGCAGCACGTGCGGCGAGCCAGTTAGCCGACAAGCGGTACTCTGGCTCCGGTCGCTTGTCCTCGGGCCGGATGTGGCTGCCAGCTTTATGCCCAGTCTGCTGTCAGGGCAATGACGGCGTAACGCAGAACGTCGGCGGTATGAGCGCTCGCGGTGACGTCAGAAGAGCCGCCTCAGCTTCGCCGAGAACCTCGTACACCGGTACCACGTTCGCCAGTCCAACCAAGAGCTCAGGACGCGACGTACGTCGCCTCGCGGACGAGCGAGCACCAGTTCTTTGTGCTCAAGGCGCAACCTGCGCATCACACCCATCAGAAAGCCCACGAACGACGAGTCGATCATCGTCACGCCCTCGAGGTCAAACAGCAAATGACGACGAAAGTGGAACGGGCCATAGCGACGACGCAGGTAGCTGTCGATCTGCGGCACCGTATCGAAGTCACAGATTCCCGTGAGCGCCACAATCAGTAGCCCCGGACTACTCTCGTGACACTCTACGTGAAGCATGGTCGATGCTAATTCTCCCTGGATACTGAACGTTGACACTGCGGACTGACCCCCACCCGATGGCCTGTGCGGCCAGCTGTTTGCGGCACTCAACTCCTGCCGTGCGGATGGCAATCTAGGCCGGCGACGGCGGGATGTAAAGAGCCTGCCGGCCGACTGCGGGTAAGGCTCTCAGAGAGACTTCAGGCGCCCAAAAAACTCAAGCCCAGGTCCAGGTCAGGCTGGCACGGTACTTGAGAGTTATCGCCTGGAACGAACGCTGAGGGCGTAAGCCGATCGCGGTCGAGAAGGTTCAGTCAGGCTGTGCAGTTGAGCGAGCGATGAGCTTGCGATGCTGCGGTTCGCGCTCCTTGAGCAACGTCAAAATGGGGCTGGCAACGAAGATCGATGAGTAAGCGCCCGAAACTACGCCAATCAAGAGTGCAAAGGCAAAGTCGGTCAGCGTTGTACCGCCGAAGAGCAAGAGCGCAACCACCGGCAACAACGTGATCATCGTCGTGTTCATGGAACGTGTCAGCGTCTCCCAGATCGAGCGATTGACCATGTCGCCAAAGCGCACACGCGGCATGCGCGGCGCGTTCTCGCGAATGCGGTCGAAGACGATCACGGTGTCGTACAGCGAGTAGCCGAGAATCGTTAACACGGCGGCGAGCGTCCCCGTGGTAACCTGGCGGCCGGTCAGTGAGTACACGCCAACCACGACCAGCAGGTCGTGAAACTCAGCCGCAATGGCGCCAACAGCGAACTTCCACTCAAAGCGAATCGAAACGTACACCAGAATGAGCAGCAGAGCGAAGATGGCGGCCTTCCACGACGAGGAGACGATCTCGCGCCCGAACGTTGGTCCCACCGTCTGTAGCGTGAACGATTGATTACCTTTGGCGTCGGTGAGAATAGTGAACGCTTTATTGAGTGCCGTTTTGAGAGCGTTTTGTTGCGTCACCGAGAGCGTCGTCGTCTGAATCTGAAAACCAGCCTGCGAGCCGACGCCGCCGACGCGCTTGACCTGCTGAATCTGGGCGTCGGCATACCCTTGTCCAGAAACCACCGCGCGCACTTCAGCCAGCGACGTCGAACTCTTGGCAAAGCTTACATCGATCAGCGTGCCCGACTTGAACTCGATACCGTAGTTGAGTCCGTGCGTCGGGTTGCCGCCGCCGCGCACGAAGAGGCTGACCAAACCAGCGATAATGATGATCCCGGACAGTGTGAACCACCACGCCTTGTGCCCCATGTAGTCAAACTTGTAGATCTTGCGAAACCACTCCATGGGTTACCTGCGCTTCTTTTTCTTGCGCGCCGCGGAACTGCGCGTCGATGGGCGGGATGAAGACGGGCGAGGCGGAGCCACCGAGCGAGACGGAGTCGCACCGCGACTGAGCACGGCCGCCGAGCTGGCGTCGGTCACGCCATCGCCATCGTCAACATCGGCCAACGACGCATCCGCTGGCGGGTTGCCGTCACCGACAGCGCTGGGCACGGCGCCACGGCGCGCCGCTCGGCTGGCAGCACCACGCGCCGAACTGCCGCGCTGGGCAGCGCCGCGCAGAGCGGTGCCGCGCAGCTGCTCATCGGCCGCTTGCCTTTCGGCTGCCGCCGCCATTTGGGCGGCGCTAACGCCCATGAACGAAGCCTTGTTGAAGAACTCATAGTCGCTCAGCAAGCCGAGCATGGCCCGCGTCGCGGCAATGGCGGTGAACATGCTCACGAGCACGCCCAAAATGAGCGTCAGGGCAAAACCTTTGGGCTGAGCCGTCGCAAACAAGAACAGCACCAACGCTGTGAGGAGTGTGAGTACGTTGGCATCGAGAATCGTCTTGAAGCCACGAGAATAGCCGCTGGTGATGGACGATCGCACCGTCTTACCAAAGCGCACCTCTTCTTTGATGCGCTCAAAAATGACAACGTTGGCATCGGCCGCCACACCAATGGTCAGGATCATGCCGGCAATGCCCGGAAGAGACAAGGTAACCGGCACGGCGTTGAAGACACCCCAGAGCAGGACGGCATAGATGAGCAGAGCAAGGTCGGCGATGAGGCCGAGGAAACGGTAGTAGAACACCATGTAAATGAGCACCACGGCAAAACCGACGAGGCCGGCGATGAGGCCGGCGTTGAGCGAGTCCTTGCCCAGGGTCGCTGACACCTGCTGCTGGTAAATCGGCTGCAGGGCGACAGGCAAGGCTCCCGTGCGCAGCACCAGCGCCAGGTCCTGAGCCGTGCTGACCGTCATGTTGCCGCCACTGATCACGGCACTGCCACCAGTGATACCTTGCGGGTTCTGCTTATAGTCGACGTAAGGATCGCTCTCGAGCGTATTGTCGAGAACGATCGCAAATGTCTGGTTCTGCTGCTGCAGGGCACCGCGGAACGCCAGCTCTTTGGTGATCTGGGCAAACTGCTGGCCGCCCTTAGTCGTGAAATCGATGAGCACATCAGGCTGACTATTGTCGAAGCTCTGGCTCGCATCTTTGATCGCCGAACCGGTCATTGCCGGCGGACGCTTGTAGATAAAATAAACTGGCGACGTGTTGCCCAACGCACCGGCAGGCGCTGTAACCAGGCTCCAGCCGCTCGGCTGTGACGCCACTGGATTCGCAAGCGCCTTGAGGTCAGCAGCCGAAATGGCGAATTTGCTCTGCGCCCTGGCTTCTGCCACAACGTCGGCGATGCTGGCTGCCGGGCCAGCAACCCGCGACTGACCATCATCGTAAAACTCGAGCTGAGCCGTCTTGCCGATGATGGCCAGCGCCCGCTGAATGTCGGTGACACCGGGCAGAGCGACAGAGATCTGGTCTGATCCCTGCTTCTGCACTTGTGCCTCGGTCACGCCGATGCCGTTTACGCGCCGGTTCATGATCGCAATTGCCTGGCTGAGTTCGGCGCTGGTCACTCGACCGCCGTCCGGCTTGGTCGCCTTGTAGACGACCTCGAGGCCGCCCTGCAGATCGAGGCCGAGGTGAGTCTTCTTGCCCGGCGGATAGATGAAGAAGACCGAGGCCGCCAACAGGGCGACCACGACCAAAAGAATGATGATATGGCGTTGTTTTAGTTTCACGCGATCCCGATCAAGCCGATCAGCCAGCCGATCAGCCAGCCGATCAGCCGATAGAGGATAGGCAAAGTGGCGGGTAAATGCAATCGCCGCCCGGCGCACGCCTCGCGGCGGCGGGCAGGCAACCTCGCGATCGCCAAAGCCGGCGACGTGTCGACGTCAGGCTCAGCGGTCTTTGAGAAAACTGGGGATATCGAGCACGTCGTCGTCAACGTCGAACTTCGGCTTGTCGGCGTTGGCGAACAAGGGCGAACGCTGGGCCGGCGCCTCGGTGGCAACAGCAACCTCCGGGGCACGAGCGTCATCGCGATCGAAGCCTGTGGCGATCACGGTCACGCGTACCTCGTCGCCCAGCGATGGATCGATGACCGCCCCGAAGATGATGTTGCAGTCAGCCTCGGCAGCGCTATTGATGATCTCGGCCGCCTCGTTGATTTCGAACAGGCCGAGATCAGCGCCACCGGTAATGTTGAGCAAGATGCCGTGAGCGCCTTCGACGCTCGCCTCGAGTAGCGGCGAGCTGATGGCCGCCCGCGCCGCCTCGACGGCGCGGTTCTCGCCGCCGGCAACGCCGATGCCCATGAGTGCCGAACCGGCATCTTTCATGATCGTGCGCACGTCAGCAAAGTCAAGGTTGATGAGGCCGGGAACCGTGATGAGATCGGTGATGCCCTGCACGCCCTGACGGAGGACATCGTCGGCAACTTTGAACGCGTCGATGATGCTGGTGCGCCGCTCAACCACCTGCAAGAGCCGATCGTTAGGAATGATGATCAGTGTGTCGACCTTCTCGCTGAGGGTCTGGATGCCTTCGCTAGCCTGCCGCGCCCGGCGCTTGCCCTCGAATGAGAATGGTCGCGTGACCACGCCAACAGTGAGAGCGCCCAATTCTTTCGCCAGTTCGGCGATGACCGGCGCGGCACCGGTACCGGTGCCGCCGCCCTTGCCCGCCGTGACGAAGACCATATCGGCGCCCTTTATGGCGTCGCGGAGTTCATCTTTGCTCTCAACCGCGGCCTGATAACCGATCGTCGGATTGGCGCCAGCGCCAAGTCCGCGTGTGATTTTGCTGCCGATGTGAATCTTTACGTCGGCGTCACACATCTGCAGCGCCTGCGCGTCGGTGTTGACGGCGATGAACTCGACTCCGCGCAGCCCCGCGTCGACCATCCGGTTGACGGCATTCGTGCCGCCACCGCCCACGCCGACAACCTTGATCACGGCGAGGTAATTCGTGGAAGAGTCCATCATGTGGCCACCCTCCTGTACTGGTTGAGACTCGCCGTCACGACCGGCCGTCCACTCTCAAGCCCGACCTGAGAGTTGCTCTTGCTTACTCGTTGGTACTCGTTCATTACGGCAGTTTGCAGCGCATTTACCACCTCTGCAACCCTGTCGCACGGCTTGAACCGAGCTTCACGCTAGCATACTGAGGCCTTTCAGCAGAGTCAATCGCGACGAAGAAGAAACGCATGTGTTCAGGTCGGCAGTTTGGGAGTCGCCAACGGTCGGTCGGGCACCGACACATCAACGTAGGCCGGCACCACACGCTTCCGCGCGTAATAGTCCATGACGGCTGAGAGCGCCAGAACCTTCGCCTCAAGCAGAGAAGAGTCGCCAAAATCGACCTGCACACCACTGCGTAAGACGACCAGCACCCCACCGGCAGCGGTCACACGCACATACGCGGTCGCCGTTCGTAACGTCGTCGGCAAAGCGCCGAGGAGCGACGCCGCGACGCGTACCTGCTGGTCGCCAACGACCTGCCCCTCGCGCACCGCAGCCGTTGTGAAAAGCGCCGGTACGGCGGGCCGCAGTCGTACCGGCGGGCCAACCACGAGCAGCTTCGCCAGGGACGGTGCCAGTGTGTCGCCGGTGATCGCCGCGCCGGCTGCGGCGGTAGCCGAGGCGCCGTTAGCAGCGGTGGCCGAGGCGGCAGCCGGCAACGAAGACGCCGCCGGTGCAGTCGTTGTAGTCGTCGTTTTCGCGGCCGTCGCCGGCAGCACCGCGATGACGTACCCCTGCGCGTTGATCGCATACCACCCTGCCGGCGTCAGCAGGCAGGCCACTGGCTTGTACTCAGTCACAGCGATACGCAGGGTATCGGGAAAATCATGCTCGACGCGCACATCGTGCACGTAAGGGTACGTGCGCAGCGCAGTGCGCACCTCGCCGCTCGAGATGAGAGCAAGGTTACGATTGAGAAAGCGAGCGCGCAGCATGGTCAGCGCCCGTTGCTGCGACGCATGCTGCATACCGGTAAGCACGATCGCGTGGACGCGAAACACGTTGGCGGAGCGACCCCAGAGATAGATGCCAGCTGGCAAACCGAGGATGAGGACCGCCAAGACGAGCGACGAGAAGATGCGCAAGCGGCGGTGTTTGCCAACGCGACGAGCTGACATGACGCTGTTAACCTCGCACGTGCTGGCTGGTTGTCTCGAGCATTTCATCTCGCACTTCGGCGGTGGCGATGAGGTTCCCTTGCGCGTCCGGGATCGGGTCGGCGAGCAGCTGC
>JBKQWK010000239.1:0-12838 GCA_052139595.1 Thermoleophilia bacterium | reverse complement strand
GCCGCCGGCCTGACCTCTATCGCCACCCCCGCCATAAGTCCCCGTCGATGGGAGCGAGAGTCCGCTCCCGCCAGATGAGTCCCTGGGGTCTCACGACGCCTGTCGCTCGCCGCATCCAGATGCTAGGCTTTCGCGATCAAGAGCCCGACTCATCGAGAAGCGGGCGCAATCACAAGCGCCACTTGGCCCAACGACGGAACCTGCAGCGAAAGGGGATATGCCATGAGTCTCTACCAGCACATTCGCCACCCATACATCGAAGCACGCAAAGAACTCGGCCCAGTCAAAGTGGCGGATCAGTTTCCTACTGCAGGCAATCCGATTGTGCGCTTTAACACCTGGCTTGCCCTGAAAATTACGACCGTCGTCGGTTCGATGTGGTGCGCCTACGCCTTTGCCGCCTTCGATCTGCTCAGTCTACCGGCGTCGATCAGGTCGGGCACGCAGGCGATCGTCTCCTGGGTCGCACAAACCTTTCTGCAGCTCGTTTTGCTGAGCATCATTATGGTCGGCCAGAACGTGCAGGCTGCGGCGGCAGACAAACGGGCCGAAGCGACCTATGAAGACGCCGACGCCGTTTTGCACACTGCACTCGCCATTGAAGAGCACCTGCAGGCACAGGATGGTGCTCTCGAAGTGCTCGCCGACAAGCTCGGTGCGCAGCTCACACTGGCCAGCCATGACAAAGGATGACTGCGCTGTGGCCCTGCACGCCTGACCTGGAGATAGCCACGTCACCGTTGCCAGCGACGACCGTGAGACCGCCGGTCGGCGCGCGTCATCACGATTCAACAATCAGGCAATCAGGAGCAAAACCGACAGCCTGCTTTGCCGACAGCCTCCCCACCGCTTCACCGTCGAAAGCCCCGCAACTGGAGGTGGGAACGTGCTTCCCGGGTCCGGGCTGTCCCGGGACGGGCTGACTACCCGCTCGCGCTCGGAGTTGAGGCCTCGGCGTGCGCCGAACTCAAGGCCGGGGGCTAGCCTCTAGCCTGGCTGCCCGCCGGGGACGAAGCCTAGCTTGAAAGTGACCCTGTACGGTCGATCGGCGAGGACTCGGCCGGCGACGCCACATCGAGCGACGAACTCGCCGGACCGGCTTCGGCACTGGCAGACAGCTCGTAGACGTTACCTTGGGCGTCAACGATGACGGGCGCCGGTTCGGTAACCGCCGCGACAGCGGTGATCGGCAGGTCGCCGTCCACGGTCGACGCAGCGATGTGCGCAGCAACGACCGGCGACTCAAGAATCGGCGTCTCACCAGTCGATCCCACAGAGACAACCGGTGCCGACTCTGGCTGCGCGACGCTGACGGCAGACGCGGCACCTGCGGGCTGCTCGTGGACTTCGCCGCGCAGCTCTTCGCCAAGACCCGCCGTCGCCTGTTTGAACTCACGGATTCCCTTGCCCAGCGAGCGCCCCATCTCTGGCAACTTCTTGGGTCCAAAGATAACCAGGGCGATGCCAAGCACGATAACCAAGTGGACCCAGCTGAACTCACCCATAACGCAACTCCTCTTCAGATTCGTAGCGTTTCTATCTTATGGCGGCCGAGAGCACCGGTCAACGCACGATGCCGCTGGAATCGGCGGAGTGGATCCTGCTGATGGCCGTGTGACAGGCAATGCGAGGCACGGTTTGAACCTGGATCCGACGTTCGGGGGACGTTTCCTGACCGTGGCGAAGGCGTCCGCCTGATACAGATCGCCCCCTGACTTAACAGAGCTTAACGACAAAAACCTCACCGCACGGCCATTTGAGCTGCTAAGCTATCACAACACCCTGAAGCGACAAGCTGGGTAGTGCCTTGTCGCTCGTCGTAATAAACTGCCTCACTAGCTGATTTTGATTACCACGGATCAACATTTGACTCTCGCGAGCGCCAGCTAAACGCATGGCCGACTATACGCGCTACCGCGCCGGCGGCACGTCTGAACACGTCCGCCGCGGCGCGACCAAGTCTCGCAACAGCGGACCGCCAGGACCGTACCAAGAGCCACGCGGCGGGCACCTGTGGGCAAAGGTCCTTAAGCTTATCGTCCTGACTATTGTGGCTGTCGTCGGCCTGACCGGCGGCATCGCTTTTGGCTGGCTTCAGCACACGACTCAGAAACTGGCTACCAATCACCCGGCCCTGGTTCAGCAGGCAATCAAGCAGCTGGCGCCACCCCTGCCTGGTCAGGCACAAAACATCCTCGTCATGGGCGCCGATTCAAGCGACAACTCCGACAGCGTTGAGATCGTCCGTCTCGATCCGCAAACGAAGAGCATCTCGATGCTCTCCGTGCCCCGCGATCTGTGGGTCAACATTCCGGGCATCGGCATGAGCAAAATCAACGCTGCCATGCCCTACGGCGGACCCGCCCTGGCCATCAAGATGATCGAACAGGTGACGGGCATCCCGATCAACCATTTCATGACGATCAACTTCACCGGCTTTTGGGACATCGTCAAGATCCTTGGTGGTGTTTACCTGCAGATCGACCGCCAGTACAGCGACCTCATCAACGGCCAAAATACCGTGCTCGCCCAGCCAGGCTACCAGCTTGCCGACAGCTACACAGCCATGCACTACGTGCGTTTCCGCCACGATCAGTACCTCGACTTCGGCCGCTCCAAGCGTCAGCAGATTTTCATCACCCAGCTGCAGCGTCAAGCCGTACGCTGGCGCAGCTGGACGGAGCTGCCCAAGCTCGTCGCCACGATCAGTCAGCATGCCGATTCAGACATCTCGTCGCTGCGCCAGCTGCTCTCGATCGCCAGTCTTGTCTTGCAGATGAACACCTCGCACATCTATACGACTCGCATCGAAGGATTGACACCGACGATCGATGGCCAGGACGTGGTGACTGATACTCCGGCCCAGATTCAGGCAGCCGTCCAGCACTTTCTGCACCCGACTCTGCCGCCGACGAGCGTGACACTGCCTCAAGCAAAAACCACGCCCAAGCCGAAGGCAACTGCATCGACGCTGCCGGCCAGCACCGCTTTTGCCATAAGCGTTCTCAACGGCAGCGGCAAAGCCGGCGCAGCGGCATCCACGTCGAGCGCCCTTGTTGCTGCTGGCTACAGAGCGACCGCAGCCGGCAATGCAGCGAGTTTCACGTTCACGGATACCCTGATCGCAGCACCGGCTTCTCTGGCAGGTCAGGCGCGTTCACTGGCCAAGCTTCTGGCGCCGGCCACCGTGCAACTTACGGCCGGCTCATCGGCAACCGTAACCGTCACCGTTGGGTCCCTGTTCAACGGTCAGCTCGCCACCAGCGGCTCGCCCACGCCAACGCCGACGACCACGGCGACGGGTTCAACCGTACAGATGCTCGCCAACACGACCTATGACCTCAGCGCCTGGCGGCAGGCAGCTTCACAGGCGCGCCTGCCGGTGATGGTGCCGACAGTGTGGGCCAGCGGCTTTACATTCGACAACACCCTGCCGTTCCGCGCTTACTCGGCGAACGCCGGCGGCGGCAAGATGGTGCCGGCGTTCGTGGCGGTCCTCCGTGCCCCAGCCAGCGTTGATCCTCAAGCCGGCACGTTCGACATCCAGGAGATCCACTGGAGTAATCCACCCTACCTGCTCGATCCGACACTGACGAAGACCGTGGGCAGTCGCCGCTACCTGTTTTACTACGACGAATCGCACTTGACAGCAATCGCATTCGTCAGCGGCGATAACGCTTACTGGGTTACCAACACCCTCAACAATGACCTGCCGAACAACTTTCTCATCGACCTGGCGATGTCACTGCAGCCGCTGAAGTAGCTCCCAACCTCCTGAGTTTCTCAGCGCACGCGTCCCTTCGAATTGCAGTGCAGGCGCGACGCGCGGGTCACAGGCAGGCGCAGTCAGCAGGCAGGAAGCCCCCCCTGGATCCTTGGCAAAATGGAACGCGGCGGGCAGAGTCGGCGTTCACCGTGTATACTGCCGCCAATGGCAACCGTTACCCCTCTGCGTCCGCCTAGAAAGAAAGCCTCCGCCCGTCGGTCCGGTCAGTTCCGTGTCGGGCGTCTTGTCATTGGCATCGTTATCGCGATCATCCTCCTTGTCGCGTTTTACGTCTTCCTCCACTACTACCTCAACTGGCTCTGGTTTGGCGAAGTTCACCTGCGCACGGTTTTCTGGCAGCGCATTACGATCGGTGCCATCACCGGACCTGCCTTCGCGATCGTTTTCTTCGCTCTCTTCTACGGCAACATCGAGATCGCCCGTCGTATTGCCCCCAAGTACCGGCCGCTCGAAGGCGCCGACATGATCGAGCTGGTACGCGAAGCAGCTTCGCGGCGCGTACGGCTCCTGGGAATCCTGGTGTCGCTTGTCGGCGCCATCATCGTCGGTGCTAACGCCTCCGGATCATGGCTAACCTTCGCGCGCGCCTGGAATGCCGTTTCGTTCGGCACAAAGGACCCGATCTTTCATCACGACCTGTCGTTCTACATCTTCAAACTGCCGGCTTGGCAGTATCTCTATTCGTTCCTGTTCGCCACCCTCATCGCCACCCTCGTCGCGGCCATCATCGCTCACCTGATTCTCGGCGGCGTCGAGATACAGCAGCGTCCCGCGCCGCAAGCGGAAGCGGGCGGGCGGGCGGGCGCAGCCGGCCCGCGGCCGACACCGGTCCGGCCCTCGCAGATGGTCAACGTGCACATTGAGGGTACTGCCGTAGCCCACATCTCGGCTCTGGTAGGCGCCATTTTCATCGTCGCCGGCGCCGGCTATCTGCTGAAGGCCTGGAACCTGCTTTATTCCAGCTCCGGCGTTGTCTTTGGCGCCAGTTACACCGATGTCAATGTGCGTCTGCCGATCATTCGCGGGCTCATGATCTTCGCTTTTCTGCTCGGTCTGGCGTTGATCTACAACGCCTTTCGCGGTCGGCACAAGTTCTGGCCGCCGCTCGCCATCGGGGCCTGGGTCGTCGCTTTGATCGTCTTTCTCGCAATCGTGCCGGCCATCTGGCAGTCACTCGTCGTCAACCCGAACCAGCTGGCCAAGGAAAGCCCGTACATCGCCGACAACATCACGGCCACGCGATCGGCGTATGACCTGACCAAGATCACGGAGACCCCATACTCTTTGCAGGGCGATCTCACGGCATCCAACCTGCAGAGCAACGACGTCACAGTGCGCAATATCCGCCTCTGGGACCCCGAGGTGCTGTTGCGCAGCTATAGTCAGCTACAGGAGTTGCGACCCTACTACACGTTTACCACTGTTTCCGTCGACCGCTATCTCGTCAATGGCGTCTATACACAGACGATGCTGGCACCACGCGAGCTGAACATCTCTGGTTTACCATCGCAAGCACAGACCTGGGTGAACCAGCACATCACCTATACGCACGGTTACGGCGTCGCCGTCTCGGCCGTCAATCAGGTGGCCTCCGGTGGTGCCCCCGACTTTCTCGTCCAGAATGTTCCGGTCACTTCCTCGGCACCGACGCTGAAGATCACGCAGCCGCGCATTTACTACGGTCTCACCGGCACCAACTACGTCCTCGTCAAGACGAAGGATGCGGAGTTCGACTATCCCGGGCCCGGTGGCGACGTCTACACCTCCTACAGCGGCAGCGGCGGTATTCCGGTAGGCTCTTTCCTCAACCGCCTGGCGCTCACGGCCCATTTTGGCGACATCAAGTTCTTCACCTCATCGGCCATCACCAGTCAGAGCCGCGTCATCATCTACGACAACATTAAAGCCCGCCTGGCAGCGGCGGCGCCGTTTCTCACCTTCGACAGCGACCCCTACATGGTCATCGCCAACGGCAAGCTCTACTGGATCGTCGACGCCTACACGACGACCGACCGTTATCCCTACTCACAGCCCAATGGCAACATCAACTACATCCGCAACTCGGTCAAAGTCGTAATCGACGCTTACAACGGCAGCATGAGCTTCTACGTCTTTGACCCCAGCGATCCGATCATTCGCACCTACGAGAAGATCTTTCCCCACATGTTCAAGCCGGCGAGTGCTATGCCGACCGTGCTGGCGCAGCACATTCGTTACCCCGAAGATCTCTTTAACGCCCAGGCGGAGATGTTTGCCACCTACCACGTCACCACGCCGGGCATCTTCTACAACAAGGGCAACCAGTGGGAGATACCGGCCGACGTCTCCTCGACGGCCAATCAGATGAACCCCTACTACATGATCATGCGTCTGCCCGGCCAGACGCGCGAGGAGTTCGTCCTCATCCTGCCCTACGTGCCCAACGGACGCAGCAACATGATTGCCTGGCTGGGTGCACAGTCAGACGCGCCCAATTATGGCAAGGCCGTCAGTTTTGAGTTCCCCGCCAGCCTCAACGTTTACGGTCCGGCGCAAGTTGAAGCGGCAATCAACCAGGATCCAACCATCTCGTCGCAGCGCACCCTCTGGGGCCAGCAGGGTTCCAGTGTGATCTTTGGCAATCTTCTGACCGTGCCGATTGGCAACTCGCTGCTTTATGTGCAGCCGCTCTACCTGGAGTCGTCGACCACGCAGTTACCGCAGATTCAGCGCGTGATCGCGTTCTACCGATCGCCCTCGTCGTCGACTACCGCTGGCCAGCAGACAGTGGTCATGTCGCCAACTCTGGGCGGCGCCCTGGCCTCAATATTCGGTGGCACGCCGCCGGCAGGCACGCAGCCTGCGGGCACGGCGACGACGCCGTCCACGACGAGCCCGCCGACCGCTGCTCTGTCAGCAACCACGGCGCAACTTGTGGCCCAGGCGACAACCGAGTACAACGCCGCTCAGGCTGCCCTGCGTGCCGGTGACTTTGCCGAGTACGGCCGTCAGATTACGGCTCTCGGCCAGACTCTGGCAAAGCTCAAATAGCAGTTCAGGGAAAGTTCGCAACTTCTTCCACCTCGAGGCAGGCGGTCGTCACCATGGTAGCGAAGCATGCCTCAGACGAGCTGGGCAGCATCAGGAAAGACAAGGATTGGGCGAGTCAGTTGCGCTGATCGCCAGCGAAATAAATGATTGTGCGGTCATGAAGTTGGAGGGACCATGAGTGTAGGTGAATCGTTGCGCAAAACGGTCAGCTTCTTCGGCGGTCCCGCTGGCGGAGACGATGATGAGGACTATTACGATGACGATAGCGACGACGCTCGCGACGACGACAGGTTGAGTTCGACGGGGCAGTTCGAGCGTCCGTCCTTTAAGCACTTCGATGGGGAGCACTCCAGTTCGACCGGCAGTGCAGACTACGACGACACCTATCGTCATGAGGCGCCGTCTCGGCCGGCATCACAAGGGTGCCCAGGTGAGCGTCCCTTAGCAGTCGTGCGGCCGCCGCGCACCACGCTCTGTCTCGTCGTACCGCGGGAGTTTGACGATGCCCAGCAGATCGCCGACCGCTTCAGAAAGAACTTACCGGTTATCGTCAATCTGCAGGGCTGCGAGGCCGACCTCGCTCGACGAGTGGTCGATTTTTGCAGCGGCACAGCGTATGCGCTTGATGGCAGGTTACAACGCATTGCTGATAAGATCTTTCTCCTCGCGCCCCAAGGTGTGGAGCTGTCATCAGCCGAAACAACGAGCGTTCTCAGCAAAGGCTTCTTCAACCAGCTCTGACACGATTTGAACGCCGTCGTCGTCAGCAGCGTGCAGACGATGCCCAACCGAAGAACAGACAACCTGCCACTGAAGCGATGCCGCTCAGTTACCCGCTTCCAACACGTGAGCAGCGGGCTCAGCGCTGCTGCTGTTCGTGCGACCGTTGCTGCTTACCCGGCGCTATCCAAGGCAGCGATCCTTTAAGGCCGTCTACAGGCAAGAGATCTGCGCCTGCGCAACCGTTCGCCGGCACATCAGGTTAGTTAGTAAAGTACGTGGGCACACGATGCGGCGGGGAGCGAGTAGCGCTCTCGTGGCGTAGCAAACAGATCTTGACCAGGCGCGGCTTTTAGGTGTAAGAGGCGCCTGGAGGTACTGACCTTCACCCGAGAGATAAGAAGCACGTCAGAATGGTAGTGAGGTCATGACGATTCGCCGAGTCCTTCTGCGGCGTACCTGCGCACACGGCACGCAGCGGTTGGTAAGAACGGCCGCAAGGGTCATTTCTGGGGTTTCTCGACAAGCGTTTGGTGCGACTACTGCGGCTGCCGGCAGCTCGCTTCGCATCAGCCCGACGCCGCACGCCTATCTGCGGCTGGCCAGTAGGCCGATCGCCTTGATCGCGGCGGTCACCTGATGAAGGGCAAAACACTTTTGAACGTCGCTATCGCTGCGCTGCTGGGCGCTGGCTTGGCACTGGTGTTCACTCATCCTTGGCTGTCGCCACCGACGGCAAGCGCCCGGGCCGGGCAGGGCGGTGCTGTTGGCCAGAAAGTTAGTGCTTCCGCTGCGAGCGGCAGCGTTGCCGCCGCGGCCCTCAACCCCTTTGCCATTGACCCGGCGAAGCAGGAGCCGATCCTCAGCCAGTTTACGAGCAAGGATCCGTTCTATGACAACACCCTGGGCACAACAGTTACCACCGCCGCGCCGAGTTCTACCGTGCTGGTCAGGCCGACGCTGACCCTCATGCTCAGCGGTCTTGCCGACGGAGTTCTGCCGCTCGGTAAGACGTTGACGGCAACTGGCATCGTTACGCCCGCTAGCCTGGCTGCTGGCATAGTCACCCTGACCGTGCAACGCGAGCAGAGCGGCAAGTGGCTCGCGGTTACCGCCCTGGTGGGCGCGATCAGCACGAGCGGCACCTACGGCGGCACGTTCATGCCGGTCAAGTACGGCACCTACCGCATCAAGACGACGCTCGCGGCAACGGCTACCAACACGGCCGCAACGACGATGTGGTTGCCGTTCGAGGTGAAGTAGCAGCCGGCAGACATAACGGATGGTCTCGCCGCTAAGACGCTCAAGAACCGACTCCACTCAGGGTATGCCAAACGGCTCCGTACCCCATGGTGAATTCGCCACCGCTGTGGCAACCGCTGCCGCATTGTTACCGGCGCTCAGGGCAGCGAGGATGTTGCCGTAGAGGCCGTTTTCGAGAGTCTCAACCGTGGCCGCGAGGCCCTCACTCCAACTCGTGTAGGCTTTGACGCCGACCGAATTCATGTCGGTGGCACCCGGTTCTGGCAGAGTCGTGTCGAGCGGATTGTAGCGCGCCCCATTAAACCAGTTGCCGCCCTCGGCCATCTCCCAGGCGACGATGGCACTGAGATTGGCGCTCGTAATCGGCAGTTGACAGTCCCCAAGCAGAGCCTGTGCCCAGCTCTGCGGAGTGTAGCCCCCAGAAATAGCGGCGGGGGAGACGCTTGCCGGCACTGGTGCCTGGGCCGCTTGCTGTCGTTGCGCTGCCGCTGCTTGGGCTGCCGCAGCAGCCCGGGCAGCTGCGCGCGCTGCTGCCAGCGCCCGGGCTGCCGCAGCAGCCCGGGCCGCTGCGGCAGCAGCGGCCATCTGCCGCAGGATCAGCTTTACCTTCGCCTGTGCTCGCGTAAGCATCGCCTGGCGCGTCTGCGCTGCCTGTTCGATCTGCGACTCCTGCTCGGCGATCCGGCTGACCAGTCCGGCGGCCTGGTTGCGCTCGCCGGTTAGCGTTACCTGCTGCCTGGCAAGTTCGCTTCTGGCCGCACTCACCTCAGAGACCAGGGTTGCTCCCTGTTGCTCGATCTTGGAGATGAAGTCAAGGCTGCTGACCAGGTCACTGAAGCTGCGCGTCGAGAAGACAACGTCGAGGACTCCGGTCGGGGGCATCTCGTACATGGCGACGACATGCTCGGCTAGTGCCTGCTGGTCGCTGGACAGAGTTGCCTCCAGGGCGACAAGCTGGTGCTGATTTACCGTTATCGCAGCCTGCACCTGAGTGAGCTGCTGCTTGGCCAACGTATAGCGGCCATCGGCAGCTTTCATCTCTCCATCGAGAGCCGTGATCTGCGTCTGCAGTTGACGGGCTGCAGCTTGCGCCTGAGACAGTGGCGCACTTGCCTGTGCACTTGCCGGCAGAAGGAGAAGAACAGTAAAGAGAGCGATCTGACTGGCGGCGACGATCAGTCTGTGTCGCATCGTGTCCTTGCCTCCTGAAACGCTCACTGAATTCCGGCGAAAGCAGACAACCGCAGATTTGCAAGCTGGCAAGCTGTTGCGCTGTCGCGCTGCGACCGGGGCTAAAGAGGACGAACGTGCGCGCACCTTAGCACGTGACGGCAGATGGATTCAAGCTTCAAGCGATGCTGGGGCAGGCTGCGCGTGGCAGGCGCGTGGTGGGAGATCTGACGTTACTGCCTACGTTTGACTTAATAGATCTTAACGCTGGCCCCCTCGCCGGGCGATCATTCAGGCTGTTAAGGTGTATCCATGCTCAAAGTGCGGCCAGCTCTTACGGTGACCTCTCGTTCTGCCTCGTGTTTCGGGCGTACTGCCTCCGTGTTTTTGGTCCCCCCGGATCAGCACTGCACGAAGTGATTCTGCGCACCTGAACGCGAGCTGAGGCGAATGAGCGATTACACGCGTTACCGCGCCGGAAAACTGAGAAGCTGGCAGAAGCCTTCCGCAGATACGGGCCGTCTCTGGGCAAAGATCCTCAAGTTCATCCTCCTGACGATCGTAGCGGTCATCGCTCTTACCGGCGGCATCGCCTTTGGCTGGCTTCAGCACACAACGCAGAAACTGGCCACCAATCACCCGGCTCTGGTTCAGCAGGCAATCAAGCAGCTGGCGCCACCCCTGCCCGGACAAGCGCAAAACATCCTCGTCTTGGGCGCCGATTCGAGCGACAACTCCGATAGCATTGAAATCGTCCGCCTCGATCCACAAACGAAAAGCATCTCGATGCTCTCTGTGCCCCGCGATCTGTGGGTCGACATTCCGGGCATCGGCATGAGTAAAATCAACGCTGCCCTGCCCTACGGCGGTCCGGCACTGGCGATCAAGGTCATCGGGCAGGTGACCGGCGTGCCGATTAACCATTTCATCAGCATCAACTTCACCGGTTTTTGGGACATCGTCAAGATCCTTGGTGGTGTCTACCTGCAGATTGACCGCCAGTACACAGACGTCATCAACGGCCAGAACACCGTGCTCGCCCAGCCCGGCTACCAGCTGACCGACAGCTACACGGCTGAACACTATGTGCGTTTCCGCCACGATCAGTACCTCGACTTCGGCCGCTCCAAGCGTCAGCAGATTTTCATCACCCAGCTGCAGCGTCAAGCCGTACGCTGGCGCAGCTGGACACAGCTGCCCAAGCTCGTCGCCACGATCAGTCAGCATGCCGATTCAGACATCTCTTCTCTGCGCGAGCTGCTCTCGATCGCCAGTCTCGTTTTGCAGATGAACACATCGCACATTTACACGACGCAGATCGAAGGTGCGACGCCGACGATCGACGGCCAGGATGTGGTTACCGACACCCCGGCTCAGATTCAGGCAGCGGTCGAGCGCTTTCTGCATCCGCTTGCTGCGCCGACAAGCGTGACGCTGCCTCAAGCTGGCAGTACGCCAAAGCCCAAGGCAAGCGCCGCCACAGCGGCCCCCAGTACTGCTTTTTCGATCAGCGTCCTTAACGGCAGTGGCAAGAACGGTGTGGCAGCCTCAGCCAGCGCTGCCTTGGTTGCTGCCGGCTATAAAGCGACAGCTAGCGGTAATGCTGCCACCTTTTCCTACGTGAACACGCTGATTGCAGCGCCAACTTCACTGACAGCGCAGGCAAACACCCTGGCAACACTGCTCGCCCCAGCGACAGTTGAACTTGCGAGCACTGCCTCGACAACGGTAACCATCACCATCGGCTCGGCCTTTAGCGGCCAGCTTGCCACCAGCGGCTCGCAAGCGCAGACAACCGCGACCGGCACCAATCCACAGATGGAGAGCAACACGACCTACGACCTGGCTGCCTGGCGGCAAGCCGCCGCCCAGGCTCAGATGCCGGTCATGGTACCGACGGTGTGGGCCGCCGGTTTCACGCTCGATGGCCCTGCCTTCAATCAGACAAGCGTGCCATTTCGCGCCTACACCGTTGATGCCGGCAACGGCAAGATGGTGCCAGCGTTCGTTGCCGTCGTGCGCGCGCCGACGAGCGTTGATCCTGATGCCGGCACGTTCGACATCCAGGAGATTCATTGGACCAATCCGCCCTACATCTTGAGCCCGACACTAACGAAGACGGTCGGCGGGCGGCGCTACCTGTTTTACTACAACGAATCACACCTGACCGCGGTTGCGTTCGTGAGCGGCGGCAATGCCTACTGGGTGACCAACACACTCAATAACGATCTGCCCAACAACTTCTTGATCGCCTTGGCAATGTCGCTGCAACCACTGAAGTAGTTCGTGAACTTCCAAGACCGGAGATCCGGGAGATAGGGCACGTGGGTAGCGGCTTCGACAGTGTGAGAGAAGCCAAGTGTTAGATACGTGTGGTGAGACGGCGAGGAGGAGACGCGATGGCGGGAAAGCAGGTAACAAAGGAGACGTCGGGTGTGAAGCAGTCAGCGGCCGCCCGACCCAGCGGCCGGTCGGCAGCGAAGCGTAAACGGGCCGCCAACTCGGCTGCCACGCCATCCGCACAAACTGTAGCGAGCCCGCAGGCGGCTGTGCAGCCGCCGCAGACGCGCATCGGCGTCGTCGCCGATACGCATGGTTATCTCGATCCGCGGGTGTTGACGATCTTCGCCGGTGTGGACCTCATTATCCACGCCGGCGATATTGTTGACCCGGCCACCTTGGCGGCGCTGAAGGAAGTTGCGCCGCTAACGGCCGTGGCCGGCAACCTCGATCCGGCCGACCTCGCCGCCAGCCTGCTGCGCGAGGCCACCGGCGAGGTCGGCGGCGTGAGCTTCGTCGTCAGTCACAAGCGCAAGCGCCTCCTGAAGCGTCTGGCGGCCGGCAAGATCGCCTTCGGCGCTGCCGGCG
>JBKQWK010000238.1:0-4862 GCA_052139595.1 Thermoleophilia bacterium | reverse complement strand
CACCGCCGACGAGTCGGTGCCGCCGGCACACACGAAGGTCGCTGAGGAGACTCTCTTGCGCGTACTCATCATCGAAGACGAAGAAGACCTGGCGACGGCCATTGCTCGCGGCTTGCGCCGCGAGGGTATGGCCGTCGACATCGCGCTCAGCGGCGACATCGGACTGCAAAAAGCGCAGCTGAATGAGTACGATGTCGTCGTTCTCGACCGCAACCTGCCCGGCGTACACGGCGACGAGATCTGTCGGCGCATGGCTGGTGCCAGTTCACCGACGCGCATCCTCATGCTCACGGCGGCCGGTGGCTTACACGACAAGGTCGCCGGCCTCAACCTAGGCGCCGACGACTACTTGGGCAAACCGTTCGCCTTCGAGGAGCTAGTGGCTCGTTTACGCGCTCTGGCGCGCCGGGCCGCGCCACCGCGCCCGCCAATCTTTCGTCACGGCGATCTCGTCCTCGACCCTGCCACCCGACACGCAACGCGCGGCGATCGCGAGCTTGACCTCACGAAGAAGGAGTTCGGCCTGCTCGAAGTGCTTCTGGGAGCCGACGGAGCAGTCGTCTCCAGTGAGGAACTGCTCGAGAAGGTCTGGGACGAGAACACTGACCCGTTCACCAACGTCGTCCGCGTGACCATCATGACCCTGCGCAAGAAGCTTGGTGAGCCGCAGCTCATTGATACGGTTGCCGGCACTGGTTATCGCCTGTGAGGCGGCGCGGCGCCAGCCTGCGGCTGCGTCTCACGCTCTCGTACGGAGTCGTGTTCTTCATCGTTGCCCTGCTTCTGCTCTCAATGAGCTACCTGCTGGTGCGCCGTGTGCTGATCGCCCATCCTGACCACTTTCGTGACGAGACCGCCACGGAACTGCATCTCTCTCCCGCGTACCTGGGCACGAGCATGCCGGCCCGACCGGGCACAGCCCCTCAAACCGTGGGCAGCTTCATGCGCACGGTGCAGGACCAGGTTTTCACCAAAATGCTGCATGGCGTGCTCTTCATCTCGTTCTGGGCTCTGGGATTAGCCGCCGTGGTGTCGGTGGGCCTGGGCTGGCTTGTAGCCGGCCGCATGCTGCGACCGTTGCACGAGATCATCACGGTCACGCAGCGCCTTTCGGCAAGCACTCTCAACGAGAGGATCGCCCTACAGGGCCCGCGAGATGAACTCCGGGAACTCGCTGACACGTTCGACGCCATGCTTGCCCGTCTCGAAGCGACCTTTGCCTCTCAGCGCGAATTTGTCGCCAACGCTTCGCACGAACTGCGCACACCACTGGCGATCATGCGCACCGAACTCGATGTCACCCTGGCTGACCCCGCCGTGGCCGCCGACGACCTGCGCCATATGGCCGAGACCATCCGGGCCGCTATCGCGCGCAGCGCCGACATCGTCGACAAGCTGCTTGTGCTCGCCGAGAGCGAGAAGCTGACCGACATCGAGACCATCGACCTGCAGGCGCTCGTCAGCGACTCGGTGCAACGATATCGGCACCTCGCTGCGGCCAGGAACCTGTCCTTCGAGCTTCATCTGGGGCCGGCACGGGTACACGGCGACGTCGCCCTACTCGAACGCCTGATCGACAACCTGCTCGACAATGCCACCCGCTATTCACCACCAGGCGAGACGGTACAAATTGACATCGCCGGCGATCGACACGCTGCTTCGCTGCGTGTCGCCAATGCCGGCGACGTCATTGCTAGCGACGAGCTACCGCGCCTCTTTGAACGTTTTTACCGTCGCGGCACGTCGCGCAGTCGCGCAACTGGCGGCTCCGGTCTCGGTCTGGCCATTGTCGCTGCAGTTGCCAAAGTACACGGCGGCGACGTCTCCGCCGCATCACTGCCCGAGGGCGGCCTCGTCGTCCTGGTTACTCTGCCGGCCGAGAGCAATGCCCGGGCCACCAGCAATCACCTCAGCTCCCCGCCGGGACTCAGCGGCACGTCTGACTGAGCACCTGCTCCTGCCCTGTGCTCAGGTGTTACCGTGGCCGATCATCGTACCCACGGGGCCCACGCGCAGCCTGCGGCTGCCACACGAAGACAGAGCACTCTGCATCTCACACGGCTTCCTCGACGCTGTTGAGAAACTGGCTATTGTAGAGCTCGTAGTAGAAACCACGCTGTCTGAGCAGCCCTTCATGCGTTCCCTGCTCAATGATCGAACCGTGGTTCATGACCAGAATCGCGTCAGCATCACGCATCGTTGAGAGCCGATGCGCAACGACGAAACTTGTGCGCTTCTTCATGAGATCAGCCATGGCTTTCTGAATGAACACTTCGCTGCGTGTGTCGACCGAACTCGTCGCTTCGTCGAGGATGAGCACTCGCGGGTCTGCCAGAAAGGCACGGGCAATGGTCAAGAGCTGTCGCTCACTCTGGGAAAGACCGCCGGCATCATCGTCCAGTAGCGTGGCGTAACCCGCCGGTAAAGACCTGACGAAGTGTTCGACGTAAGCCCCGCGGCCAGCGACGAGCACCTGCTCGTCGCAAGCCCCTCGCGGCCGTAGGCGATGTTGTCGTGAATGGAGCCGCCGAACACCCACCTGTCCTGCAGGACCATGGCAAACGTCAAACGCAGGTTGTCGCGAGTCATCTGACGAATGTCGATGCCGTCGATGCTGATGCTGCCCTGGTCGATCTCGTAGAAGCGTAGGAGAAGATTGACGAGCGTCATCCTGCCGGCGCCGGTGGGTCCGACAATGGCGACTGTCTCGCCCGGCCGGACATCAATGCTGAGATCGTCGATCAGCGGCGTTTCAGCTCACATTTGAACGAGGCATGGTCGAGAACAATGTGCCCTCGGGCATCCTGCAGCACCACTGGTGTCTGTGTATCCGGTTTCTCTTCCTCTTCGTCTAGCAACTCGAAGACGCGCTCGGCCGAGGCGACCGCCGACTGCCAAACCACATGATCGCTACAGTTGAGAGGCTGAAGATCAGCATCAGCGACGGAATCATCAGGGCGAACAGGCGGTTCACCCGCAACGACGTGAGCGTCAGATCCTCATTGGCCTCATCAAAACGCCGTTCTTCGTAGCGGTGCGTACGAAAACCCGGATGACGCGGGCACCGCTGAGCTTCTCGCGCAGCACCTGATTAATGCGATCGATTTTGATCTGCAATTTGCACTTGCTGCACGTCGTTGGTGGTGCGCGTGATCAGGGTTGGCACGCCGAAGAAGTTGACTTCAGTCTGCGAGAAGCTTTCGACCTGGCGAAAGAGGGCGCCGCGTACATCGCGGCCAAACGCCATCGCCGTCATGGAGCCCCAGTAGACAGCAATCACGGCAGCCATCGCCTGCAAGAAGGTGACCAGCAGCATGAAGCCGCCGCAGGTAAAAATGTAGTGCGTGTTGCCCTTGACGACACCGTGGTTGATGATGTCGGCGTTGAGACTGGGCAGATAGAGGTTACCGATCGACTGCGCCAGCACGAGGATGACCACCAGCACGAGCCGCCGCACGTAGGGCTTGAGATAGGCCTTCAGCAGGTTCGTCATCGGCTTCGGCCGGTCTCCCTGTCAGCTTCCTCTGTCTGGTACTCTCTGCACCTTGCGGCCAGAAGATCGCGTCGCCAAGAAGGAATCGTCAGGACCGACCGGCCATGGTGCGTGGCCGTGACATGCTTATCGGCGGTAACCATTGACGTGCAACTGTACTTGACGGGCCCAGTTTCGCAACCGCAGTGGAGAAAACCGTCCCGACCGTTCCGACCGTTCCAACAGCACGCGACCACCGGGATCATCCGCTCCCTGTCCTTCAAGGAGAAGGCGGAGGGAATCACCCGGTGGTCGAATTCTCAACGAGGCGGCCGCAGACTGGATGAACCATCACTAGCAGTCGCGCAACCAGATGAGCGAACGCAAGAACCAGTCGTCGCCGACAGGCGCCTCGTGCCATCAAGCGGGCAACGCATCAAGAGCGCGGCGCGCCCGCAAGCGGCTATCTTTCGATGACTCCGAGAATATCGCTGCGGCTCAAAACCATGTGGTCCTCGTTGTCGATCTTGATCTCAGTGCCGCCGTACTTGACGTAGAGGACATGCGAACCCTCTTTGATCTTCTCGCGCAGATCTTCGTCGGTACCCACCGCTACAACCAGGCCCTCCTGCGACTTCTCCTTGGCAGTGTCAGGCAGGTAGAGGCCGCCCTTCGTCTTCTCCTCGGCCTCTACGGGCTTGATGAGAACGCGGTCATCGAGTGGTGTGAACTTCATGGGATCAATCTCCTTGTCTTGACTTGTTCTGCCGGCGACTATTCTACCAAGCCTGGCCCGGCTTGCGGACACTCAGGTTGCCGTTACTGACTTTGAGCCTGATTCCTGCCGGCTCCTCTGACCTCTTGAACCTGCGCCCTAACGACAACGCGTTACTTAACCTCTGATGCCGAGAGCAGCGTTCAAACGCTGTTTGTCGAAACCGACAATGATGCGACCGTTGACGTCGATCACGGGCACGCCCTGCTGGCCGGTTTTGCGAGCCATTTCGGCTGCCGAGCGTGCATCGCGCGACACGTCTATGTCGCGAAAAGGAATCTTACGCTCTTTCAGATACCGCTTGGCGGCCGTGCAAAAGCTGCAGGTAGGCGTTGAGTACACAGTCACTGCCATTCTTCACTCTCCATGACGCAGGATGAACACATACCCTGGCGGGTATTTTACCTCATACCCGCGAAGGGCGAAGACCGAAACCGTTTGTTGTCACCGGCGCCGAACACAGCACCGAACATGGCGATGGCGCAGCGCTAGCAGATGGGATGAGAAGGCCAGCCTCCCGCGGGGTACCGTAAGGTCCCCAAGAAGAGTCGGGCTCTGTGGGCCCAAACAAGGAGGCTGACCATGAAAGATGCTACCACGAGCGAGGAGACGAAG
>JBKQWK010000237.1:0-2729 GCA_052139595.1 Thermoleophilia bacterium | reverse complement strand
CTGGGCCCGCGGGTGGGGGGCTGGCGCTGCACTGGTCGCCGCCGTCAGCGTCGCCGTCGCCGCGGCGATGACATCCAGCGGCGTGGTGGCGGGTTCCCCGGCGGTGGCCCGCCCGGCCAGCAGAGCGCGGTACAGGACCGGGGCCAGGGCTCGTTGCTCGGGCGTGAGGTAGGCATTGCGCGAGCTTCTCGCGAGTCCGTCGGGTTCACGCACCGTTGTCACGCCGATGACCTCGGTCGGCAGATCAAGGTCGGCAACGAGTCGGCGAATCACCGCTGTCTGCTGGGCGTCCTTCTGGCCGAAGAAGGTCGCGTCGGGCTGAACGATGGTAAGCAGCTTCGTGACGACAGTCGTCACACCGTCGAAATGGCCCGGGCGCAGCTCGCCTTCGAAGGCGGCCGTGAGCGGTCCATCGACGTGAACGGCTGTGGCAAAGCCTTGCGGATACATGTCGACGGTGAGGGGCGCGAAGGCGACATCGACCTCGTTCGTCGTCAGGAGAGCAAGGTCATCGACTTCGTTGCGGGGGTAGGTCGCGAAGTCCTCACCTTGGCCAAACTGGGTTGGGTTGACGAAAAGCGAGACGACGACCGCGGCGCAGCGCGCTCTGGCTGCCGCAACGAGAGCCAGGTGACCGTCGTGCAGGGAGCCCATCGTTGGCACCAGGGCAAGGGGCCGCGGTAGAGAAGCTACGGCAGCACGACAATCGGCTATGGAGCGGACCGTTTTCACAAAGCGTTCCCCTCGAGAAGAGCTTGCAGTGCGCGTACGCTCTCGTCATCCAGGCGCGGCGCGGCCAGCGCAAGAGCGGTCCGAGAGAGAGATCGATAGGCGGCGCTCAGGCGGGCCGAACGTGCGTCGAGGAGTTCCAGGTGACTGCGCACGGTGCCCACGTCGCCGCGCGCAACCGGACCGGTCAGCGCTTGTGCCGGGCCGGTAGCCCGTAGATTCGTCAGTGTTGTTTGCAGCAGTGGCCCGAGGATCGCCAGACCATCGTGGCCGTGGGTAGCCTCATCCATGAGTTTGCTCGCCTCCCCTTCGAGAGCGACAAACAGGTTGCACGCCAGCGTGGCGGCCAGATGATAGAGCGGCTTGGCTTCATCGGCGAGACGAAAGGGTCGCATGCCTAACGCCTGTGCCAGCGCCTCGCCAAATTCGCTGGCGCGCTCGTCGCTCGCTGTCACCGCTGCCGGTACATCCTGCAACAGGGCAGCGCCACGTGTTGTGACCGTATCACCGGCGAATGTCTGTAGCGGGTGAATGCAGAGCACCTGTGCGCCGGCGGCGCGCAGCGGTTCGAGCAATGCCAAGCTGCCGAGGCCGCTGGAGTGCAGGGCGTAGAGTGGCGTGAGGGCCGGTCTTGGTGGGGCGGCTCGCAGGATCGCGGCGGCGTTCTCGGCGACCGCATGAATGGCGTCGTCGGGGACGGCAAGCCACAGGACATCGGTCCTGGCGATTGCATCTTTCAGGGGAAGGCGCGGCGGCTTTGCCTGCGGCCGCGCCGCGCCCTCGCGCACGCCGACCGAACTCACCACGCACCCGACCGCTGGCAAAGCAGCGAGCAAGGTCGATCCCAGACGTCCCGGACCAACGACGCAGTACCGCAACGTTGTGGGAAGTTCGTTCAAGCCCTGGCTCTCCTTGGCTTAAGCCCGCCGCAGGAAGGCGGTACCGTGCCCGGCCACTGGCCTAGCGCTGATGAGGTTTCCCCGTCGCTTGCCAGTGCTTGCGCCGGCTGAGCGCGGGGCCGAGGCAAGTTTAAGCTGCGCCGGCCGACATTTCAACGCGCCACCCATCCTGGCCGGTCCTTTGGAGCGTCTGACGGCGGCATCCGGGTTGCTCTGAGGCGCCGACCAGCATCACGACTTCCCCTGGTGGTAAACTTTGGCCATGCCGACCTGTGAGTTCATCTGCGTGCAGAGCGCCGCTACGTTCGCGGAGCTGGTGCCCAACGATCATCAACCACGTTGCCCGCGCTGCGCGTCAGCCAGGGCAGGTCGCGACCTCTCACGATTCGCGGTTCGCTCGTCGTCGCCAAACGCTGGCGGCGGCGGTTTCTCCAGTCACTGTCCCTCCGGTTTGAGTTCATCCTGTGCCACCGGCAACTGACGATCTCATCGCGCAGCTCGAGGCTCTGCGTGCGCAGGTTGAGGTGTGCACCCGCTGTAGCCTGCACATCACGCGCACGCATGCGGTTTTCGGCGAGGGCGACCCACAAGCGCGCCTGATGTTTGTCGGTGAGGCGCCCGGCTATCACGAGGATCAGCAAGGACGGCCGTTCGTTGGCGCGGCCGGCAAGTTGCTCGGAGAATTACTCGCCAGTATTGGGCTCAGCCGTGAGCAGGTGTTCATCGCTAACGTGCTCAAGGATCGGCCACCCAATAACCGCGACCCGCGGCCGGAAGAGATCAGTGCCTGCGAGCCTTGGCTCTGGCAGCAGATTGCCCTGATCCGTCCGAGCGTCATCTGCAGCCTCGGTAATTTTGCTACTAAACTTCTCAGCGGTGATCCGACAGGCATCACGCGTGTGCATGGCCGGCCGCAGTTGCACGTGCTCGGCGGTCAGCCTGTGTACCTGTATCCGATCTTTCATCCGGCGGCAGCTCTCTACACGCCAGCCATGCTGGCAACACTCAAGCAGGACTTCCTGCGCCTGCCTGATCTGCTGGCAGCGCCGCCAGCTGGCTGGCGTGGCTCCACGACGGGTGGCCCCAGCGCTGCGTCGCTGG
>JBKQWK010000236.1:0-2903 GCA_052139595.1 Thermoleophilia bacterium | reverse complement strand
CATCGCGGCTCTCAACGGCACGCAAACGCACAAGAGGGCGCCGATCCGTGCCGCCGGCGAACTCGAGTTCGACCGGCCGCGGCGCATCGGCGCCCTCTTCGTAAAGGTAGAACCGCACCCCGAGCTGCAGGTAGTCCCAGCCCCCCGGCTCCAGGTTCACATAAACTTCACCGCGCAAACCATGAGCCTTGCCCAGCGTGCCGCAGGCCCATAGTCCACCTGGCTCGGCCATGGCCGCTAGTCGACGATCTCCACGATGGCCCGCTTGCCGTCGCGCACTGCACTCGCCTTGACGATCGTGCGCAACGCCCGGGCAATACGTCCCTGCTTGCCGATCACCTTACCGACGTCGTCCTTGGCAACTCTCAACTCGAGTACGACGGTCGTGTCCGTCTCAATAGCCTCCACATGGACCTCATCCGGGCTGTCGACAAGCGCCTTGGCCAGGTACTCCAAAAGGTCCTTCAACATCCCACTCCCTCCGTCGTCACCCGCGACAGATTCTCAGCTACTTATCCCTTTGATCGCGAGCAGCTTCTTCACTGTGCGCGACGGCTGGGCCCCCTTTTGTAGCCACTCCTGCGCTTTGCCAGTGTCGACCTCGATCGACGACGGCTCGGTCTGCGGATTGTAATGACCAATCGTTTCGATGTTGCGACCATCGCGCTTCGCGCGCTGGTCGGCAACGACGATTCTGTACATGGGATTCTTCGCACTACCCACTCTGCTCAACCTGATACGTACCGACAACTTACCTCATCACCTCCTCAAACAACGAATGCACTCCCGCCATACGCCGCTCCGCGGCGTCGCTGACCAGAACGCTGGAATGATACGCGTTGCGCCAAAATGGCGCAAACACGACTGTCAGACGCGGTCCCTAGCGACCCATGCCCGGTAGGCCGAGGCGGCCCAGCTTGCCGCTCGACAACTGCTTCATCATTTTCTGCATCTCACGATACTGCTTGAGCAGCTGGTTGACGTCCTGCACGTGCGTGCCCGAGCCGCGCGCGATACGCTGCCGACGGCTGCCGTCAATCACGTCCGGATGACGCCGCTCATGCGGTGTCATGCTGAAAATCATCGCCTCAATGCGGTCGAGCTGGCGATCGTCAACCTGCACGTTCTTCAGCTGCTTCATGCCGGGCAGACCGGGCAGCATGCCGAGGATGCTCGACAACGAGCCCATCTTACGCACCTGCTTCATCTGCTCAAGAAAGTCCTCGAAGGTAAACTCGGCCCGACGAATCTTGGCTTCCATAGCGGCTGCCTGCTGCTCGTCGACGCCTTCCTGTGCCTTCTCGATGAGCGAGAGCACGTCGCCCATGCCGAGAATGCGCCCAGCCATACGATCGGGGTGAAACAAGTCGAAGTCGTCGAGCTTCTCGCCGGTGCTGGCGAACTTGATCGGCTTGCCGGTGACGGCGCGCACACTCAAGGCGGCGCCGCCGCGAGCGTCACCGTCGAGCTTGGTGAGAACAACGCCGTCAATGGCAACACGCTGGTTGAACTCGGTGGCGGCATTGACCGCGTCCTGACCGGTCATGGCGTCGACGACCAGCAGGATGTTGTGTGGCTTGACCTCTTTGCGAATGCGCACCAGCTCTTCCATGAGCGCGTCGTCGATGTGCAGACGGCCGGCAGTATCGATGATCGCCACATCGCCGTGCAGACGCGCATATTCGACCCCGTCGCGGGCGATCTTGACCGGGTCGACGTCGGCGCCGGGCGCGTAGACGGGAGCGTTAACTCGCCCGGCCAACGTAACGAGCTGGTCAATGGCTGCCGGCCGGTACACATCGGCGGCGATCAGGACCGGTCGCTTGCCGTCCTTCTGCAGGAACTTCGCCAGCTTGGCGCAGGTGGTCGTCTTGCCAGAACCCTGCAAACCGGCGAGCAGAATGATCGTCGGCGCATGCCCGCTGAAGGCGAGCTTGCTGTCGCCGGCGCCCATCAGCTCGGTCAGCTCCTCGTTCACGATCTTCACGACCTGCTGCCCAGGCGTCAGACTGTCCAGCACCTCCTGGCCCAGGGCGCGCTCCTTGACGTGCTTGACGAAATCGCGCACGACCTTGAAGTTGACGTCTGCTTCGAGCAACGCCAGACGAATCTCGCGCATGGCGGCGTCGATGTCGGCCTCATGCAGCTTGCCGTGGCCGCGCAGCTCGCCAAGCACGCCTTGGAGTCGATCTGAGAGCGATTCGAACATATCGTGTCTTTCTTCTCTGCTCAGCCGCGCTGCCTGCGGCGGCGATGACTGCTCATTTTAGCATCTTGGCGAACAACGGACGGCGGGTACCCCCAGCAGACGGGCAGCGCCGCGAACCGACGGCGGCGCGATCAACCGTCTGCTTCACCAAACAGTGCCCGCGCGAACTCGTCGGGATCGAAGGGGCGCAGATCTTCAAGCTGCTCGCCAACGCCAATCAGCTTGATCGGGATGCCAAGTTCTTCGTGAATGGCAATGACGATACCGCCCTTGGCCGTGCCGTCGAGTTTAGTCAGCACGACGCCGCTGACGTCGACGGCCTTGAGAAACTCCTGCGCCTGACGCAGACCATTCTGGCCAGTTGTGGCGTCGAGCACGAGCAGCGTCTCGTGCGGCGCCCCGGGCAGCTGTTTCTCAATCACGCGGCGTACCTTCTCCAGCTCCCGCATGAGATTCACCTGGGTATGCAACCGGCCGGCCGTGTCGACGATGACGACATCGGCGCCGCGCGAGCGCGCCGCCGCCAGGCCATCGTAGACAACCGCGGCCGGATCGCTGCCGGCCTCCTGCTTGACGATGTCGCAGCCGACACGCTCCGCCCACTGCGCCAGCTGCTCGACGGCAGCGGCACGAAACGTATCTCCGGCGACCACCAGTGGCTGCCGGCCGAGTTGCTTCAACCGGTAGGCGAGTT
>JBKQWK010000235.1:0-9627 GCA_052139595.1 Thermoleophilia bacterium | reverse complement strand
TCAGAGCAGAAGCAAAAACAGACTCCCCTTGATCGCCGGAGATTGGGCCGTTTGCCGCCGGCGCTGGCGGCGGCCGTTGCGGGCGCGCTCGCCGAGCGCGCCAAGACGGTCGCCGCCTGACTACCGGCTGCAGGTCGGACCGCTGGATTCGCGGCGGTCTGTGATCCGCAGTGTCCGCCGCGTCTCGAATCCGGATAGTGATCGGACGACGGGAGCTGTGGCATGAGAACGGCCGGCCGTGGGTATTTGCCGGCTGAGACTGACAACGAAGAAGGTCAGAGACCTGGTTGTTCCTGCTTAGGCGGGTCAGACCTCCGGCTTTTTGGCCGAGCGGTTGTTAACGAGGAGTGCGGCGTGGTGAGTTTTCCTCGATGAGGCGTCGGACGGGTTAGGCGCCGGGGACGCTGTAGCGACAGAGGAGTGAGCGGTCAATGGCGTTGAGTGTTGGTGTGCCCAAAGAGACGATGGCCGGCGAGACACGCGTGGCGCTTGTTCCATTCGTGGCCACCAAGCTCGCCGCTCTCGGTCTCGATGTGCTGCTCGAACACGGGGCCGGTGAGGGAGGGTGCGCCCTGCCGGACGGTGAGTTTGTCGGCACCTGTCTGCCCGACGAAGAGTTCCCCGGCGCGATTTTCGTTGACGCGGCGGGTGCTTTGGGTGCGGATATCGTCTTCAAGGTACAGCCTCCGGATCTGGACGAGATAGCGCAGATGAAAGAAGGTGCCGTCCTGATCGGCCTGCTGGCACCTTCGGCCGACCCTGGCCGTGTGCAGGCTCTGCGTGATCGCGGCATTACTGCTTTTGCCATGGAGCTGCTGCCGCGGATTTCGCGCGCCCAGAGTATGGACGTACTCACCAGTCAGGCGTCCGTGGCTGGCTACAAAGCCGCTATTCTGGCTGCCGATCTGAGCACGCGTTTCTTTCCCATGCTGACGACGCCGGCCGGCACGATTCGCCCGGCGAGAGTACTGGTCCTCGGTGTCGGTGTGGCCGGATTGCAGGCGATTGCCACAGTGCGTCGTCTTGGCGCCGTGGTCGAAGCGTACGATGTGCGCAGTGTCACCCGCGAACAGGTCATGTCGCTCGGGGGCCGGTTTCTCGACATGCCCTTCGATGCGGAGACTGAAGGCGGCTACGCCCGCGAATTGACGGCCGATGAGCAGGCGCAGGTGACAGCGATGATCGCTCGCCATGTTGCCGACGCCGACGCGGTGATCACGACTGCTTCCATTCCCGGCCGGCCGGCGCCAACGTTGGTGACACGGGCCATGGTCGAACGCATGAAATGTGGGGCCGTGGTCGTCGACTTGGCGGCTGAGAGTGGCGGCAACTGTGAACTCACTCAGCCCGGCCGACACATCATGCATGGAGCAGTCAACATCTACGGGCCGCGGAATGTGCCGGCGATGCTGCCCATTCACGCCAGCGATCAGTACGCCCGCAACCTGCTCAACTTTCTCACGCCGCTTATCAAAGACGGTGCTTTTGCTCCCGACTGGGAGGACGTTGTCGTGGCCGGCACCTTGCTCACCCGCGCCGGCGCGATCTGTCATGCGCCGACGCGGGTGGCGGTCGAAGGCGGTGGCGCATGATCACCGGCTATGCGGCCCTGTTCATCTTTATGCTGGCCGCCTTTACCGGCTATGAGGTCATCGGTCGTGTGCCGGCAATTCTGCATACACCGCTGATGTCGGGCTCGAACTTCGTCCACGGCGTGGTTGTTGTTGGCGCCTTGGTGGCGCTGGGCAGTGCCCACACCACGTCGCAACGCATCATCGGGTTCGTTGCCGTGCTGCTGGGAACAGCGAATGCGGTTGGCGGCTACGCTGTCACCGAGCGCATGCTCGACATGTTCACGGCCGGTGGGCCGCGCAAGCCCGGCGGCGCAGCCAAACCGGGCGGTGCCACGGAGCCAGATGGTTCGCCTAGACCGACTGGCGCCGTACCGGGGGACAGTCAGGCCGGGGTCACGGGCGGGGCGACCGTCGTGACGGTCGACCACGAGCGCGTCAGCGACGTCGCGGCGGTTGCCGACTCTGCCGCCGTGGTTCGCCCGCCCGCCGACGCCCCTGACGCAGCCGCGTTCTCTGACCGGCAGAAAGCCGATAACGATGCATGACGCCATTCAGCTGGTCTACTTTGCCGCCGCGGCCCTGTTCATCATCGGCCTGCGGCGGATGAGTTCGCCGCGCACGGCCCGCACCGGCATTGTCTGGGCGGGTGCGGGCATGCTGGCGGCGGTCATCATCACCGTGTTCACACCGGGTCTGACCAACTACGTGCTCATGCTGGTCGCGATGCTCATCGGTGGCGTCATCGCCTGGGTGGCTGCGCGTCGGGTGGCCATGACGGATATGCCGCAGATGGTGGCCATCTTCAACGGCATGGGCGGCGCCGCCGCCGCCGCCATCGCCGCCAACGAGTTTCTGCGGGCGACGCATCCGGGCAGCAGCTTTGCGGTACTCGGCAGCGTCGGTGCCCTCATCGGCGCGATCTCGTTCAGCGGCAGCATGATTGCCTTCGCCAAGCTGCAGGGTCTCATGAAGCGCTCGCTGGTGTTCAGCGGCCAGATCGTGCTCAACCTCCTGGTTTTTGCTTTGGCTGTGACGGCCGGTGTCCTCGTTGTGCTTACTCATCTAGGCACTCTGCACGGCCACGAGCACCTTTACCTGCTTGTCTTCTTCCTGCTTTCGCTGGTTTATGGTGCTCTCATGACGCTGCCGATCGGCGGCGCCGACATGCCAGTCGTGATTTCGCTCTACAACGCTCTGACAGGCCTCGCCGTCGGTTTTGAGGGCTACGTTCTCGGCAACGCCGCGCTGATCGTGGCCGGCACGGTGGTCGGCGCCGCCGGCACACTGCTGACGCAGCTCATGGCTAAGGCGATGAACCGGTCGCTGAGCAACGTTCTATTCAGTGGCTTCGGCGCGCACGTCGCCGTTGGCGGGGGAGATGTGGACGGTAGCATGAAGGCGGCTGAGCCCAATGATGCCGCAATCACGATGGCCTATGCGCAGAAGGTCATCATCGTGCCCGGCTATGGTATGGCCGTGGCTCAGGCGCAGCACAAGATCCGCGAGCTGGCCCAGTTGCTGGAGGACCGCGGCGTGCAGGTCAAGTTCGCCATTCACCCGGTAGCTGGGCGCATGCCGGGGCACATGAATGTGCTGCTGGCCGAGGCCGGCGTGCCCTACGAAAAGATCTTCGATCTGGACGAAATCAACGCTGAGTTCGAGACAGCCGACGTCGCTCTCGTGATCGGCGCCAACGACGTTGTCAATCCATCGGCCCGTAGTGACAAAGGAAGTCCCATTTACGGTATGCCGATTCTCGATGTCGACAAGGCGCAAAACGTTTTCGTGGTCAAGCGTGGTCAAGGGACTGGGTTCGCCGGCATCAGGAACCCGCTCTTTTACGCCGATAACACCCGCTTGCTCTACGGCGACGGACAAGAGGTCGCTAACCGGCTCGTCCAGGGTGTGAAGAAGGTATAGTTCGCTCATTCCCGCCGCCCGCTGTTATGGCGACGGCAGAACCAACGTCACGGGAGCACGCGCATGGTCGGTCACGTTGCCGAGGTACTCGGACAGCCTCTCAGCGGCGAGGATATTGAGAAGGTCGTGAAGCGACTGCTTGTGGGACCGGACGAAGGCTGGAAAGGCTGGGCGCTGCGTCTCTTCGAACTCGAGCCTGGTGGTCACACGCCGCGTCACGATCACCCCTGGCCGCACATCAACTACATAACAGAGGGGCGAGGCATCTTGCACCTCGACGGTGTTGATCACGCCGTGGACGAGGGTTCGTTCGCCTACGTCCCGGCGGGAGCGACGCATCAGTACCGCAATGTCGGCACCGACACGTTTGCTTTCATCTGCATCGTGCCAGAAGAAGGAGAGAGCTGAGCACCCGGCGCGGTCGATGATGCTGGCAAGCGCCGGGTCAGATCGATAGCAATCGCAGCCGACGAGGCGAGACCGACGAGGCGAGACCGAAAGGACACACGTGAGCCCAGAGGCGAACTCGAGGACGCTCGAAGAGCGTTGTATCAACACCATCCGCTTTCTCGCCGTTGACGCTGTGCAGAAGGCGAACTCAGGTCACCCTGGACTGCCGATGGGTGCCGCGGCAATGGCCTACACGCTGTTTACGCGTCATCTGCGCTTCGACCCTAGCGACCCCGCCTGGCCCGATCGCGATCGCTTCGTGCTCTCGGCTGGTCACGGCAGCATGCTCCTCTATTCGCTCCTGCATCTGACTGGCTATGACTTGAGCCTCGACGACCTGCGCGCGTTTCGTCAGTGGGGCAGCAAGACGCCCGGCCATCCGGAACGCGGCCATACGGTCGGCGTCGAAACGACCACCGGTCCGCTCGGCCAGGGCTTTGCCAACGCCGTTGGCATGGCCATAGCCGAGCGTTTCCTCGGCGCTACCTTCAACGGCGCCGGGCCAGCAGTCATGGATCACGTCACGTACGTTCTCGCCGGCGATGGCGACATGATGGAGGGGATCAGCAGCGAAGCTGCCTCGTTTGCCGGTCACCAGAAGCTGGGCAAACTGATCGTTCTCTACGACGACAATCACATCACCATCGACGGCTCCACTGATCTGGCTTTTACGGAAGATGTCGGCGAGCGCTTCGAGGCTTACGGCTGGCACGTTCAACGAGTCGTCGACGGCAACGATGTTGCCGCCGTCGACGCGGCTCTTGTTACCGCCAAGGCCGAGACCGGCAGACCGTCGCTGATTGCCGTGCGAAATCACATTGGTTTTGGAGCGCCAGATAAGCAGGACACCGCCAAGGCACACGGTGAGCCCCTCGGTGTGGAAGAGGTCAAGCTCGCCAAAGAGAACCTCGGCTGGCCGCTCGAGCCGCAGTTCCTGGTGCCTGCCGATGTGAAAGCGTTCTACGAGCAGGCCGGCGAGCGGGGCCAGGCGGCGCACGCCGCATGGCGTGAGCGCTCTGTCGCCTGGCGCGCCGCCGATGCGGCCCGTGCTGCCGCTTGGGACAGCGCCTGGTCGCGTGGCTTGCCCTCCGGCTGGGACGCCGACCTGCCGGTCTTCGCCGCCGATGGCGGCTTGGCGACCAGAGCTGCTTCGGGCCAGGTCATCAATGCCCTGGCGGCGCACCTGCCCACGCTTATCGGTGGCTCGGCCGACCTGGCACCGTCGAACAATACCTGGATCAACGGTGTTCCCGATCAGGAAGCGGTGACGCCGCCCGGGCGCAACTTTCACTTTGGCGTGCGCGTGCACGCCATGGCGGCGATCGCCAACGGTCTCGCCGTGCATGGTGGCGTGCGTCCCTACGTGGCTACCTTCTTCGTCTTTACCGACTACATGCGGCCGGCCATGCGGCTGGCGGCCCTCATGGGCCAGCCGGTCATCCACGTGCTTACGCACGACAGCGTTGGCCTTGGCGAGGACGGCCCGACGCATCAGCCGGTCGAGCATCTCGCTATCCTGCGGGCCACACCCAACTGGACGGAGCTGCGTCCGGCCGACGCCAACGAAACAGTGGAGGCCTGGAAGCTGGCGCTGCAGCATGATAACGGTCCCGTGGCGCTCGTTCTCACACGCCAGAAGCTGCCTACGATCGACCGCACGAAGTATGCGCCAGCGAGTGGCATCGCCCGCGGTGCGTACGTGCTTGCCGACGCTGCCGGCGACAGCCTCGCCGATCTCATCCTGATCGCCAGCGGCAGCGAGGTGCAGCTCGTCCTGGCGGCGCACGAACGCCTCGCGGCCGAAGGCGTGCGTTCGCGTGTCGTTAACATGACATCGTTCCACCTCTTCGAGCGTCAGGACGTCGCTTATCGTGAGAGCGTGTTACCGGCAGCTTGTCGGCGTCGCCTGGCGGTTGAAGCGGCCGTCAGCTTCGGCTGGCGGCGGTGGGTCGGCGATGCGGGCGACATCATCGCGCTCGACCACTTTGGCGCCTCGGCTCCGGCCGAAACGATCTTTGAGCAGTTTGGCTTCACCGCCGAGAACGTCTACCAGCGGGCCAAGGCCCTGATGAGCCGTGTCGCCCAATAAGCGGCGCGAAAGGAGCGACGAACGATGACAGAGCAGCCCGCTAACCCCCTCATCCGGTTACTCGAGCAGGGTCAAAGCATCTGGCTCGACTACATCAGCCGTGATCTCATCACCAGCGGTGGCCTGCAGCAATTCATCGACGATGACGGTGTGCGTGGCGAAACGAGCAATCCGTCCATTTTCGAGAAAGCGATTGGGGCCGGCGAAGCGTACGACGAGCAGTTGCGTGAGCTGGCCGCGACCGGGCTCTCGGCGACTCAGATCTTTGATCGAATTGCGATTGACGATGTACGAGCCGCGTGTGATGTCTTCACGCCGGTTTACCTGGCCAGTGGCGGTGGTGACGGCTATGTCAGCATCGAGGTTGCTCCGGAGTACGCCTATGACACCGCCATGACTATCAGCGAGGCGCGTCGCCTGTGGGCAGCCGTTGACCGGCCCAACGTCATGATCAAGATTCCTGGCACAGGCCAAGGTATCCCGGCAATTCGTCGTTGCCTTGCTGAGGGCATCAACATCAACGTGACGCTGATGTTTTCGATGGCTCACTACGAGGCGGTCGTGGAGGCGTTTTTGCAGGCACTCGAGGAGCGCGCTGCCTCCGGTGGCGCGCTCGCGGGGCTAGCGTCGGTGGCGAGCTTCTTCGTCTCGCGCGTCGACACTGTTTGCGACAAACGGCTGGATGAGAAGATCGCTCAGGCCGGCGACGACACCGCGAAGCGGCGACTCGCCGGCCTCAAGGGACGCATCGCGGTGTCGAATTCCAAGCTCGTTTATGAGCGCTTCGGGGCGCTCTTTGCGACCGCGCGCTGGCAGGCGCTGGCGGCGCAGGGAGCACAGCTACAGCGAGTGCTGTGGGCGAGCACGGGGACGAAGAATCTGGCGTACAGCGATGTGCTGTACGTGGATGAACTCATTGGTCCGCAGACAGTGAATACTGTGCCCGAAGCCACCTTGGCCGCCTTTCGCGACCACGGCAACGTGCGCCGCAGTGTTGACGTCGGTCTGGAGCAGGCACAGGCTGACGTACGCGACGTGGGTGCGGCCGGCATCGACCTGTATCAGGTGGGCGAAGAGCTGCAGCGCGACGGCGTCAAGCTGTTCAGTGACGCCTTCGCCGGCGTCGTGCGCACGGTTGAGGAAAAACGTCAGCGGTACGTCGGGGTGCACGCATGAACGTTAACGTGCCGGCGGGGCTTCAAGCTCAGGTCGACGGGCGCTTGCGGGCCTTCGATGAGATCGGCTTTGGCCGACGTCTGTGGCAGCACGACGCAACACTGTGGAAAGGTGATCCCCAGCACGTCGCTGTCATCGACAACGCCCTTGGCTGGCTCACGGTTGCCAACGAGGTGCGCGAGCAGCTGCCCGATCTGCTCGCCTTTGCTGCTGACGTGGCCGACGATGGCTTCACCGATGTCGTTCTCCTTGGCATGGGTGGTTCCAGCCTGGCGCCCGAGGTGATAGGCGAGGCTTTCGGGGCTGCGAAGGGCTACCTCAGGCTGAGCGTTCTCGATACAACTGACCCTCGCGCTATTGCGGAGCTTGAACGGCAGGTCGACCTGAAGACGACGATATTCATTGTCGCCAGCAAGTCGGGTGGCACGACCGAGACGGCCTGTATGCACGCCTACTTCTACGAGAAGGTCCTTGCTCGCGAAGGCAAGGACGGAGCGGGTCGTCACTTCGTGGCCATCACCGATGAGGGTACCTCACTGGAGCAGAAGGCGGTCGACCAGAGCTTTCGCGCTGTCTTCATCAACTCGCCCGACATCGGCGGTCGCTACTCGGCTCTCTCCTTCTTCGGCCTCGTACCGGCGGCGCTGATTGGTGTCGATCTCGATGAGCTGCTGGGGCGGGCGCTAGCCATGGCTGCCGAATGCGGCGCCGATATGCCGGCGGCCGAGAATCCCGGCCTCGTTTTCGGCGCCGCGCTGGGCGAGCTATTCAAGAGCGGCCGCGACAAGCTGACCATTGTTGCTTCGCCTGGCGTCGGCTCCTTCGGCGCCTGGGCCGAACAGCTCGTCGCCGAAAGCACCGGCAAGGAGGGTACCGGCATGCTGCCAATCGATCTCGAACCGCTGGCGGCAGCTGACGTCTACGGCGCCGACCGCGCTTTCGTGGCGGTCCGTCTTGCCGACAGTGGTGACGCCGCCCAAGAGGCCGCCGTGCACGCACTTGAAGACGCCGGCCTGCCGGTGGTGCGCCTCACCCTCGACGACGTCTACGACATGGGGGCTCAGTTCTTTGTCTGGGAGGTGGCCGTCGCCGCCGCTGGGGCCGTGATCGGCATCGATCCATTCGATCAGCCGAATGTGCAGGAGAGTAAAGACAACACGGTTCGCGTGCTCGCCGAACTGGAAACACAGGGCGAGGTTGCCCTGCCGACCGGGGCCGGTGGCGAGGCGGTCGCCTTCGCCTTCGGCGACGACGGCCTCGAGCCGGCCCTGCGCGAACTTGTCGCCGGCCTGGTGACTCCGAAGTACGTCGCCTTGCAGGCGTGGGTTACGCCGAGTGCGGACGCTCAGCTCGAGCTGCGTGCCCTGCGCGAACTGCTGCTCAAGGCGCGGCATGTGGCCACCACCGCCGGTTTTGGTCCGCGTTTCTTGCATTCGACCGGCCAGTTCCACAAGGGTGGCCCCACAGGGGGCGTCTTCATACAGTTGGTCAGCGAGGCCGGACCCAACTTGCCGGTGCCCGGTCAGGCATATTCGTTCGCGCGCCTCAAGCATGCCCAGGCACTCGGCGATCTGCAGGCGCTGCTCAACCACGGTGGTCAGATTCTGCGTGTTGACGTTGGCGTTGACGTGCTCGCAGGGTTGGCTGCGTTCAGGCAGCTGCTGGCGCGGGTACTAGCCGCGTAGCTACTTTGGGCGTAAGTACTTCGCCGGTCACCTCGGCCGGCCAGAGAGGAGACGGGCGATGGATGTAGCGATGATCGGCTTGGGTCGTATGGGCGGCAACATGGCGCGCAGGTTGCTGCGCAACGGTCACCGTGTCGTGGTGTGGAACCGCACCTTGAGCAAGGCGCAGGAACTCGAGAGTGAGGGTGCCGAAGTGGCGGTCGACTTTGCGACCCTCGTTAAGATGCTGCCGCAGCCACGCGTGTTGTGGCTGATGTTGCCGCACGGTGAGCCGACGCAAGATGCGATTGACGAGCTGGTGCCCCTGCTGAGCGACGGCGACATCCTTATCGACGGTGGCAACTCCTACTTCAAAGAAGACATCGCTCGCGCTGATGCACTCGCCGCCCACAAGCTGCGTTACCTCGACATCGGTACCAGTGGCGGCGTCTGGGGTCTCGATGTCGGCTACTGCATGATGGTCGGCGGCGAGAACAGCGCTTTTGCCCACATCGAGCCAATTCTTCAGTCGCTGGCGCCGGAGGGCACCGGCTACGGCTACATGGGCAGCGCCGGTGCAGGCCACTTCGTCAAAATGGTTCACAACGGTATCGAGTACGGCATGATGCAGGCTTACGGTGAGGGCTTTGAGCTGCTGGAGGCGAGCCCCTGGGATCTCGATCTGGGCGCCATCGCTGATCTGTGGGGCAAGGGTAGCGTCGTACGGTCGTGGCTTCTGGAGCTGGCTGCCGAC
>JBKQWK010000234.1:0-3050 GCA_052139595.1 Thermoleophilia bacterium | reverse complement strand
GTTCGCGGTCCCGCTGGCCATCGGCGTCGCCGTCTTCCTCACTGAGATGTGTCCGGGATTCTTGCGCGCGCCGCTCGCCTTTTTGACGGAACATGACAGGAGGCGATTCATGGAGATGTACCACGTTTCTGCGGAGCAGATAGCTGCAGAGCCACTCGATGTTGGCCCCGACAGTAAGCTGCACTTGGTCGACGTGATCGATCGCACGCAGGGCGCGCCGTTTTCTGCCGGTGTGTGCGAAGTGTTTCCCGGTGCGCCGGTCGATTTTGACTACGACGACGATGCTGCCGTGTGTTACATGCTCGAAGGCGACATCACGCTGAGCGAGAATGGCGATTCGCGTTCGTTCAAGCCAGGCGACGTCGTCTACATTCCGCAGAAGAAGGGCTTGCTGGTCTACTGGAGCACGACCTCGTACGGTCGCTTCTTCTATGTGACGTATCCGCACTGGCGGTGAGGTAAGGCTCGCCCGGGTGGATCGCCGACGGCGACCCACCCGGGCGAGCTGCGGACCGTCTTGTCTGTTACGTCTGGTTGGCTCGTCCAGGGCGAGATTGTGGGGCGACAGGTGCCGTCTTGCCGTGTCGGGGGAACAGTGCCGGCAGAGACCGATGGACGACAAATCCCAAGATAACCAGCCATCCGCACCTGAGCCGAGGCGCAGCGACGAACGGCGCTTGCGCTACTCGCGACGCTGGTTCATCGGTTTCGTTGCCAGTCTTCTAGCGGCGGCCGTGGCGGCACTCAAGTTGATACCCTGGGGTCACGCGGTGCCGGGATCGCGCGGCACCATCGGTGGCGGGCTCAAAGGCGGACTGAGCGACTGGCCGATCAACACCGCCGACCGCGTGCCGTCGCTGCCTGCCGATCAGTGGGTCGTGACCGTCGATGGCCTGGTTGAGCAGCCGTTGCTCATCGATCACTCGGCCTGGCTCGCCTTGAAGCGGGCCGACGAAAAGGTCAACTTTCACTGCGTCGAAGGCTGGACGGTCGACAACGTTGTCTGGGGCGGGGTTCACCTGGCGACGATTCTCGCGCGTGCCAAGCCGAAGGCAGAAGGCCGGTTCATCACCTTTCACGCCTACGGCGGAATCTACAGCGACAGCCTGACAATGGCCGAGGTTCTGCGGCCGGAGACGATGCTGGTCGACACGCTCGATGGCCAGCCGTTGCCGCGTGAACACGGCGGCCCGCTGCGCCTTGTCGTGCCCGATCAGATGGGCTACAAGAGTGTCAAGTGGGTGCAGCGTCTTGAGGTGACGAGCACACAGGCCACCGGCTACTGGGAACGCCAGGGCTACCCGGTCGAGGCTCCTGTCTAAGTTCACGGCCGCTGCTCTCGCGTTTTCGCTCCAAGCCGTTGTTGTCGCGTAGAATGTTCGCCGAACGAATTTCCGTCACGACAGGAGCGGTCATGCAGAAGTGGTTGTGCATCTGTGGCTACATCTATGATCCTGAACTCGGTGATCCCGAAAATGGCGTGGCTCCCGGCACCGCGTGGGAAGACGTGCCCGAAGATTGGGAGTGCCCGGACTGCGGCGTCGGCAAAGACGAATTCGAGCCGATCGAGGACTGAGCGAGGAGAAAGGCCGGCTTCCGGCGCGCAATCCGCCGCGAGGGGCTCAGGCGCCGATCAGTCGCTTCGTCAGATCGGCGCGTCTGCTCTCGCGGCCGGTTCGCGCCTCGACCCCGTCGGCGCTGGCCATTGCTTTGAGCGCCAGGTTGATGCCCAGCCAGCGGAGTGGCTCCGGCTCCCACAGTGGTGAGGCGTGGTTGACCCAAGGCAGTCGCGTGATCTCAGTTGCGCGCCCCTGGATCAGATCGGCAAGTGTGCGCCCGGCCAGATTCGTCGTCGAGACGCCGTCGCCGACGTAGCCGCCGGCCCAGGCGTAGCCGCGCGCCTCGTCGTAGCCGACCGAGCTGAACCAGTCGCGCGGCACACCGAGAGTGCCGCCCCATTCATAAGCGACGGGTACCCCGGCGAGGCTGGGGAAGAGGCTGGCGAGTACGTCGCGTAGTCCATGGTGGACGCTGGGCACACGATCGTGCTCGGCGGTAATTGTGGAACCCCAGTGGTAAGGTGCCCCGCGACCGCCAATGGCGATGCGATTGTCTTTCGTGCGCATGGCGTAGAAGAGAAGAAAGCGGCCGTCGTTGAACGTCTCGCGGTTGTGCCAGCCGATCTCGTCCCAGACGCTCTCGCCGAGCGGCTCGGTGGCGATCATGAGCGAGTATAGCGGGATGAGGTCGCGATGCATGCCGGGCAGGCCGACGGTATAGGCCTCCGTGGCGCGCACGACGACGCCGGCCTTGACGAAGCCGGCCGGTGTCCACACGCCTCCCGGCTCGATGCTCAAGGCCGGCGTCTGTTCGTACACCTTCACTTCCTGGCGGCTGACGACGTCGGCGAGACCCCGTGCCAGACGGAACGGATGCAGGCAGGCGCAGTGGGGCGTGAACGTGCCGCCGAGACAGTGGGCGAGCTTGAGCCGCTGCTGCACTTCGACCGGTCCAAGCCAGCGGTAGTCCTCTTCGCCGAAACCCCAGGAACGAGCCTCGGCGATGGTGTCGTAGATGCGCTTGAACTGAGGTGCTGCCGTTGCGACCTCCAGTGAACCGCCTTTGACAAACTCGGCCTCGATACCTTCGCTGGCGGCGACTCGGCCGACTTCGTCAACGGTGCGGAACATCTCACGCTGCAAGGCGATGGCCGCTGCGCGACTGCTCTGGCGGGCAATGGTGTTCCACGAAGCAGCGAACAGAGACGACGACCAGCCGCCGTTGCGACCGCTAGCGCCGAAGCCGGCAATTTCCTTCTCGAGAACGATGATGCGCAGGTGCGGGTCGGCCTTGCTGAGGTAATAGGCGGTCCAGAGACCAGTAAAACCGGCGCCGACGATGCAGACGTCGCAGTCGGCCGGGCCGGGCAAGGGCGCGCGCGGCTCGATTGGTCCAGCTGAAGCATGCCAATAACTGATCGCAGAGTAGTCTGTCATAACGCACCCCGGTCGCTCGCCGTTTGGATAGGTGCATCCTACTGCGCGGCGGGG
>JBKQWK010000233.1:0-5892 GCA_052139595.1 Thermoleophilia bacterium | reverse complement strand
CCGTTTATGCCTGACTTATCAACAGGCCGCTCAGTTGGGGCTGAAAGCTCCACAAGATCCGGCAGCGAAAGACGGCATTGCGTTCTACAGGTTGAAACGGACCGGGAAAGTCGACTTGTATGGCTTGAGACCGGATGAGGTTCCGGCCAAGATCGATCCTTCGAGATGGACCAGATGGGGACAACTTGTGGTCTATCACCCTGAGGAAGAGACGGCGGAAAGCCTCCGTGCCCGCCACGAAGCGACTAGGCTACTGCCATACGAAGAGCGGTTCATTCGGGACACGAAGCTGTTGTTGAGCCAGCCGGTCATGTTCGCGGTATCCGCCATATGGTCGAGCGCCTGAGCGGCGCTGAGACACCAGTGATCTTCTACTGCCCGCTGTGCGGCTGGGAGATCGACTTTGGCCCCGATCCGCAGGAAGGCGCTCAAGGCAATTGCCGCATGTGCCCGGGCCGTTTTTCCGTGCGCCTTGTCAACGGCAACTGGGAACTGGAGCGTCTGGCACCGTGACAACCGGCTGGGCGGCAAGGAGTCAACGGTGAGCGACGATAAGGAGCTGCTGCTTCTCGAGATCCTCGAGCAGGCCATTGCCGATGAGCAGGCAGCGCAGGCCAAGTATCGCCGTGGGGCTGAACTCTGCCGCGACGCCGACGGTCGCGCGCTCTTCGACCAGCTGCAGCACGAAGAGGAGGCCCATGAGCGCCTCCTCGTAAACCGCTACACAGCGATCAAGAAGCGTCTTGGCATGCACGCCGCGCGTGAGGCCGACTGACTGTGCGGCGAGGTAAACCTGTATGGACGCCTGCTGACGGACGCAACAATGCTTAACGTCCCTCGCTCTTGACGATCGACAACAGCGGCGCTACGCTTTTCGAGCGTTGCGATAGTCAAAATTATCAGTCCGCAACGCAGCCCGTCAGGGGACCAATGAGGTGCTTCTCCTCCCACCCCGGCACCCGAGCCCCCGACGAAGGCGGCGCCCCACCCTCCAGGCGCCGCCTTTGTCTCGACTGCGGGCGGTATCAATGTGGGTGCGGGCCATCTCCGGTGGATGCAGTGGCGAGACGGCTGAAGAAACCGCCCAGCTGATCGCGGGCGACCACCAGGTCGGCCGCCGCCCGGACCTGTGCCGACGACTCGGCGACCGCCACTCCCAGACCGGCCCACTGCAACATGTCGACGTCGTTGAGACCGTCGCCGCAGGCAACGGTCTGCTCACGAGCGGCGCCAAACTGCCGGCTGAGACGCGCCAGGGCGGCGCTTTTGCTCACGCGCGGATCGCAAATCTCAATGTACTGTGGCAACGACCGTGTCACGTACAGGGCCCCCTCCCAGCGCTTCTGCAGTTGCGGCAGCAAAAGCGTAATGTCGCTGGGGTCGCTGGGAATGACAATTTTTGTCGGCGGTCGCTCCTCGACCGCCGTTACGAGATCGGGCACGGTGGTAATGCCCACCTCCGCGTATTCAGCGTAGCGCCGCGCCCACTCATCGAGTGACTCGACGTACAGTTCATCGCCGATGTAGACGTTCACGTGGCGGTGAATCTGACGCATGTCGCGAATCACCTCGGCGGCCAAATCGACGGCCATCGTCTGGTGAAAGAGCCATTCACCACTGCCCAGATCGGCGATCATCGCGCCCTGATAGCAGACAATCGGCCCACTGTGCAGCCCCAGGCAGTTCGCCATGCGCCGGGCGCTGCGAAACATGCGCCCCGTGATGATGATGAAGGGTATGCCGGCGGTTTGCAGCGCAGCCACGCCAGACTTAGTGGCAGCAGTAAACTCGAGTGTCGGCGGCAAGAGCGTGCCATCAAGATCGCTGGCAACCAGCTGCGGCCGACGTAGCCCGCGGCCAAAGACCAAGTCTGGATCCGATGCTTCATTAGAAGCGCTGATCATCATCACAAACTGGCGCCGGCAAGGCGGCGCACTTCGAGGTCAAGGTGTGTCAGGCCCATCCCTGTGGCTGCCTTCAGCTCGCTGGCAACAAACGTCGCCACACGCTGCTGCACGCCAACCAGATTGACGGCAGCGACATCGGCGACAACCAGGACGGCGAAGCCTTCGCCTTCGCGTCGCAAACTGGTAGCCACCGCCTGCACATCGGCGATAGTGCGTTTCAGCCCGGCATCGATCTGCCGCTCGAGCGCCATCGACTTGATCGAGGCAGGGCCAGAGGCAGCAGTCGAATCGACGGCGAGATCGATCTGCGCCGGCCGGCGCGCCGGCCGGCGCACAGCCAAAATCACCAAAACGAGCAGCAGAACGGCGAGCAGCGTGCAACCGCTGCCGGCCACCAGCGCACGCTCCGAGTGCCCTGGGTCGACGAGCCAGTGCCACCAGCCCAGCACAGGCAAGCTCAGACGCACGTCAAGAGTCAGGATCACCTCACGTACGAGTAACAGTGCGGTGATCGCCACGCCACAACCAGCGAGCACAATCGCCAACGAACGAGCAAACCACCTCATCTACAGATGCCGTCCCAACTTGCGCACGTTCAAAACCCGCACTCTGACCTTGACGCCATTTGGTTCGGTCCCCGTGATCCGTCCTGCCAGAGCGCGCTCACCCTCAGTGAACTCGACGCGCAGCCGCTTGCCGTCGACCAGAGGCCGCACGCTGACTCGAACTTTGGCCCGCAGCCGGCCGCGACGCGACCGCAGGCGCACGTGCGTGTTAACCACCTCGATATGGCTCGTCAAAGCGCGCCGCAACGGCTCCGCCAGCGTCGCCTGATCGACCACTACGTGACCACGCTCGCCGACCAGGCGCAGCGGTCGGCGGCCGCGACGTACTAGTAAGGCGAGCAAAGCAGCCAACACCACAAGCACACCCAGGAGAACAAGCAGACGACCGCCGTCCGTTCCTGGCGCCAGGGGTTCGATGCGCGAACCAGAGGCAGCAACAAACAGGCAGACTGCAAGATAGGTAATCGCCACCGCCGCCATGAGCAATACACCAGCCGTTGCCACAAGGCCAAGGCCATCAACAGCGGCGACGCGCCGCCGGGCAGGCCGGGCAGACTTCTTAGGCGCCGCCTTCAGCGGGCTCCTCCGGGAAGTGGACGTCGCTGACAATCACGTTGACGGAACGCACCGTGAGGCCAGTGCTGCCTTCGACCTGCTCTTTGACTGCCTTACGGCAGGCTTCGGCAACCTGGGGAATGTTGACTCCATAGGTAACGACCAGGGTAATGTCGAGATCGACGCCATCATCGCGCAGATCGACGCTCACGCCCTGGGCGCGGTTCTCGCCACCGCGTAAACTGCTGAATGCCCGTGAGGTGGCCCCACCGAGAGCGTGGACGCCGGCGATCTCGCGACAGGCCGTGTGCGCAACCTTGGCCACAACGCTATCGGCGATGGTCACGCCGCTGCTACTGACCTCAGCGTCGGGTTTGGGACCCTCGACCATGCTGCCTCCTTGCTGACGTTTCCCGAATCGCTCCTGTCTACTCTACCCGCAACGAGCCAGACAGCGAAACGGCGCGGCGCCTCTGCGGCCGCCACGCCGTCGCAGAATCGCGGCTTCAGCCGCACTTGCTGTAGCCGCACAGCCGGCAAACCGCACAGCCGCCCTCGTGTTCGATGGAGCCGCCGCAGTCGGGGCAAGCGCCTTGCGCCACTTCAACCAGCGAGAGTTGAGGCTCCGGCTTTGCACCAGCGGCAGCCGTGGCGCCGTTGACATAGCGCCGCTCGAGTGCCTTGCCGATGGCATCGGCGCACGACAGCGTCGCGTTCGGCCCCATGCCGTAGGGCACGTGGCAGCGAATGCCCTTGAGCTGGTCGACGATTTCGGTCGTCGCCGCTCCTTTTTTGAGAGCCAGGCTGATGAGCCGGCCCAGCGCCTCTGTGTTACTGGAGGCACAACCGCCGGCCTTGCCCATATTGGCGAAGACCTCGCGCGGACCGAATTCGTCGTCGTTCATGATCACAAAGAGCTTGCCGCAGCCAGTCTCCATACGCTGTGTCTCGCCGCTCAGCAGCTGCGGTCGGGACGGCCGTGTCGTGGCGATGCCGCCGGCCGCAGGATCGCGCTTCTTTCTCGTCTGCCCGACGTTGAGTACCTGCTCTTCGCGACTGCCATCACGGTATGTGGTGACGCCCTTACAACCGGATTTATAAGCCAGCAGGTAGACCTTTTCGACATCGTCGGCGGTGGCGCTGTTGGCGAAGTTGACCGTCTTGGAGACGGCATTGTCGGTGTGCTTCTGAAAGGCCGCCTGAATGCGTACATGCCACTCGGGCGTCACGTCGTGAGCGGTGGCGAACACTCGCGCCACGTCGTCCGGCACACCATCAACGTGACGAGCCGTGCCTGTCTCGGCGATCTTCGTGGCGAGTTCAGCGCTGTAGAAACCGCGCTTCCGGGCCACCTGCTCGAAGTAGGGGTTGACCTCGAGCATCTCGTCGTTATCGAGAACATTGGCGCGCACGTAGCTGATCGCAAAGAGGGGTTCAATGCCGCTAGAGGCCCCAGCAATAATGCTGATGGTGCCGGTGGGCGCAATCGTCGTCGTCGTAGCATTGCGCACGCGCGGCATGCCTGGCGCGTCGTAAATGGAGCCCTCGAAGTTGGGAAACACGCCGCGTTCGTTGGCCAGTTCAACACTGGCAGCCGTGGCCTCATCGTGGATGAAGCCCATAATGTCGCTGGCGAGAGAACAGGCCTCATCTGAATCGTAGGGTATGCCGAGGGCAAAGAGCATGTCGGCGAAGCCCATGACGCCGAGGCCGATCTTACGATTACCGCGCGTCATCTGCTCGATTTCGGGCAGTGGGTAGCGATTGACATCGATGACGTCGTCGAGAAAACGCACGGCCGTGCGCGTGATGCGCCCCAATTCACCATAATCAACGTGACCGTCGGGCACGACCTTGCTCAGATTGATGGAACCCAGGTTGCATGACTCATACGGCAGCAATGGCTGTTCGCCGCAGGGATTAGTACTCTCGATGGGACCAAGCTGCGGTGTGGGATTGTGCTCGTTGATGCGATCGATGAAGACGATGCCGGGATCGCCGTTCTTCCACGCCAGGGTGACCATACTCCTGAAGACCTTGCGCGCCTTGAGCTTACGCACCACCTCACCGCTGCGCGGGTTGAGAAGAGCGTACTCTTCATCAGCTTCGACAGCGCGCATGAAGTCGTCCGTCACGGCCACCGAGATGTTGAAGTTGTTGAGGCGATCATCGTCCTGCTTACAGGTGATGAAATCGAGGATGTCGGGATGGTCGACGCGCATGATACCCATGTTGGCGCCGCGCCGTGTGCCACCCTGTTTGATCGTCTCGGTCGCGGCATCGAAGACATTCATGAAGGAGAGTGGGCCGCTGCTGACACCCGCGGTAGAGAGCACGACGTCGTTCTTGGGGCGAATGCGGGAGAAGCTGAAGCCGGTACCGCCGCCGCTCTTGTGAATGAGAGCGGTATTCTTGATCGCCTCGAAGATGCTGTCCATGGAGTCACCCACGGGCAGGACGAAACAGGCGCTAAGCTGGCCGAGCTCGCGGCCGGCATTCATGAGCGTGGGACTGTTGGGCAGAAACTCGAGGCTCGTCATGAGATCGTAGAAGCGCTGCTCCCACTCGTCGACCCGTGCCGCCGGATTGTGGAGCAGTTCGGCCTGAGCAATGGCGTGGGCAACACGCGTGAACAACTCTTCCGGCGTTTCGAGCAGCTCGCCGTGCTCGCCCTTCTTGAGGTAACGCCGCTCCAACACTTTGAGCGCATTACCGGAGAGCTGTGTGACTGCTGTTTTCATCTAGTGAGCCCCTTGCACAAACATTTTCATTTGACCGTCACCGCGGCCCCGCCCAGTATTCAGCCTTGAGGGGGCGCTCGCTCAGCGAGCGCCCCTGACCAGCGTAGCGACCGGCTCGGACGC
>JBKQWK010000232.1:0-4844 GCA_052139595.1 Thermoleophilia bacterium | reverse complement strand
AGCGCCCATGAGGTAGTACCGCACGCCGCCGCCACTGCGAAACACATCGGCGAGGTGGGTAATGAGGCTCCCACCACTCTGTAAACTGCCGCGTGGTGAGAGAGCAACCGCATTGCTGTTCTCGACCCCGTGATAGGCGATGGCCGTAGTGAACTGCTGCTGCACGGGAAGTAGCAGATCAACGCCCTGCACACTCGCCACGACCACATGGTCGCCACCGCCGCCACTGCTACTCACGGCAAGAACGCTGGTGTCGGGGATATTCGCCGGAGTCGTGGTGGGCATTGCATACGCGGCTCCCACAGCCAGCGAAACGAGGGTCACGACAGCAACCAGCGTGACAACCCGCCGGCGCCTGATTTGCTGCTGGCGACGCAAACGGGCGCGCCGCCGGTCGAAACTCAGGCTCTGCATGGCAAGGAACCTTACTGCTTTGCTCGCCCCACTGCAACTAACAGGCAGTGCTGCAGACGGCAACCAGCGCCGCGTCTACGGATGGCTCTCCCTGTCACCGCAGACCAGACCCCCGACTTTCGCTGACCCCTTCACGACGTTCGCGACACGCGCCGCCCCACCGGCACGGCGCAAGGAGCGGTAGGATGCGCTCATGAGTCAGTCGCTTGCCGATCTCTTTACCACTGGAGCCCATAGGCAAGTGGTCAACGTTAGCCACCAGGCGGCGCGCGCCGCCAGGCTCGTGCCGCTGCCGGCTGAGCTGGACCCAGCGCTGCGAGCGGCGCTCGAAGTCGCTGGTCTGCGCCAGCTGTATAGCCACCAAGCCGCCATGTTCGCCGCTTTAAGCCGCGGCGCCAACATCGTCGTCGCCACAGGCACAGCGAGCGGCAAGTCGCTCGGTTTCGTGCTACCCGCGGCCGACGCACTGACTCGTGACCCCCAAAGTCGCGCCCTGTTTCTGTACCCTACCAAGGCGCTCGCTCAGGACCAGACTCGCAAACTGCGCGACCTGCGTCTGCCTGGGGTGCTGCCGGCCATCTACGACGGCGACACATCACGGGCGCAACGAGGCCAGATTCGGAAAAAGGCCACCATCGTGCTCAGCAATCCAGACATGGTGCATGCGGGTATCCTCCCAGGCCACGAACGCTGGGCCGAGTTCCTGCACCATCTACGCTACGTGGTGCTGGATGAAGCGCACGTCTATCGCGGCGTTTTCGGCTCACACACCGCGCAAGTCGTGCGCCGCCTGCGGCGGCTCTGTGCCGCATACGGCGCGACGCCACAGTTCGTGCTCGCTTCGGCCACGATCGCAAACCCACGAGACTTTGCCGAGCGCCTCACCGGCTTGCCTTTCACTGCGATTAGCGAGGATGGAGCCCCCCACCCTGAACGCACGATTATCTTCTGGAATCCTCCCCTGTTGGAACCCGAATTGGGCCAGCGGCGCAGCGCTCTAGCCGAGGCCGCGTACGTGATCGCTGAAGCTGTGCTCGGCGGTGCCCGCGTTATCGGCTTTGCGCCCTCTCGCAAGGCAGCCGAACTCATTTATACCTACGTCTACCGCCGTCTTCAGGACCGCGACCCGGCCAAGGCCGAGCGCGTACTGCCGTATCGCGCCGGCTACACGGCTCAGCAGCGGCGAGCGATCGAGGGCAAACTCTTTGCCCATGAACTCGACGCGGTCGTCGCAACGCAGGCGCTCGAGCTGGGCATCGACGTCGGCGACCTCGATCTAGCGCTCGTCACCGGCTTTCCCGGCACGGTTACGAGCCTCTGGCAGCGCTGGGGCCGAGCCGGCCGGGCCGGGCACGGCTACGCCGTGCTTGTGGCCGGCCAAGACGCCCTCGACCAATACTTCATGCGCCAGCCCGAGCGTCTGCTGGATCGGTCCGTTGAAGAGGCAATCATCGACCTTGCCAACCCGCACATCCTCGACGCTCACCTTCAGGCGGCTGCCTACGAATCGCCACTGACGCCCGCCGACGAACGCTACTTTGGCGCCCCGGGCATGGCTCGCGCGGCGGGGCTCGTGCGGGCCGGCCGATTGCGTGAGCGAGGCGACGATCTCGTCTGGACGAAACCGCATTCGCCCGCCGCCGTCACCTCGTTGCGCAGTGCCGGCAGCGAACCGTTCGTCATTGTCGAAAGGGACTCCGGCACGGTGCTGGGCACAATCGAGTACGAACGCGTTTTCCGCTACGCCCACCCAGGAGCAATTTATCTCCACCTCGGGCAAAGCTTCCTCGTCGAGCACCTCGACTTCGCCAGCCACGTCGTTCTGATCACGGAGTTCGGCGGCAACTACTACACACATGCCAAGACCGACAAGAACGTGCTCATCACCGGCCAGAACCGCCAGCGCGAGTTGGCACCAGGGGTGAATCTCTTCTTTGGCCAGATCGAGGTCACTGAGCAGGTCATTGCCTACCAGAAGCGCAGCCTCAGCGATCAACGCACGCTCGCGACGATAACTCTGGACCTGCCGGAACAGGCATTCACTACTGAAGCACTCTGGCTGACGATAGCGTCGCAGGTGCTCGAGACGCGACTGGCCGCCGACGATCTGCTTGGCGCCCTGCACGCTGCTGAACACGCCAGCATCGCCGTGGTGCCATTGTACGCGATGTGCGATCGCTGGGACGTCGGCGGCCTGAGCACGGCCTGGCACTGGCAGACCGACCGTGCCACGATCTTCATTTACGATGGCTACCCGGGCGGCATCGGACTGGTCAAACGCGCCTTCGAAGCATTCGAGAAGCTCGCCGACGACGCCCGTCTGCTTATCGCCGAGTGTCCCTGCGATAGCGGCTGCCCATCGTGCGTGCAGAGTCCCAAGTGCGGCAACCTCAATGAACCGCTGAGCAAGGCCGGCGCCCTCGCCCTGCTTGAAGCGTTGCTGCGCGGCGGCGGCGACAGTGGACCAGTCGCCGCCGCAGATGAGCAGTGACCACACTGCCCGTCGCCACAAACGTTGGCATGATCCGGCACGAGACGGCGGAACGACTCTATGAATGAAGGCTCTCGCCACCCTCACTGCTGCCCAGGCGAATTGTCAACCGGTAGAGCCGGGACATCGTCAACTCTCCCGGCGGCCTAGGTACTAGCCAAGTTCCCGGGGCACCTTGATATAGTAAGCGGCCCAAACGGCAACCGTGGCCTTTTGAGGCCCTGGGCAGGTGGCGATGAACACAGCGCGACCATTTTTGGCGACAAAGCTCTCGCCCCCACGTCTCACGGAAGCAACCCTGCGGCCGGACTTGGTCCAAGCCGTGGCCTCTGCAGCCGACCGCAGACTGTTGCTCGTCTGCGCACCAGCCGGATACGGCAAGACCACGCTTGTCGCTGAAGCGAGCCGACGCTCCGGCTGGCTCGCGGTCTGGTACAAGATTGACGTTTTCGACCACGACGTCACCGTTCTCATCGCGTCCCTCACCGAGGGAATACGAAAGTACGTGCCAGAGTTTGCCGAAGTTCTGCGCGCACGTCTTGGCGATGTGGACGACGCAGACCCCCCGTTGGACGAGCTTCTGGTTGCCTTTGCGATCGCCCTCGTCGAAGACACTCAGGATGACCTTTTCCTGATCCTCGACGACTACCATGAGGCGGCGGATGCCGCTGATTTGAATCGGGCCCTCGAATACATCATCGGGAATTTGCCGAAGAATGTACACGTCGTGCTCCTGACGAGGTACGAACCAGGATTCCCGACACGCAGGATGCTCCTCGCCGGTGAGGCAACCGAGATTGACTTTGCGGCACTGCGCTTCGATGCGGCACAAGTGGCCGCCCTCATTGGCAGCCGCCACGGGCGCACTGTCGATGCGCAGCAAGCCGGGGTGCTCCTCGAGGTGACCGAGGGCTGGCCAACCAGCATCGTCCTGGCTGCCGACGCGCTCGACTGGATTGCCATCGAGTCGATGGGCCAAACCCTCACCGACCCACGGTTGAAAAACGACGCTTACTCCTATCTTGCTGAGCAGGTGTTCGCCCATGAGAATGAATAGACGAAGCGCTTTTTGAAGGGCACCTGCTGCCTGGAGTCAATCACCGTCGATCTCGCCAATCAGATCCTGGCCATCACCAACGCCTTCCGTCACCTCGACCATCTCGTCAGAAATCACGTGTTCACGTTTGCCAGCGCCGACCGATCAACTTACCGCTATCACAACCTCTTTCGCGACTTTCTGCGGCACTGCTGCGCCCTCGAAGATGGCGTGGAGTCACTCCGGCGGCTGCAGGTCAGAACTGCCGATGCCCTGGTTGCTGTCGAGAGTTTCGACGAAGCGACCGAGCTCTATCTCTGCGCCAATCAGCCCGACGATGCGTTGAACACGCTCGCCCGCGGTGGCGAGGCCACCATGGAGAACTGTCGCGCCCAAACCCTGAGTTCATGGCTCGATCGACTACCAGCAGATCTCGCTCGAATCAATCCGTGGGCGCATTTGCTCGAGGCACAGCTTTGCCTCAGAGACGGTCGCTACGAAACTGCCTTAGCCCTGCTTGCCAAGGCAGACGAATTCTTCGCGAAAGCAGGCGACAGATGGGGCATGTACCAGACTCACTCCATCAAAGAGTGCGCGCTCTTCTGGCAGGGTAAAGAGGGCGAGGCGGCCGACTGCTGTCGGCAGACTCTCGCCTACGCACACACCGATGATCAGAAAGTGCACACGCTGATCAGCCTCGGCTTTACGGCGGTGAATGCCTGCGCCTGGGCAGCTGTCGATCAGGTCTGGTCAGAGATTGATTCCCTGCGCATTCGTCTGCCCAGAGAGCGCTCGCGCATGGATTCTCAGCGCGTTGTCGTCGCGCTATACCAGGGTGATTTTCGCAGAGCGCAGCAGGTGGGCAGAGATCTTCTGCCGAGACTCGCCGCCAACGGTCCGGTC
>JBKQWK010000231.1:0-4785 GCA_052139595.1 Thermoleophilia bacterium | reverse complement strand
AGATCTTCATCCATACATCCGGAGCAGTCGCACGGCGACGTTCCCCTTCACTCCTTCTCAATCGCGCTGTCACTCTGATTTCTTGTCGTAACCAACGGCAGGACACCGTTGCTGACCATGCCACTTTTGAACACCACTCGTCATGGCCATCACCGGGCATGAAGTAGAATAGGCCAATTTCGGAGAAGAAGGGGCATGGCGATACCGACCTCAAGCCGGCAGACGCGGCGAACCATGTACCACACCGGCCGCGCTCGAGGTCGGCGGCGGCGAACGCTACGTGTCGTTACCACCGCAAGCATCCTTGTGCTGGCCTTCATGGCATTCGTCGCCTTTGAAGCGCTGCAAGCAGCCCGCGTGAGCGCCATGAGCCCTGCGCCTGGCGGCTATATCGCTCAGCGCCTGGTGACCGTACGCTTTACCGTCAATAACCTGGCCAGCCTCAAGAACGTCGTGGTCCGCCTTGACGGCAACGACGTAACCGCCACCTCGCACACCGTCGGCGAGCGGCTGAGTTTCACCAGCGGGCCGCTCGCCGACGGCGCGCATAACGCCACCGTCACCGCCAAGAGCACAAACATCTTCGCTCGCCACGTGGTCCAGAATCTGCGCTTCACCGTCGATACCAGTATTCCGCGGCTCAATCTCAGCTCGCTCGCCGCCGCACCGGTCATAACCAGTGTGCCAGCCGTCTTCCGTGGCACAACTGAGGCGGGAGCGCGCGTGATCGTCAATGACGGCAAGCTGGTGGCCAGTACACTTGCCGGTCCAACCGGCGCGTACACTCTCGCCATAAAGCTGCCCGAAGGCCCTGCCCCGGTCACCTTCACAGCAACGGACCGCGCCGGCAACCAGGCGCAGCAGCGTCTCGACCTGCTCATCGACAGCATGCCGCCCAGCCTCACCGTGGAGGCTCTTGCCAAGACCGTGCGCCAGACGTCGTTGACGGTGGCCGTGGCCGCCAGCGACGCAGCAGCCACGCCCACCCTGACCGCCAGTCTGAATGGTCACCGACTGCCAGTCCCGGCATCCGCCACTGGCACGCTGACAGTCCACGATCTGCCACAAGGAATCACTACGTTGCTCGTGGCGGCAACCGACCGAGGTGGCCACGTCGTCACGAGCCGGCAGACATTTCTCGTCGACAGTACCGAGCGCTTCGGTGACGAGACAATGATCGCCGGTGCCCGCGGCCACGACGTCGTCCAGCTGCAAACCCGATTGAGCATAGCCGGCGTTTTCGCCGGCCAGCCAACCGGTGTTTACGACCCGGCCACAGTGGCCGCGGTTAAGAGGCTGCAGACTCGCTTGGGCATGCCAGACAATGGTGTCGTCGGGGAGCACGTGCTGGCCATTCTCAGCGGCCGCATCGTTGTCAGTCTCTCGCAGCGCCACCTGTACCTCTATCGCGGCGATCGTCTCATCAAGACCTACAGCGTCGCTGTTGGTCAGCCGCGCTATCCGACACCGCCTGGCACCTTCGCCATCGTGTCCATGCAGAAGAACCCCACCTGGCTACCACCCAACTCAGACTGGGCGAAGAAGGCGACGCCGATCCCGCCTGGTGCGACCAATCCTCTGGGCACGCGCTGGATGGGTACCAGCGCCCCGGGCATCGGCATTCACGGCGTCCCCGCAGGAGAAGACGCCACCATTGGCACCTACGCTTCGCACGGTTGCATCCGCATGCACGACTGGGACGCCGTCGACCTCTTTGACCGCATCGTCATCGGTACGCCGGTAACCATTCAACCCTGATCACGGCCCGGCGGGCGAGGCCAGATCCTCGCCCACGCCCGCCGGCGTCAGCCGGCAAGTTCGGCCAGCGCCTGGTCGAACAGCTCCGTATGACGATCGACGTCGCCGGCCGAGGTCGCCGGGCACATCAGCACCATGTTGTGAAATGGCGTCATGAAAACGCCGCGGTTAAGCATGAAGAGATGCAGGAACTCGTCCAGATCGCCGTCGTGTGCCGCCGCCGAGGCATTACCGCTGCGTGGTACCTCTGGCGTGAACCGATACTCAGCGCGCGCGCCAAGCTGAACGACACACCATGGCATCTCATGCCGATCAAGCGCTTGCTGCACACCTTCGGTGTAGCGGCTGGCGAGCTCGATCATGTGGGCGAAACTGGCTTCGGTCAAAACATGCTCAAGCGTTGCCCGCGCCGCCGCCGTTGACAGCGGATTACCAGCCAGCGTGCCACCGACTCCACCTTGATCGACGAGATCGGCCTCAGTATCGGTGAGAATACGCTCAGCAACTTCGGCCGATACGCCGTAGGCGCCAATGGGGATGCCAGACGCCAGGGCCTTGCCGATCGTGACCACATCCGGCGTCAGGTTCCAAGCTATGCTGCAGCCGCCCCAGCCCGCGCTGAACGTATGCGTTTCATCATTGATGAGCAGCGTCCCTGTCTCGGTACACAGCTCGCGGACCTTGGCTAGATAGCCGTCCGCCGGTGGCACGATGCCGATGTTCGTCATCGCCGGCTCCATGAGCACGCAAGCCACATCGCGAGGCGCAAGCGCAGCGGCCAGCGCCTGTTCGTCATTGAACTCGATCACTTTGGTCGTCAGCGTGGGGTCAATAGCTGGCCCGACATTGCCCGGCTTCGACACCGGGCGGCCGTCGCTACCCGTGATCACCACCGTCTCGTCGACGCTGCCGTGGTAACAGTGCGAGAACACGAGCACGTACGGCCGTTTCTGGATCTGCCGGCACATGCGCAGCACGAATCGGTTGGCGTCGGTCGCCGACAGGGTGAACTGCCAGAACGGCAGGCCGAACCGACGCTGCAGATCACCGCCAACAGCAGCGGCGTCGGCTGAGGGCAGCATCGTCGTCAGCCCGCCATTCACGGCGATACGCTCATTGATCGCCTCAGTCACGACAGCCGGCGAATGACCGGTCATAGCGCCGGTGTCACCGAGGCAAAAATCGATGTACTCGTGACCGTCGGCATCGGTAAGACGGTTGCCACGCGCTGTCGTGAACGTGAGCGGAAAGCCGCCTGGATAAATGCTCATCCAGCTCATGGGAACTCCGGCCAACAGAGTCTTGCGACTTTCGTCAAACAATGCCCGTGAGGTCGGATTATTGGCTGCGTAGAGCTTCCGCTCGCGAACAATCAGATTCTGCAATCGCGCTCTGTCGAGCGCACGCCTGCCAATGCTGCTCATGGGGGGATTCCTCCGACGGTAAAGATATTGAATGTATGTTCAGTCAATAAGCGACTTTACGGTCGTTGTGGAGGATTGTCAACGACACGGGGGGCGCAATGGGAAGCATGACGTCGCCGGCACGGCGTAGTGATGCGACCGGCCCACGCCTGTGAAATAGCGCGTGAGAAGAGACCTGAGTCTGATCAGGTCGACGGCGACGATTCTGCCGCCAGCCCGAGCATCGCCAGCACACGACGTTTGAGGGCGTCGCCGAGCACTACCGCCTGTTCGTTGGCCGCCCAGCCGGCAATGAGAAAGGCATAGCCCTCCTCCATCGCCTTTATGACCGTCGCCACCTGGCGAGCATCGTCAGCGGGCACGTAACCGGCTTTCATGCACTCGGCGACCACCGCGTCGAGAAACGCCAGTGAAGCCGTCGCCAGGTTGGCGAACGCTTGCCGCACTGGTGCCTGGCGCAGGCTGAGATAGAAGCATGCGTAGAAGGCGCTGTCGTCGAGCAACTGGTGGTACTCGGGGCTGAAGAGCATGTCCAGCGTAGCGTGCAGTCTCGCCAGCGGATCGGCGATCGTCGCCAGGCGCACGGCGTACGCCGTACCCTCTCGCTCGAGCAGGTAGTCGACCAACTCGATCGTCATCTGTTCCTTCGTGCCAAAGTAGTGGATCAGCAGACTTGGCGGTACGCCGATTTGCTTGGCGATCTTGGCGACCGACGCACCTTGCAGCCCTTCCTCGACGAGGACCTGATAGTACGCTGCCAGCATCTCGCGCCGCCGCCGGCGTGTGTACTCTTGACGTTTCATGACACCTCCACACGCACGTACGCGCCGGCTAAGGTCCGAGCCTTTGCCGCCGTTCGACTCGCGTCCGCACAAGTCTAACCGACGGTTGCAAGTAACACGTCACCACGATCGGCCACCATCGAACCGCCGGCGACCAGTCAGCGGACGCCCAGTATCGCGCGCACTTCACGGCGATCGCTGGCGCCAAGTTTGCGAAAGATCGCCCGGCAGTGGCTGCGCACCGTAGCCTGGCTGACGACGAGAGCGACGGCGATCTCGGCATCGCTCCGCCGCGCTAGCAACTGAGCCAGCACATCGCTCTCGCGTTGTGTCAGCCCCGCCCGCGCCAGCACCGGCGAAGGGGCAGGATACTCTAGTCGCGGCCCAGTCGGTGTCGCCACCAGCACGAGCACGATGTCGGCGCAGGCATGCATGGCATGGAGCAGCGCCGCCAGCGGATCGGCAAGGACATACGCACAGGTGACGGCCGGTGTCCTGGGGACCGAGAGCGAGCCTGCCGGACCGCACGCACGAACGGGCGGCGATCCGGCCATCGCCAATGTTTTCACGGGCGATGCGCGGCTTACCCGGCGCAGTCGGCAACTGCAGACGTTGGCGAGACCACCCAGACCAACAAATCGTGAGAGGCGAGTAGACGCAACCGACGTCGGCGCAATCGCAAAACCGAGTGCCGCAAGGGCCATGCGAGTCGCTGGCTCGATGAGCCCGTCGGGCTCATCGAGGAGCGCGGCCGACATGTACTCGTCGACAGAAGCGTCGCTCTCATTTTGGGAATGGCCGGCGGCCCGCCGAAGCGGGCC
>JBKQWK010000230.1:0-3961 GCA_052139595.1 Thermoleophilia bacterium | reverse complement strand
CGTGATCAGCGCGGTCGTGGCTCCGCTCTGACAGGCGGCCTCCAGGGCGAGTTTGGTCGCTCTGGTCCCTCCGTCATGAGAGATCGCCAAGCAGACGCCGCCAGCGCGCGGCTCGAGGGCGGCATCGAGCGCCTGGCGTGCCTCAGCCCGTGTCGTGAGACCTTCGCGATGGAAGGCATCCGTGAGCAACTCGGCCACGACTGCGGCGGCGTGCTCGGAGGTGCCGCAACCGGTGACGACAACGGGATCGCCGGCGGCGGCCGCGCCGGTCACGGCGTCTCGCAGCCGCGTCACCTCGGGACGGTCGGCGCCGAGGATCGGCGCTGCGAGGCGCACCTGCGCGAAGATCATCTCCTCCATCACCCAGGGCGGAGCATCTCGCAGCTCAGGGAAGTCATCGGTCAGCCAGTCGCGGTCGTCAGGAGTCATCGTGCACCTCCGAACCGGGGATCGCTCCCCAAAGTGATGGTCTTGGCGGCCGGCGGCGTGATCACGATCATGAGCACATGCAGGGGCCGCGTACCCTTGTTGCCGTAGGAGTGGTCGACGTCTGCCGAGAAGATGACGCTCTCGCCGGTCGTGGCCGCATGGGACTCCCCGTCGACGTCGAGCGCGAGGTCGCCCTCGAGCACGTGGGTAATCTCCGCCGTCCCCGGGACGTGCGCTTGGGCCTCGTGCACGTCCCCGGGCTCGAGGCGCCAGTCCCAGAACTCGATGTGGTCGAGCTGGTCGCTGCCCACGAGCAGGCGACCGCTTCCCTCGCCGGGAGAGGACCACAGCTCAGCGACGTCGCCCTGCGCGATCACCCGCACGCGCCGCTGGCTCCCGAGCTCGACGAGCTCCGCGAGGCCGACGTCGAGCGCCTGCGCGAGGCGCACCAGGATCGCGAGCGTGGGATTGACGCGCTGCTGCTCGACCTGGATGAGCATGCTGCGGCTGATGCCCGCCCGCTTGGCGAGTTCGCCAAGCGTCAGCGCGCGTTCGGTGCGCAAGCGCCGCAGGTTGCGCGCCAGCGCATCAGCGGTGTCTTCAGGGCAGGCCACTCGTCGTCTCCATCTCTGTTTCTGATCTGGCTGTCGGATTGTGCTCCAACCGCGTGTAGTCCGATATCCTATCCCACATAGTGCATAGTACTACACTTCGCAGGAGAAGAGCCATGGCAATCGCCCGAGAAATCACTGAGGAGCAGACCGAGCTGTTGTTCGCGCACTTGCCCGTCGGCTTGGGTTTCAGCGTCGCCGACGAGGAGTCCAGCAGGTCGTCGAAGTACGTGAATCTCAGCGCCGGACCAAGGAAGAACATCGCCCAGCTTCATCCGCAAGAGAACGGCATCGCACTCGTCCTGCGAGCAAGAGACCAGGATCGGCCGGCGACAATGTTCGCCGAGATCCCCGTCGCCCTGCTTGCTGGCTACAAAGGGACCAATGCATCTTGGCTCGACGGTACTGGCTCCCTGTTCGAGAGAAAGGGGCCAGCCATCGCCTTCCTCATCCCGGATGAAGTCGATGGGCTTGCCGCCAGTGAGCCGGCGTGGCAACAAGTGGCTGAGCTGCTCAACTACGCGAAGGCCTCCGCCTGAAATGGCGTTGACCTTCGACAACCTCAACACCAAATACAGCGACCTCTTCGAGCTGCTTGGGCCGCGAAAGGCACAGGTCCTCGCGTTCAAGGAGTTCATCGAGCGCGAGACGAGCTGGCTGACGTCACCCGCCTCAACGCGGTTCCATCTCAACGTCGAACGAGGTCTCCTGCTGCACTCCGTCGGCGTGGCGTACACCGCTCTGGGCGTGCGAAGCCTGCTCGCACCAGACATCTCCGACGAGTCGGTCGTGATCGCGGCGCTCTTCCACGACCTCGGCAAGGTGGGTTACCCGGGCAAGCCCTACTACCTGCCAAACGATGTCCCATGGGAGATCACCAAGCGCAACATCACGTACAAGACCAACCCTGAGGCTACGACCATGAATCTGGCCGTCAGAAGCCTCTACCTCATCGCCAATCGCATCGACCTGACTGAAGACGAGGCCCGGGCGATCGTCGCCCATGACGGCATCTACCCCGCTTCAGGCGGCGTCATCAACGTGGACTACCATCACAAGGAATGCCGGCTGCAGATGATCGTCCATTTCGCTGACAAGTGGACGGCTGCTGTCGATGAGGAGGGGCGCCGCTAGATCATCGACTCCACAAGATCAGCCCTGCCCAAGGAAAGCAAAGTGGCTGAGGCCGACGGTGTCAACCACACCGTCTGCCTGGAGGCCACGATGGACGCCGACCTCGACGCTCTCTGCACAGTCGTTTATTGTGTATGGCACAGCCGACGATCTTCTGCCAGAGGCCAGAAACAACGCCCGCGAGCTGGCCACCGACGCTCGACTGGTCGGCGGAGCGCGATTCCGAGCCGTCGAGAACGAGAGGCCGACCAGCAACTGAAGCGAGGAGGTGCGACCGTGTATTCGGATGAGCTGCTTCTCGCCTGGTACCGCCGGGTAGCGGCGCGGGTGCCGGGCCTCAGCTTGTTCGACGCGCACACGCATCTCGGCAGCGATCCGGACGGCTCACACCTCTCCGCCGGGGACCTCGCCGCGGCCCTCGAGTTGACGGGCGCACGCGCTGTCGCCTTTCCATTCATGGACCCGGCCGGGTACAGGGAGGCGAACGCGGCCGTCATCGCGGCCGCGGCGGCCTCCGAGGGCAGAGTGACGGCCTTCTGCCGCGTGGACCCCCGCGACGACCCCGTGTCCGAGCTGGAGCGCTGCTTCGCCGCGGGGGCCCGCGGTGTGAAGCTGCATCCGCGTGCCGAGGGCTTCGACCTGCGACACCCCGGCGTCCGTGCGGTGATGGCCGCCTGCGAGGACCACAACGCTCCCGTGCTCATGCACGCCGGGCTCGGCATCCCGTCGCTCGGCCGGGATGCGCTGGCCCTGGCCGAGCAGCACCCGTCGGTGCCGCTCATCCTGGCTCATGTGGACGAGCCGGACCTCGCCTGGATCTGGCGTGAGATCGGCGCCCACCCGAGCCTCTTCGTCGACACCGCTTGGTGGAACCCGGCAGACCATGTGGCCCTGTTCGCCCACGTGCCTCCGGGGCACATCCTGCTGGGTAGCGACACTCCCTACGGCACGACCTGCTCCGCCGCGCTGGTCGCCATGGTGACTGCGCTCGGCGCCGGCCTCTCGGCCGAGCAGGTGGGCGCTGTCTGTGGGGGCCGGCTGCAGCGCCTGCTCACCGGCGAGTGGTCCGCCGAGGCGCTCGACCTGGGCCCGGCGCCCGGGCCGCCGCCGCCGCGCTCGCCGCTCGTGGAGCGCGTCTTCACCCTGCTCGTTGGCGCACTGGCTCAGATGCGCACCGGCGCACGCAGTGACGATCTGCTGGCGCTGGCGCGGCTCGGCTGCGACGTGAGCACGGACGACCCCCAAGCTGCCGCACTGGCCCACGTCAAGGAACTGCTCGAGCTGCGAGCGACTTACGCGCAGTCGCACGAGCTGGACGGACGCCGCGGCGCCGGCTTCCACCTCGTCCTGGTGGCCGCAGCCCTGGCGGCTTCCCCGCACGTCCTGGCGGACGATCCTGGAGCGCTCGTGATGCCGGACGACGGCGGGAGATGATGACCCGGGAATGACAGGAGCAACTTCCTTCTGACGTGGGGTTGCCCCGTTTTGACAGACACATTCATGAAGCTCTCTCAGTCATGCTTTGCGTCTCTCTGCCTTGCTTCATACGCGACCGGCGACAGATAGTCAAGGGCCGAGTGCATGCGCTGACGGTTGGAGAACACCTCGACGTAGTCAAAGATCGCTCGCTTGGCGGCCGGCCGGGTTGGCCAGCTGCGCCGGTAGAGCAGTTCCTCTTTGAGGGTGGCAAACAAACTCTCAGCGACAGCATTGTCTGAAACACTGTCGTGGCCGCGAGAGCGATTGGACGATGCCGTACTGGTTTAAGTTGCCGGCGAAACTCGGCT
>JBKQWK010000229.1:0-7614 GCA_052139595.1 Thermoleophilia bacterium | reverse complement strand
GGGCTGCCGCGTAGACCAGGCGCGCCAGGTGGCGCGCCTGCCGCGCGCGGTCGTGCTGGCGGCACTCGCGTGTGCGCCCAAGCAGTTCATTCTGGCCGGTCGCGACGCGGCTTGCGACGTCGTGCTCGACGGTCGGCACTGTCACCTGAGCAATGACGGCTGCGGCCTCTACGTGCTCGACGCCGAGACCGGCGAGCGGCGGCCGTCAACCAAGCAGGACGTCGCCGACTCCGCCCGCCTGGTCGACGCGCTCGCCAACGTCAGCTTCTACTGGGGACCGCTGGTGACCGCCGAGGATCAGCCCCAGCCAACGAAATGCCTGCACGAGCTGGAGGCCATCTTTCTAAACACGAGCAAGCACGTGCAGGCGGTCGATGTGGTCGGCGGCCCGCCGGCCCGCTTGGCGATCGAGATGGCCGCCGCTGTTGCCGGCGGCTACGCGGAGCTGCGCCGCCGGCCGCTGCTGTCGTTCATCGCCTGTCCGGTGGACCCGCTCGGTAACGAAGGCGCCAGCCTCGAAGTCGGCCTCACGGCAGCCGAGTTTGGTCTGCCCTGCGGATTCTTGAGCATGACGATGGGCTGTGGCACCGCCCCGGCGACCATCGCCGGCAACCTCGTCGTCAACCTGGCGGCCGTGCTCGCTGACACGGTGCTCCTGCAGCTGGCGGCGCCGGGCACACCCGTCTTCTTTGCCGGCGCCCCCACTGTGATGAATCTGCGCAGCGGTGGTTATGCAAGCGGTAACCCGGAGGACCACCTGCTGGCCGCTGGCGCCGTACAGATGGCTCATTTCTATGGCTTGCCGGTGGCGGTGGGCACCATGGGTAGCGGCGCCAAGGATCCGGGCTGGCAAACCGGTGTGGAGGATTCACTCAGTACGCTGGCGAGCGTGCTCAGCGGAGCCGACATGATGAATGGCTGTGGCCTGCTGTACGGCTCCAGGATTGCCTCGTTTGCACATCTCGTCATGGACAGCGAGATCTACAGTGTCGCGGCGCGCGTTGCCGCTGGTATAGACGTGAACGACGAGACACTGGCGCTGGCGACGATCAAGAAGGTTGGCTCCAACGGTACGTACCTGGCGGAGAAGCACACGCGTCGCCACATGAGAGAGATGTGGCAGCCGACGGTCTACGACCGCAGCTCCTTCGACGCCTGGCAGCGGGCCGGCCGTCGAGGGGCGCTCGAACGTGCCGGCGAGATCGCCGCTAGTCTACTGCGCACGCACCAGCCGGCGCCTTTGCCGGCTGGTGCGTGCGCCGAGCTGGCGGCGATTGTTGCCCGCGCCGAGGTGGTTGACTGAGGTGGTTACCTGATGCCGGCTGGGTGTGGCCGTGCATGTACGGGGCAGGGCGAAGGTGATACAGTGAGAGCCGTGTTGGCAGCCTCAATAAGCACAATCAACCGCTCCTGCGGTCTCTAAGGCGCCGCGCCGATCGAGCGCCGATCGACGCTTGCCTCTTGCCGGCCAAGCGTTCAGCGGCGGCCACGTCCCTCCTCACCGTGTCCCGACATGCTGGTCTCCTGCGAGGTTGCTGCCCATGAGTTCACGAATCAACCCGATCACCCCCCGTTCACACTGGGACATTCTCTCGCCGAGCGAGATCGAGCAGATCCACGAGGCGACGATGGAGATTCTGGAGCAGGTGGGGGTGCGCTTTCCCAGCGAGAAAGCACTCGCTATCTTTGCTGCCAACGGCTGCCACGTTGATCGCGCCACGCAGATCGTCAAGATCCCGCGGCAGGTGGCGATGGCCGCCGTGGCCGCGGCGCCGCGGCAGTACGTGCTTGCCGGCCGCGATCCCGCCTGTGACCTGCTCATCGACGGCAAGCATTGCTACTTGAGCAACGACGGCTCAGGGGTCTTCGTCTTTGACCGTCAGACTGGCGAGAAGCGACCTTCGACCAAGGCCGACGCCGCCGAATCGGCGCGCTTCGTCGATGCCTTGCCCGACGTGAGTTACTACTGGGGCCCCGTCGTAACGGCCCAGGACGTGCCGGCGGCAACCAAGGCGCTGCACGACTCGGAGGCGGTGCTCACGAACACGACGAAGCACTACCAGGCTGTCACGACGGTCGGCGAGAAAGCGGCCCGGGCGCTGGTCGAGATGGCGGCTACCATCGTTGGCGGCACGGCCGAGCTGCGCCGGCGGCCGATCATCAGCTTCATGCAGTGCGCCGTCGATCCGCTCGCCCACGACGGGCCCAATCTCGAGGCGAATCTGGTTGCCGCCGAGTACGGCCTGGCGAGTGGCTTCATGCCCATGCCGCTGGCCGCCGGTACCGGCCCGGCGACGCTGGCCGGCACTCTGGTTGTGCACAACGCCGAGACGCTCTCCGGCCTGATCATGCTCGAACTCGCCTATCCCGGCGTGCCGGCCTTCTTTGCCGGCGCGCCGAGCGTGATCGACCTCAAGACCGGTGGCTACACCGGCGGCTCGCCGGAGGACTACCTGCTCGCCGGCGCGGCCACCCAGCTGGCCCACTTCTACGGCCTGCCGATGGCTATGGGCACCATGGCCACTGGGGCTAAAGCGCCCGACTGGCAGGCGGCCGTCGACGACTCGTTCAGCACCTTCGCCAGTGTCTTTACCAGCGCCGACATGATGAATGGCTGCGGCCTGCTCAACGGTTCCAAGATCCTCAGCTATCCGCACATGATCATGGAGACGGAGATCTACTCGATCGTGCAGAAGATGGCCGGTGGCATCGAGGTTAACGACGAGACGCTGGCCCTGGAGACGATCAAGAAGGTCGGCTCCAACGGTACGTATCTGGCCGAGAAGCACACGCGGCGACACATGCAGGAGATCTGGCGGCCGCGGGTGTTCGATCGCACGACCTACGATCAGTGGCTGCGCAGCGACAAGGCCGGCGCGCTCGCCAAGGCGACCGAGATTGCCGATGAGATTCTCGCCACCTACGAGCCGGAGCCGCTGCCCGCCGGCGTCAGCGCCGAGTTGCACCGGATCGTCGAGCGCGCTGACGCTGAGGCTGAAGGCGCCTGAATGAGCGACTTGCGGCCGATCGTGCCCGTGCTGCCCAGATTGACACTGACGGTGCTCACCAGCGCCGATGTGGAGCGACTGCATCTCGCCTCTCTCACGTATCTGCAGGAGGTGGGAGTGCGCATGCCGTCCAAGGTGGTGCGCACGCTGTTGCTGGCGGCGGGAGCGGAAGCCGGCGAGGGATACGGCCGGGTGAAACTGCCGGCCGCGCTGGTCGAATCGGCGCTGGCGGCGGCGCCGCGTAGTTTCGCGCTCGGCGGCCGCCGGCCCGAGCACGATCTGCCGCTCGACGGCGAGCACGTCTGGCTGGCCGCCGGCGGCCTGGCCGGTAAGGCAAGGGCCGCCGACGGCACGGTGCGCTACGCCACTGCGGCCGATCTGGTCGCCGCCTGCACTGTCACCGACTACCTGAGCGAGATCGCCTTTGTTACCGGTCCGCCGCTGTACACGCTGGGTGGCAGCGCCCTCGGCGATCTGGCGGCGTGCCTGCAAGCGACGAGCAAGCACGTGCAGCTCGCCTCGCTGGCCACGAGCGCTGAGGCGGAGGCGGCGGTCGCCATGGCGACCGCCGTAGCCGGATCAGCGCTCGCCGTGCGGCAGCGGCCACCGCTCTCGCTGATTGCTGTGGGTAAGGGCTTCGATGCAGCACTCGTCTTTGCCGCCGCCGGGCTACCTGTCGGCGGCCTGGCTGCGCCGGCTTCTGCCGCTGCGCCGACAGACGTGGCCGCCGCGCTCGTGCTCGTCAATGCGGCCGTGCTGGCCGGCTGCGTCGCGGTGCAGACGGCGACTCCGGGCGCGCCGTTTCTCTACGTCGCCAACCCCGGCCTGCTCGGCTGGCGCCTGGAAACGGCGCAAGCAAACCTGTTTGCCGTGGCCGCCAGACAGCTCGCTCAGCGGTATGGCCTGCCCATGCAGAGCGGTCTCTTCACGACCGGCTCGCCCCAGTCAGACTGGCAGGCGAGCACACAGAACTCGTTCGCCGGGCTCACCGCTGCGCTGGCGCACTGCGACCTGCTCAGCGGCGCCGGCCTGCTTGCCGGCGGCGATCTCTTCAGCGGCGAGCAGCTGGTCATGGACAGCGAGCTGTTTTCGGTGGCCGCTAAGATCGGCGCCGCCATCACCGTCGACGACGAGACGATCGCCCTGGAGACGATCGCCAAGGTCGGCATCGGCGGTAACTACTTGGGCGAGCGCCACACACGTCGCCATATGAAAGACGTCTGGCGGCCGCGCCTGCTCGACCGCAGCCCCTGGGATGCCTGGGTGGCTGGCGGCAAACAGGACTCGTACGATAAGGCCGCCGAGCTTGTGCGCGGCATTCTCGATAGTCATCAGGCGGTTCCTCTCGACGGCGCAGTGGCCGCCGAGCTGCAGCGTATTATCAGCGTCCACGCGGACTAGGGAAGGAGCCAGCAATGGCACAACGACCATATCGCGAGATACCGTTGTTCAAGGACGTCAGCGATGAGCAGTGGAATGACTGGAAATGGCAGGTGCGCAATCGCCTGACCACACTGGAAGACTTCGATCAGGTCCTGCACCTCAATGACGAGCAGCGCGATGACATCAAGCGCTGTCTGGGCAAGTTTCGTGTCGCCGTGACGCCGTACTACGCCTCGCTCATGGACCCCGACGATGAGCATTGCCCGGTGCGCGTACAGGGCATTGCCTCGCCGAACGAGCTCATCGTCGGCAAGGCCGACATGAAAGATGCGATCGCCGAGACGATTGACTCGCCGACGACGCTGATCACGCACCGCTACCCGGACCGGGTGCTCTTTGTGACCACCGATATGTGTTCCATGTACTGCCGCTTCTGCACGCGGCGGCGCATCGTCGGCGGCACCGAAGCGGCCGTTTCAGACGAGGATTACGAGAACGCGTTTACCTACATTAAGCGTAACCCCGATGTGCGCGACGTGCTGCTCAGCGGTGGTGATCCGCTGACGCTCTCCGACGAAAAGCTGGAGTGGCTCCTGCAGCGCGTGACCGAGATCGACCACGTCGAGATCGTCCGCATCGGTTCGCGCATGCCGGTCGTCTGCCCGCAGCGCATCACGCCCAAGCTCGTCGAGATGCTGGCCAAGTACCACCCGCTGTACCTGAACACGCACTTCAACCATCCCGACGAGATCACGCCCGAGTCGACGAAAGCCTGTGCCATGCTCGCCGACGCGGGCATCCCGCTCGGCAACCAGTCCGTGCTGCTGCGCGGCGTCAACGATTGCGCCTACGTGATGAAGCGTCTCGTCCTCGGTCTGGTCAAGATTCGCGTCAAGCCTTATTACTACTACCAGTGCGATCTCGCTGAGGGCATCGGTCACTTCCGCACCTCGGTTGCCAAGGGGATCGAGATCTACGAGAGCCTGCGTGGCCACATCACCGGTTTCGCCGTGCCGATGTACATCATCGATGCCATTGGCGGCGGCGGTAAGACGCCGGTAATTCCCAACTACCTCATTTCGCAGGCTCCCGGCCAGGTGATCCTGCGCAACTACGAGGGCGTCATCAGCAAGTACACCGAGCCCGACGACTACACCTTCGAGTGTCACTGCCAGGACTGCGAGGCCCAGCGCGAGGCCCAGCGCACGCGCACCGGTGTTGCTCGACTATTCGATATCCCCGGCCCCACCCTGGACGACGTGTGGGCCGCACGCTGGCAGAAGGTCGCCGATCGCAAGGCGCTGATGGCCGATATTCACACTGAACCGTTTAACGTTATTCACTGAGGGAGCATGGCCAAGGTCTTCGTCGAACCAATAGGTATCACCATTGAGGTGGCTGAGACAGAAACGCTGTTCAAGCCACTGGTCAACGCTGCCGTGGCCATTCCGACCGACTGTGGTGGCCGTGGCACCTGCGGCAAATGTCTCGTGCGCCTCGGCGCCGGCGAGCTGAGCCCGCCGAGCGCGGCCGAACTCAAGCTCATCCCCGCCGAGCGCCTTCACGAGGGCTGGCGGCTTGCTTGCCAGGCCAGCCCGGTCTCGGCGAAGGTGAGCATCGAGGTCCGCGAAACGCGCGGCCGGCGGCAGATTCTGACCGCCAGCAAGTTGCATCATGGCCCGGCTCACTCGGCGGTCAGTCGGCGCACTCTGCAGCTCGATAAGCCGACGCTCGAGGATGCGCGCAGCGACTTGAGCCGCATCGTCGATGCTCTGCCCCGGGTGGAGGTGCCCTACGACGTGCTACAGCGTGCCCCCGACGTGTTGCGCGCCAACGGGTGGCGGGCGATCTTCACGACCTACGGCCGACGTCTCGTTGACGTCGAGCCGCCGCAGGAAGAAGAGACGGCGGTCGCCTACGGCGCCGCCGTCGACATCGGCACCAGCAAAATCGTGGCCTACCTGTTCGATCTGAACACCGGCAAACAGATCGACCAGGAAGCGATCGAAAACCCGCAGATGCGCTACGGCGAAGATGTCATTACGCGCATCGCCCAAGCCGAAGGCGCGGCGCGGGCCGAACTCGCCGCCGCCGCGCGTCAGGGCGTGAACGATTGTCTCAAGCGGCTGTATCGGCGGCAGCGGATCACGGCCCGGCAGGTCCTCGACATGACGGTGGTTGGCAACACGGCCATTCACCACTTGACGCTCGGTCTGCCGGCCCAGGGACTGGGGCAGGCACCGTACGCGCCGGTCGTTGCGGCGCCGCTGACGGTGCGCGCCGCCGAGCTGGGCCTCGACATTCATCCCGCCGCCGGCGTCTACTTTCCGCCGCCGATCGCTGGCTTCGTCGGCAGCGACTGCCTGGCGGTTGTCGCTGCCACTCGCCTGGCCGGCAAGCGCAAGCCGTCGATGGCGATCGACATCGGCACCAACACTGAGATCGCCCTCTCTGTCGGTGGCGAGGTAATGGTCACGAGCTGTGCCTCGGGGCCGGCGTTTGAGGGCTATCAGACACGTAGCGGCATGAAAGCCGTTGAAGGCGCCATTGAACGCATCTCGATTGCCGCCGACGGTCACCCGACCCGTCTGGAAACGATCGGCGGGGCGCCGCCGTTGGGCATCTGTGGTTCCGGCGTGGTCGACCTGCTCGCCGGCCTGGCCAAGGCGGAGGTCATCAACCAGGGTGGACGCATGGTCGAGCACCGGCGCGTGCGTGAGGGCGACCACGGGCGCGAGTACTTTCTCGAGACGGGTCCGGCCGGCGACATCGTTTTCACGCAGGGCGACGTACGCGCTCTGCAACTCGCCAAGGCGGCGATCGCCGCCGGCTGGGCGTTACTGCTCAAGAGGGCCGGCGTGGCTATTGAGGATCTCGATCGCGTCTACGTCGCCGGCGCTTTTGGCAATTACCTCGACGTGCATCACTCGCTCGACATCGGTCTGTTCCCGCCGGTGGGCGCGTCGCGCATCTCGTTTGTCGGCAACGCCGCCGGTGTGGGCGCGCAGATGGCTCTCATCGATGTCGGCGCTCGCAAGCGCATGGCCCGACTGCGGGCGCGCATGCGGTTCCTCGAGCTGGCGACCGACAAGGAGTTTCTCGAGGAGTTTACGGCGCGTCTCGGATTCTAGACCTGCGGGCGCTGGCCACTGCGGCTGGCGCAGTAACGGCCGGCCGGCCGGCCCGCTTGGCGCTGGCCGGCCGGCATCGAGTGGCCCGGCGC
>JBKQWK010000228.1:0-5134 GCA_052139595.1 Thermoleophilia bacterium | reverse complement strand
CGATTGCGCACCAGACCGTGGGGGAGACGATGGTAACCGCCGATCAGACATTGCGCGTACTCATCATCGACGACGAGCCCGGCATGCGCATGGCAATATCGCGGGCCTTGCGCGACTACACGGTTCGTATCCCGGATCTCGGTTTTACCGTGGGCATGGCGACTGACGAAGCCGAAAGCGGTGAAGAAGGGCTCGCCAAGATTCTTGCTTCGCCGCCCGACATCCTGCTGCTTGACCACAAGCTGCCACAGATGAGCGGCCTCGATGTGCTCCAGGGCCTGGCGGAGCGTGACCTTGATGTAACGACAGTCATGATCACCGCCTACGCATCTCTAGAGACGGCCGTACTGGCCACCAAGCGCGGTGCCTACGATTTTCTCGCCAAGCCGTTCACACCGACTGAACTCAAGGCGACGGTTTTCGGTGCCGCCCAGCATCTGCTGTTACAGCGTGAGGCGCGACGCCTGGCGCAGGAGCGCCACCGCGTGCGCTTTGAGTTCATCAGCGTCGTCTCGCATGAACTCAAGTCGCCGCTGGCGGCGATTCAGAGCTATCTCGGCATGCTCAAGAATCGCACCTTGGGCGACGACATCGCTGCCTATGACACGGTGATCGATCGCACCGTGGTACGCATGGACGGCATGCGCAAGTTGATCAACGATCTGCTCGACCTGACGCGCATCGAGTCAGGCCAGAAGCGGCGCGAGATCACCGATCTCGATCTTGCCGAGGTCGCCGCCGGCTGTATCGATCTGATCGCCGATCGCGCCCGCGAACGTGGCATCGTTATCACGCTCGAAGCTGACGAGCCGACGCTGCTGTGTGGCGACGCCGGCGAACTTGAACTGATTTTCAACAATCTGATCAGCAACGCCGTGAAGTACAACTGCGACGGCGGCACGGTCACCGTGAGCGTGCACTGGCGTCGCGGCATTGAGGTTGACGATGACAACGACCTTCACGACCGGGTCGTGATCGCCGTCAGCGACACCGGCATCGGCATCGCCGCCGACGATGTGCCCAGGCTGTTCGGCGAGTTCGTACGCCTTAAGAATGAGAAGACGCGGGCGATCGAGGGCAGCGGTCTCGGACTCTCGATCGTCAAGAAGCTGGTGCAGGTCTACGACGGTTCGGCGACCGTCGTCAGCGAGCCGGGCGTGGGTACCACCTTCACCGTCGATCTGCGTGCCGACATGGTTGACGACGTCGTGGCCGACTAGGATCGAACAGGATGCTTGGAAGCTGGGGGCGGGTAAGGCATACTTAACCGTCAGGTAACCAGCTGGCCAGCATGGCGACGAAAGGTGACATCATGGAGCGCGGGTTCTGGGATGGGTTTCTGATCACGCTGCTCTTCTTTGCCGTGGTTGTGGCCGTGCTCGGCGGAGTCTTCATCGTCATCAGTCTTGCCTCGGGGCTGCCTGGTGCCTGAAACCGCCTGGGCACCTGCCGCTGGGGCGATCGCCGGCGCACAACCCGCCGCTGCCGTCATCGAGATCACCAATCTGACCAAAGAGTACGATTCCGTTGTCGCCGTTAACGGGATCTCCTTCAGTGTTCGCCGGGGCGAAGTCTTTGGCATTCTCGGCCCCAACGGCGCCGGCAAAACAACGACCCTCGAGATGGTCGAAGGACTGCGTCAACCGACGAGCGGCAAGATCCTCGTCGATGGTCTGGCGGTGTGGCCCAACCCGAAGGCGGTCAAGGCGCGCATCGGCGTGCAGCTGCAGGCAACCTCGCTCTTCGAGTACCAGACGCTGACGGAGATTGTCTACCTGTTCGGCTCGTGCTACGGCATCCGCCGTTCGCGCCGTGAGATCGAGGCGTTGCTCGACAAGGTGGGCTTGCTCGAGAAACGCACGAGCTACGCCAATCAGCTCTCCGGTGGCCAGGCGCAGCGACTGAGCATTGCCCTGGCACTTGTCAACGATCCGGTCGTCAGCTTTCTAGACGAGCCGACGACCGGTCTCGACCCGCGTGCTCGGCGGCGGCTTTGGGACGTCATCACGGGCATTGCTCAGTCCGGTACCACCGTTGTCCTCACTACGCACTACATGGAAGAGGCCGAGCGTCTCTGTGACCGCATTGCCGTCATGGATCGTGGCCGGGTCATGGCTCTCGATACACCACGGGCGCTCGTCAGTAGCCTTGGCGCGGAGGCGACGGTCACGTTCACGCTTGACCAGCGTGTGCCTCTGCGCTCGCTCTGTGATCTCGACGGCGCGAGGTCCTGCACCGTCCAGGAGGACCTCGGTTACGCCCTTGTCGCCAGCGACGCACAGCGGGCCGTTGTCTCCCTACTCGCTCGCGCCGCCGACAGCGGCTGGCGGGTCGAGAACCTTGACGTCAAGGGGGCCAATCTGGAAGACGTCTTCTTGAGCATGACGGGGCGCAAACTCGGTGACGGCGAGGACGAAGCCGCCGAGAGCGAGCAGGTTGCTGGGCGTCGCCGCCGGTTTCGCCGTGGGCGTGGCCAATGAGGGCCTTCTGGGATTTCTTCCGAGCCGACTGGCAGATGATGGTGCGCAACCGCCAGGCCCTGTTCTGGACCTTCTTCTTCCCGGTGCTGCTGATGCTGCTGCTCGGGGTTGTCTTCGGCCGTGGGTACGGTGGCGATTTCAAGCTGGCTGTGGTCAATCAGGATAACGGCCCGGTCGCCTCCTCCTTGCTTGCCGCGTTCGGTCACGTGAGTGGCGTCAAACTGAGCTTGCCGGCCGATGCGGCGGCGGCGATGAAAAGCCTTAAGAACGGCAATGTCAATGGCGTGCTGGTGATTCCAGCGGGCACGTCAACCGGCTTCAGCCAGGCGCCGCAGGAGCTTCCGTTCACCTACGATAACTCGAACATCACCACTGCCGGCCAGGTTCAGAGTATTACCAGCCAGGTCGTTGTCGCCGTCGGTAATCAGCTCAGTGGCGTTCATCCGAAGCTGACGATTGCGGCGACGGGCACCAAAACGAAGAGCTTCAACTACCTTGATTTTCTCGTCCCCGGCATTGTCGCCCTATCGCTGATGCAGACCGGCATTTTCGGTGTCGCCGGTGTTCTGGTCACCTACAAGGAAAAGGGCATTCTGCGGCGGCTCAAGGCGACGCCACTCTCGCTCAGCAGTTTCGTTGCCGGCAGCATCAGCGTGCGCATGATCACGGCCATTATCCAGACGGCGCTTATTCTCGCCATCGGCATGGCGTTCTTTCACGTGCACGTCAACGGCTCGCTGCTGCGCGTTCTGGTGGTCACCTTGCTCGGTGCGGGCGCCTTTGTGAGTCTCGGCTTCGCGATTGCCAGCGTGAGCAAGAATCAGGAGGCGGCGCAGGCAGTCATGCAGGTCGTACAGATGCCAATGATGTTTCTCAGTGGTATCTTCTTTCCCATGGATAACGCCCCGGCGTGGATTCAGCCGATTGTCAAGGCCATGCCGCTCAAGTATCTCGCCGACGCCATGCGCGCCATCGTCGTCAATTCGAGTACACTCTGGTCGATACGTGTTGACATCATGGTGCTTGTCGGTGTCACCGCGGTGTTCATGCTGTTTTCGATCAAGTTCTTTCGCTGGGAGTAAGGTTCCAGCGCGTGAAAGGAGCTCTCTGTGGCGCGCTACCGGCCCACTGATCACCGCGACTGGCTGAACATTCTCGGCATGATCGTCTTCCTCGGCATCGGCTTCACGGTTGCGCTCGCCTGGGTGCGTCCGCACAAAGGGACGGCCTACGCGATCATCGTCATCTTTCTGCTCGTGTATGCCGTTGTGGCTTGGTTCTCACGCGGTTACGGCTACCGCTGCACGAGTTGCAAGCATGAGTTTCAGGTGAGTCCAATGAAGAACTTCTTCAGTATGAGCAGCGTCGGCAAGCGCAAGGACGGCACCTACTACGCGTACAAGTGGATGGTCTGTCCCAAGTGCGGTAAGCGCACCAAGGCGCTTGTGCTCAAGAAGGCCGATTACACCGGCACGGGGACTATTCTCAAGGATCGCATCGCGCGCCGGTAGCGCGCGACTATTCAGGCTCGGCTGCTTGAGCCCGGCGCCAGACGCTCGAGGTGAGTAGCGACAACAGCGGCGATCTCGTCTGGTGCTGCCCAGACGATCGGTAAATCGGGCAGGCTGGCGAGAAACTCGCGTCGGTAGGTCTTCTGCGAGAGGCGCTGATCGAGGACGACGATCACCCCGGTATCGGTCTCCGTGCGGATGAGGCGACCGAATCCCTGGCGAAAACGGAGTACGGCTTCGGGCAGGTAGAAGCTGCGAAACCAGTCGCCGCCCGACTCCTGCACGGCGTGCCGGCGCGCCTGAAAGAGCGGATCCTGGCGGCCGAACGGCAGCTTGGCGATGACGAGACAGACGAGAGAGTCGCCGGGAAAATCCTGGCCGGTCCAGAGCGAGTCAACGCCGAGCAGAACGGTGGCCGGGTGGGTGCGAAACTCTTCAGCCAGCGCCGCGGCACTGCCGTGCAGGCCCTGGGCGAGCAGTACGACGCCGTCCTGCTCGGCGTGTTCGCCAACTTCGGCGGCAACGCGCTCCATATCGCGCCTATTGGTGAACAACGCCAGGAGCCGGCCACCGGTGATCTCCGTGAGGCTCTTGAGCCTCTCGGCCTGGCGTGCCGGCAGATCGGCGGCCACGTATGGCGCCTCGTCGCGTTCAAGGACGAGAACGGCCTGGCGGCGAAAGTCGAAGGGTGAGGCGAAAATGCGGGCGTGCACGTCTGTGCCGGTGGGCAGACCGGCCATGTCGCGGTAGTAGGCAAACGAACCAGCTACCGTGAGCGTGGCGCTGGTGAGGACGACACTGCGCAAGCGATCCCAAAGGGCTGTGCGCAGGTGATCTGCCGGCGTGAGGGGAGCGCGGGTAAGGCGCCAATGGCTCGACCCAACGGGCCGGCGCCGACGTGCGGCCGCGGCTGTGTCGCGGCCGTTCGGCGCCTCAATCTCACCCCATGTCACTTGGTCGCTGGCGGCTGTCTCGGGCAGCTCGGCCAGCAGCGCTGCTGCACTGCTGGCCTCGTCGCCCAGGGTCAGGGTGAGACTCCAGTCGCGGTGCGCGTCGGGCAGTGCGTCGTGGGCGCTCGCACAAGCTGAGGCGATCGCCTGCAGCCCCTCGGCGAGGGCTGCACACGCGGTGGCAAATGCGTCC
>JBKQWK010000227.1:0-14130 GCA_052139595.1 Thermoleophilia bacterium | reverse complement strand
GCGACGACGAGCCGGCGGCGGACGTCAACAGCGGCGCCCGTCCACCGCCGCCGTCAGTCAACCGCCGCCGCTCTGCCCAGACAACGCCTTCACCACTTGGTAGCCGTGGCCCGGCATGAGCGGAATGCCACGGTAGGGAACGATCCTGAAGCGTGAGCGCAACAAGGCGACGACGGCACGCGACTGGACCGGCGTCCCTCCCAGACGCAGCGTCGTAAAGAGAAGATCGCCTGCCTGAAGTTGCCCCAGCCAGGCATCCGGGTGGGCAAGCAGCGTCGTCTGCGAGCCGGCAAAGACGCGCACGGTATTGGGCACCGACCACAGCGAGCGCAGGAGAACGTCGCGCTGGTTACTGTCGAAAACGATCGCCGGCGTACCGGCCGGCGGCGCCAGCACGGCGCCGCCGCGACGGCCGGCGATAAAGCCGTGGACCGACATCGGCGCCGCCACGAGCAGCACGAGAAGAACGATCACGAAAAATGGCAAACGCGGCAGCAGGCGCAGACTGCAGACGGCAGCCAGGGCGAGAAACGGCCACAGCAGAGCCAGGTAGCGAGTCCCCATCGCATAGATGGGCACCTGCATGAGAAGGTAGCCGCCAATTGTCGCCGCCACAGCAGCCATGCCAGCGGCGATCAGCAGCCAGTCCCCCGGCGAGCGATGCCTTGTCCAGGTCGCCACGTGGTGGCGCAGACGAGGCACAGCTGCCAGCGCCAGCAGACCGATAACGACGACAGCGACCACCACCCGCGCCACCACCCGGCCGAGGTTCACCGCCTGTGGCGTTGCCATCGGCGGCGGCATGGCGATCCACCAGAAAAAGGACGCCAAGGCAGAGCTGACGGTTCCCAGGCGCGCCAGCACGCCGTTCATCGTCAGTGCAGAGGCCTGACTGCGCTGGCGGGTGAACGACGTCATGAAGCCGGGGTTCAAAGCAATCGCCGCCGCCACGCCGAGAACAAAGCCGGCGAGCACGAGCCACAGGCGCCGACGTTGATGCTGCACGGCGACGAGAAGCGCAACGGCAACGATGACGATCAACACGAAGAGTGAATCTTCGTAGTGCGCAAGCAGGCCGCCGGCAACCACGGCAGCCAGCCACAGAGCATGGCGCCAGTTTGGCTCCCGCGATGGTTCAACGAGGCGGTGGACCACGAGCGCCAAGAGGACGCCAAACAGGGCAAGAAGCTCATAGTCGCGCGCCATGAGCGAGATAGATACCACCGGCGCGCTGACGATCCACAGAGCCGTGACCAGCGTCGCCGAGAGCGGGTCATGCAGCACCCGTCGCGCCAGCACGAACAGCACCAGCCCCGTGGCGAGGGCAAGGAGCGTGTTGAGCAGCGGCCCGCTCCACAGGTGGACACCAAAGATCCACACCCATACGTGCAGCAGCCAGTAGTACAGCGGCGGGTGATTGTCGGTTTGATCGAGGCCGACGCGAATGCGCGTGAACCCCCAGAAGCCGTCCGCCTGCAGAAAGGACTTCCACGTGCTCGCCGGCACCCAGCGCCCAGCAAGACTGGTCGTTGAAGCTTGCTGATAGGCCAGTTGATGCCCCGCCGCGGCCAGATAGGTAACTCCCTCGTCGCCCTGCAGCGAGCGTTTGCCGGTCACGCTCACCACCCGCAGCGCAACACCTAGAGCCAGCACCAGGCAGAGCACCGTCACCCAGATGAAGGTAGAACGTCCGACCCGCCGGCGGGAGGCACTGCCGCCGGCGGCAAGCTCGACGGCCTGAGAACGGCTGGATGCCGTCACGCGACTCCCCTGAGCGTCATCGCCATTGGGTGTCCGCCAACGCCCACCCAACCCGCGTCCGGCAGTGCCCGGCGACCGGCTAGTGCCAGCGTCCTTCGACCCACCAGCCGTGTGGCACGTCGGTGGCCGCAGAGCCGACCGACTCGTGACTCCGCAAACCGAGGCGCGCCGCGGCGGTCAGCTTGTCCTCAAACTCGCGGCGCAGATCCTCGAATTGCGGCCGCCAGTACGAATCGTCGCCGGGCGGCAGATCCGCCAGATCGCTGCTGGCGACAATCGCCTTGGCAGCCGGCTCGCTGGCAACCTGATCACGCCACCAGCCGTCATGGGCGATGCGTGTACCGAAGCGCTCGGCCGGCGCGGCAAGATCTGCCGCCGGCTCGCTGGTGGGAAAATACGCCCAGGAATCGGCGCGCAGCTGCAACGAGGTATTGGGCTGGCTCTGCGTGAACGCCCTCAGACGGTCCAGTGTCTCAGCTGCCGTGGCTCGCGTCTCGCCAGGCTGGTTAAAAGCGAAGTAGACCGTCGTCGGAATGCCCTTGGCGCTGGCATAGCCGAGCAGATCGAGCGCCTGCTCCACGGCGCGTCGCGGATTTGGCGCGGCAGCAGTGCGGGTGAGAAGTTCACGCGAGAGCGTCTCAACACTGAGACGCAAGCGCATACTGGCTTGGTAGATCCGATCGAGGTCGCGGCGTGTGAGCGTGTCGGGGCGGCCGCAGATGGTCAGCGGCACAGCCCGACGATACGTTTTCGCCAGCTCATCGAGCACCGTGCTGCGCCAGGCACTGTCGAAACCAAACGCCGGGTCGAGCACTTCGATCTGGTGAGGAGCGAAGCTGGCCAGCTCGTCGAGCAAGCCGAACGTGATCGCTGGCGCATAGGCCACCCAGCCGTGCCCACCGGGGCGCAGCATGCAGGCGGCAGTATGAAACGGGCAGCCACGGCTGAGATACACGCTCAAGTCCGCCAGGCCCCTGGCGGTGTACGGGTACGCGCCATAGTCCGGCGCCGCCATTTCGGTCAGATGCAGTGGCGCGCCTTCGAGGGCGCGACAGCTCTCGGTGTCGCGATCGCCATCGGCAATCGCGGTCGCGACTTGCGCCAGCGCGGTCTCCGGGTCACCGACGAGAACCCAGTTGATCGGCGAACCTTCGTAGGTGAAGTCCTCAGGACGCGCGGCCAGGTGAAAGCCGGTCACGGCGATAACCGCCTGCGGATACAGACGGCGCACGTCTTCAGCGACAACGATTGAGGCCGTATACTGCAGACCCGTGCGACAGTGAATGGCGACGAGCTGTGGATCGCGGCCGCCAAGTAGCGTGCGCGCCGCCGCAAGAAAGGCCTGACGCTGATCGTCGTCACTGGGATTGCCAAACTCAGCCTCAAGGTCGATGACGTCGACATCGTGCCCCTGGCGTCGCAGAAAGTCGAAGCTGCTGACAAGTTCGGGTTTGACTCGCGGCCCGGCAGCCCAGTCGCTACCATAGAGCGACCCCGGAAATATCAGCAATACCCGCACTGCGCTCATCGTGCCCTCACCCCGCTCTGGTGGCTCACCGTTGTTGGCGCCATTCTACTCCACGTGCCTACCGGTCCTCAGTCGAGAAAGTCACGCAGCCGCTGCGAATCACGGTAGCTCTTGAGTTTGGCCAGCGTTTTTGCCTCGATCTGGCGGATGCGCTCACGCGTGACGCCGAATTTCTGGCCAACCTCTTCCAGCGTACGGGGGTGTTCCCCTTTAAGCCCAAAGCGCAGCTCGATGACTTTGCGCTCGCGGTGCGTAAGCGTGCCCAGCACGGCGTTCAGCTCCTCCTTTTGCATGATCTCGCTCACGGCCTCGACCGGCATAGTCGCATCCTCATCCTCGATAAAGTCACCGAGCTGGGAGTCTTCTTCTTCGCCAATCGGCGTCTCCAGGCTGACCGGCTCCTGGCTGATCTTGAGAATCTCGCGCACCTTCTGCGGCGTCGTGCCCATCTCCCTGGCGATCTCTTCTGGTGTCGGCTCACGACCGATGTCCTGCAGCAACTGGCGCTGCACGCGGATGAGCTTGTTGATCGTCTCAACCATGTGCACCGGGATGCGGATAGTGCGTGCCTGGTCGGCGATGGCACGCGTGATTGCCTGGCGAATCCACCACGTGGCGTAGGTGCTGAATTTGTAACCCTTGCGATAGTCGAATTTCTCGACAGCGCGGATGAGACCGAGATTGCCTTCCTGAATCAGGTCGAGGAAGAGCATACCGCGGCCGACATAGCGCTTGGCGATGCTCACGACAAGGCGCAGGTTGGCTTCGATGAGCTTGCGCTTGGCCTCCATGTCGCGACGTTCGATGCGCTTCGCCAACGAGACCTCTTCTTCAGCGGTGAGCAACGGCACCTTACCGATTTCTTTCAGGTACATGCGCACCGGGTCGTTGGTCGGCGTCTTGACCGACAAATCGAGCTTGGGAATGACCTCTTCTTCGCCCTTCGAGTCCTGACTCTCGTCGAGGAGGCTGACGTCGCCCTCGATGATGTCGATGCCCGTATCGATGAACAGGTTGTAAATGTTCTCGATTTGGTCGGTCGTCAGCTCGACGTCCTGCAGCGAGTCAGCGATGCGGTCGCTCGTCAGGTAGCCCTGTTCGCGGCCTTCGGCAACCAGATCCCTGACCTCGTCGATGTTCAGTTCGGCGGGTTCGATCGCCTTACGTTCTTCTGACAAGTCACTCACAGTGGCTACCTACTCCTCAACCGGGATGTTGCGAACGGCTTCACGCAGCTGCCGGCGCATCGTCTCCAGCTCGACCAGCCGCGACTCCTGTTGACCTGTTTCGTCACTTCTCACCGCCACCTTAAGTCGGGCGATCAGGCGACCCAGACGCGCTTCCTGGAGGCGCAAGGAGAGTTCTTCGAGGGCGTTATCGCCAAATCTGTCGTGCGCAGCACGAGCCACGATCTCGGCGCCAACATCGTCGTCACTCCACTGCGGTACGTCGGTCGTCTGTTGCTTTTCCCCTGCATTCGCTGTATTCAATCGCCGCACGACCACGTTGAACGCATCGCGCGTCGCCTGACTCGTAAAGTACCCTTCATCGATGCCCCCCAGCACCCGGCGACCACCTTGCGGCTGCGCCAGACAGGCAGCCAGAAACCGCACCTCGAGTTCGTGAGCGCCGCTGACAACCCTGGCGCCGGCATCGGCCGGTGCCGGCGGCGTAGCCGCTGTGGCACCGGCCGTCGCCGCCGGCACAGTGACGCCGGCGGCCGTTGGGCCGCCCTTGAGCAAAAACCGTACGCTCTCCTGCGAGAGCCCGAGTCTGTCGGCGACGTACTGAACTTCCTCATCACGCTCAATCGGGCTGGGGGCCTCAGCCAACACCTGCGTGAGCAGGGTGACGGCCCGGGCGCGCTGGTCTGGCTTGGCCAAATCGTGTGAGGAAAGCACGGAACGAATGTGGAATTGTAACAACGTTTGCGCTCGGGCGGCAAGCTGGCGAAAATCGTCGCCTGTCTTACCCGACTGAATGTACTCGGCCGGATCGAGCCCAGCCGGCATGCGTACCACATGCATGTTCACATCGAGGCGTTTGGCCATGCCAAGCGCCCGGCCCATAGCGCCGATGCCGGCAGCATCGGCGTCAAAACAGAGGTAGATGTTGTGCGTGTGTCGCGCCAGGCGACGCAGCTGCTGCTCGGTAAGCGCCGTGCCCATGCTGGCGACCACATTGCTGACGCCGGCTTGCACCAGCGCGAGCACGTCCGTGTAGCCTTCGACGACGAAAACACGATCGTCGCTGACGGCCGCCGTCTTGGCTTTGTCGAGGCCAAACACGGTCTCGCTCTTGTGGTACAGAGGCGTCTCGGGCGAGTTCAGGTACTTGGGCTTGTCATCTCCCAGGGTGCGCGCGCCAAAGCCAATGACACGTCCGCGCTCATCGGAGTGCGGGAACATGAGGCGACCACGAAAGCGATCATAGGTGCCGCCCTTCTTACTCGGTACGACCAGGCCGGCCTCGAGCAGCTCTCGCTCGGCAAAACCATCCTTGAGAGCCGCATCGCGAAGCTTGCTCCAGCCGGCCTGCGAGTAGCCAAGGCGGAACAGCTTGCCAACGTCGTCACCGAGACCGCGCTGCGTGAGATAGGCGCGCGCGGGCGCAGCCGTGCGCGCCTCAGCGAGCACACGCTCATAGTATGCACAGGCCTGTGCGAGCAACATGCGCAGGCGGTCAAGATGACGCCGGTCGGCCTCGCGGCGGCGGTCCGATTCCTCATACTCAAGCTGAACGCCGTACCGCTCTGCCACATATTCGACCGCGGCGGCAAAGTCGAGGTTTTCTTTCTTCCGCACGAAGCCGAGCAGATCCCCACCTTCGCCACAGCCGAAGCAATAGTAGAGTTTTTCGACCGGGTCGACCGAAAAGGAAGGCGACTTCTCCTGATGAAAGGGACACAGGCCGAAGTAGCTGGACCCCGCCTTGCGCAGCTGCGTATAACTGCCGACCACATCAAGCATGTCGGCAGCGGCGACGACGGCATCGATGCTCGCTTTACTGATGCGGGCCACGGGTCACTGAGCGCCCGGAGAACCGGACGGTCCGTCGTCGTGGTTGCTGCCGACGGAGGCATCGGCGGCGCTGTCGGCACCGCACTCAGAGCCCGCGTCGCCACTGGCGGCATCATCACCGCTGTCATCGTTGGGGCCGCCAAAGGCAGACCCCTGACTAAACGTCGGCCGCTGCGCAAAAAAGCCGAGACCGGCGAGCAGGCGCCGCCGCTGACGCGGTGCAAGTTCTGGTCTCTTCTCCGTGACGACATAGTGGTAGCCGAGATGGTCGAGGACGACGACAAGAGCGACCAGTACCAGCGGCGTCCAGACGAGGTAAACCAGCGGTAGGATGACATAGATGCCGCTGCCCTTGCCAAGCATGCCGGCGAACGCCTTGGTGCGATACCACCGTAACGCAATGGTGACGACCACCGGCAGACAAAAGAGAGCCATAGCCAACAGAGTCACCAGGGCGAAGGCTAAACGGCGGCGCACGTTCATGCTGGCGGCCTCAGCGCACGACGCGGACGGCGTCGCCGGGAGGCAGAGCGGCGCCAGGCGCGCGCCACATCACGACCACGCTCAGCGCCGCGCTGCACATCGTTCACGGCTGGCGCCCGTCCGTCGACGAGTGTGCACACAGGCAGTGGCGCAGCGCGAACCATGGTTTCTGCTTACCTCATCACAGATCGTGCTTTTCTTTCTGACTCTCCTCGATCACCGCTTGCGCTGCCGCCAGACGCGCCACAGGAATGCGGAATGGCGAGCAACTCACATAGTTCATGCCCACACGATGGCAGAACTTGACGCTTTCGGGATCGCCGCCGTGCTCGCCGCAGATACCGACCTTGAGATCGGAGCGCGTCGCCCGCCCGCGACGGACACCCATCTCGACGAGCTGGCCCACGCCAGCCTGATCAAGCGAGGCAAAGGGGTCGGTGGGCCAGATATCACGCCGCAAGTAGAGCGGCAAGAACTTGCCCGCGTCGTCACGGCTGATGCCGAAGGTCATTTGCGTCAGATCGTTCGTGCCGAAGCTGAAGAATTCGGCTACTGTAGCAATTTCGTCGGCCGTCAAGGCGGCGCGAGGAACCTCGATCATGGTGCCAAGAAGGTAATCGACGCTGACGCCTTTCTCGGCAAACACCTGGGCAGCAACTGCCCGCACCTGGCTGGCTTGATCTTCGAGTTCTTTCACGTTGCCCACCAGCGGAATCATGATCTCAGGACGGACGGAGACACCCTCGGCCTTGACGATGCAGGCCGCCTCGAGAATCGCCCGCACCTGCATGCGTGTGATCTCGGGATAAGCGATACCCAGGCGGCAGCCGCGATGACCAAGCATGGGATTGAACTCGTGCAGCTCGGCCACCTTGGCCGCGATCTTTTCAACCGAGACGTTCATTTCGGCGGCAACCCGCTGCTGATCGGCCGTCGTGTGCGGCAGAAACTCATGCAGCGGCGGGTCGAGCGTACGAATCGTCACCGGTAGCTCGCCCATGACGCGAAAGATGCCCTCAAAGTCACTGCGCTGCATGGGCAGCAGTTTCGCCAGGGCCACTTCACGTTCGGCGACAGTGTCGGCGAGGATCATCTCGCGTACGGCGACAATGCGCTCACCGCCGAAGAACATATGCTCGGTACGGCACAGGCCGATGCCCTGGGCCCCGAAGGCCACAGCATTCTCTGCCTGATCGGGCTGGTCGGCATTGGCGCGCACCAGCAGCTTGCGCTGGTCGTCCGCCCACTCCATGAGCTTGGCATAGAGCGTATAGGCCGATGACTGCACAGCTGGCAACGACTTCTCAATGAGCACCTGCAGGACCTCGCTGGGACGCGTCTCGAGCTGGCCGAGGATCACCTCGCCGGTGAACCCGTCGATACTGACCCAGTCGCCCTCGTGCACGACCCGGCCGTCGGCGGTCAAGGTACGGGCACGGTAGTCAATCTCCAGCGCCTCGCAGCCGACGACGCAGGTCTTGCCCATCTGACGGGCCACGAGCGCCGCGTGACTGGTCATGCCACCGCGGGCCGTGAGAATGCCCTGCGCAGCATCCATGCCGCGAATGTCCTCGGGGCTGGTCTCGATGCGTACCAGCAAAACCTGCTCGCCCCGCTGCGCCCAGTCCTCGGCGTCGGGAGCATTGAAGACGACCTTACCGCTGGCGGCACCGGGGCCAGCGGCGAGTCCTTTCGCAATCAGGCGCCGCTCAGCCACAGCTTCGCGCTTGGCAGTGGCAGAAAAGATCGGTCGCAACAACTGGTTGAGCTGCTCGGGCTCGACCCGGCTAACCGCCTCGACCGGCGTGATGATTCCCTCGTCGACCATCTCCACGGCAATCCGAATCGCCGCCAGGCCGGTGCGCTTGGCATTGCGCGTCTGCAGCATGAACAGACGCCCGTTCTCAACCGTGAACTCGAAATCCTGCATGTCGCGCATCTGGTGTTCGAGGGTCTGACGCACCTCGAGCAGCTGCGCGTAGACGGCCGGGAAGACCGCGTTGAGTTCGGCTACGGGACGTGGCGTGCGCACGCCGGCGACCACGTCCTCACCCTGGGCGTTGTCCAGGAACTCGCCGTAGAAGACGTTTTCGCCAGTAGCCGGGTCGCGGGTGAAGGCAACGCCCGTGCCAGAATCGTTGCCGGTGTTACCGTAGACCATGGTCTGCACATTGACGGCGGTACCCCACGACTCAGGAATATCGTCCATCTTGCGATAGGCGATGGCGCGATCGTTCATCCACGAGCCAAAAACGGCGGTGATGGCACCCCAGAGCTGCTCACGAGGGTCCTCGGGAAAGGTCTTGCCCGTGCGCGCAAGCACCCGCTGCTTGAAAGTCGTCACCAGTCCCTTGAGATCGTCGGCATCCAGCTCGGTGTCGAACGTAACGCCTTTGGCGCGCTTAACCTCGTCGAGCGCCTCTTCGAACGGGTCAATCTCGTCCTTGTCGACCGGCTTGCAGCCGAGGACGACGTCGCCGTACATGCTGACGAAGCGACGGTAGCAATCGTAGGCAAAGCGCGGGTTGCCGGTGCTCGCGATGAGGCCCTGCACGGTATCGTCGTTGAGGCCGAGATTGAGGATCGTGTCCATCATGCCGGGCATGGACGCACGGGCGCCAGAGCGGACCGAGACCAGCAAGGGATCGCGAGCGTCACCAAAGGTCTTGCCGGCGCTGGCCTCGACTTTGGCCAGCGCCGCATCGACCTGCTCGGTCAGCCCCTCGGGATACTCATTCTTGGCGCTGTAGAAATTGCAGACCTCAGTGGTGATCGTAAAGCCGCCCGGCACAGGCAGGCCGATGCCGGCCATCTCGGCCAGATTGGCGCCTTTGCCGCCGAGCAGATTGCGCATTTCCTTGTTGCCTTCGTGAAACTCGTAAACGAATTTGTCGGCCATGATGGAGTCTCTCTCCTCCCGTGGTTCTTAGGTGGCCTGTACTGGCAAGCGGCCGAAATCGCCGATTGCTCGCAGCACGGCGGTGATTGCCGCCAGCTGAGCAAGTCTGTTCGCCCGGATGGCTTCGTCCGGGCTCATGACCAGCACCATGTCGAAGTAGCGATCGATGACCGGCCGCAAGCGTGCCGCTGCCACAAGCGCACTGTCAATTTCAAGGTGGTCGAGCTGCTCGAGAACCGGACCGCGCACAGACGCGAGTAAAGCGTACAGCTCGCTTTCAACCGGCTCGACGAAGAGTTCCGGGTTCACCGCTGATGCGCTGCTCGTGGCGGCCTTGGCGGCCAGCGGCGCGCAGCGGTTGAATGCCGTCACGACATCGTCGAAGAAATCGCGGCCGGCCAGGGCGGCGAAGCTGTGCGCCCGCGCCGCCTTCGCCGGCAGGTCGCCAGCCAGGCTGCCCGAGGCCGACTCGACGAATGCGAACGACAGCCCTGCGTCGAGGAGCAACGCCTGCAGGCGCTCCCAGATGAAGTCGGCCATCTCGCCGGCAGCATCTTCGTCGGTCGCCGGCACGCCCTGTTCTGCGTAGGCCAGAAGGGCCTTTGCCATGAGATCACGCACCGGAAAGCGCAACGAGAACTCCAGCGCAATGCGCACGATGCCCATCGCTGCCCGCCGCAAACCGTACGGGTCACGCGACCCGCTGGGTCTTTCGCCAGTAACCCAGGCGGCGGCGATGCTGTCGGCTTTATCGGCAACCGCAAGCACGGCACCAGCCAAGCTACCCGGCAGCGGCGCCGTGGCCGACAACGGCAGATACTGGTCGGCAATGGCCCGCGCCACCTCGTCGCCAAGACCGGCCGCGGCAGCGTAGTGGCCGCCCATCTGGCCCTGCAGTGTCGGGAACTCCTGCACGACCTGGCTGGGCAGATCTGCCTTCGCATAGCGAGCGGCCACCGCAACCGCCTCTTCCAGGTCGGCGAAGTCGCCGCCGGCTCGCGTCACCAGCCACGCAGCGATCTGTTCCAGGCGCTGCGTCTTATCGGCCAGCGAGCCGAGCTTCTCGTGAAAGGTAATCGCCGCCAGCTTGTCGGCGAGCGCCGGCAGACCCTCGCGCAGGTCGCGGTCGTAGGCAAACTCGGCATCGTCCAGGCGCCCCTCGAGCACACGCTCGTTACCGTGAGTAATGATCGCCGCTGCCGCCGGGTCAGCATTGCTGACGTAGAGAAAGACTGGCAGTAAGGCGCCCTCCGGGCCCTGCACAGGAAAGTAGCGCTGGTGACTCTGCATCGCCGTGATGAGCACCTCGTCCGGCAAGCGCAGATGCACCTCGGCGAAGGCACCGCGCTGCACGCTCGGCCACTCGACCAGATAGACGGCCTCGTCCAGCACCTCGCCGGGGTCACGCCAGGTGCCGCCGAGCACCGCGGCCTGCTCATCCAGTTCGCGCTCAATCTGGCGACGACGCGCGACCTGGTCAACGATGACCTTCTGCTCGCGCAAGTCCCACTGGTAGTCGTCGGCGTTCTCAATGACGACCGGCGTACCGAGCACACGATGACCCTGCGAAACGTCACCGGCACGCAGACCATAGAACGGAAACTCGATCGTCTCGCGACCGAGCTTGCCCACCAGCCAGCGGATGGGCCGCGAGAAGCGCAGGTACTCGGTCTCGCCGGCCGGCCGCGCGCCCCAGCGCATGCCGCGCGAAACCTGAAGGCCGGCGACCAGAGCCGTAACCAGGCGAGGTAAGACGTCGCGCGTCGGGAGCTGCTCGCCGGCAACGCGGGCAACGGCAAACTCCGTGCCGTCAATGACCTCGCGAGTAAGTTCCTCGGCTGTCACGCCGCGAGCGCGAGCGAAACCGAGGCCGGCCTTGGTCGGCGCGCCGTCGGGTCCGAAGGCGACCGCGGCACGCGGACCACGAAAGACCTGTGTCTGCGCAAGTTGCTGCCTCGGCACATCGCGCACCAGCACGCCGATGCGCCGCGGCGAGATGAGAACCTGCAGCTGATCGGCAAAGGCGCGCCCACCGGGCTCGACGCCGGCCGACGTCGGCTCTTCCGGAGCCAGCAGACGTTCCTCACGCAGAAGCCTGAAAAGGAGGCCGCCCTTGTCGTCGCCGGCGGCCTCACCGATCAGCTGGCGGTAAATGGAGCGACAAACGGCCGCCGGCAGCTCCTCGCAGCCGATCTCGATCAGCAGCGTGGTCACGATGTCGCCTCATCACCTGCGGCCACAGCGTCCTCTGCCGGCGGCGGCGCGGTCACGCGTAAATACAGCTTCGCCACCTTGCGCGCCAGGTCGCGCACGCGCGCGATGTGGGCCGTGCGATCGGTGACGCTGATGACCCCGCGCGCGTCGAGCAGGTTGAACGTGTGACTGCACTTGAGCACATAGTCGTAGGCCGGCACCGGCAGAGCAGCCGCCAAGCAACGCTCTGCCTCTGCCTCGTACTCGCGAAAGTGGCGAAAGAGTACATCCGTATCGGCCACCTCAAAGTTGTAGCGACTGAACTCGCGCTCGTTCTCCTGATAGACGTCGCCATACGTGATCGTGCGCAGCTGGCCATCTTCTGACCACTGCGACCAGATGAGGTCATACACATTTTCGACGCCCTGCAGATACATGGCGATGCGTTCCAGTCCGTAGGTAAGTTCAACCGTGACCGGATCGCAATCAATGCCGCCGAGCTGCTGAAAGTAGGTGAATTGAGTTGCTTCCATACCGTCGATCCAGACCTCCCAGCCGAGACCCCAGGCACCCAGAGTGGGACCCTCCCAGTTGTCTTCGACGAAGCGCACGTCGTGCTCCTGCAGCTTGATGCCTAAGGCATCGAGCGACTGCAGATAGAGATCCTGAATGTTGGCCGGCGACGGCTTGATGACAACCTGATACTGGTAGTAGTGGCCGAGACGATACGGGTTCTCACCATAGCGGCCATCGGCAGGCCGGGTACTGGGCTCGACGTAGGCCGCCCGCCACGGGCGCTCGTCAAGGCAGCGCAAGAAGGTCGCCGGGTTAAACGTGCCAGCGCCAACTTCAGTGTGATACGGCTGCATGACCACGCATCCCTGCGCCTCCCAGAAGGCTTGCAGACGAGCGATGATCGTCTGGAACGTGAGCAGGGGTGCACTGGCGTGGCCGCTGTCATTTCTCAAGGCCATGTTCCTCCACATCCGAGCCGGTGATTGTATCAACTGCCGGGGAACGACGGCAAGGTGACGGTCGGTCGGTCGGCGGTCGGCGGCAACACGACCGGCTGGCGGCCGGCGGCCGCCAACGACGGCACAGCGGGGCACAACATGCCCTCAGGCACGCGCAAAGCGCAGACTCCGCAGACGCTGACCGGTGTGGTAGGCGTACAAATTGTGGACATGGCGCAGTGCCTCTTCGACGCCGGCAGCGGGCGGCAGTTCACGCAAGCTGGCCAGCGGCTGCGACGCAGCTGTGAGCAGGGCGGTCACGACCTCGGACGTGACCGGCACACCGTCGGCAAGGCAGTCCTGACACACGAGGCCACCGCGCGCAGCCGAAAAGGCAACGGCGCGGCCGGAGCCGCCGCAGGCGGCGCAGCGGTCGAGAATCGGCAAGTAGCCGGCTTCACCGAGCAGTTTGAGCAACGCGCCGAGAAGCAGCGGCGCCTGCAACGCCGGTCCCCGGGCGCCCTGATCGATTGCTTTGAGCGCGTTGCGCAACAGGTTGAAGACGCGCTCGTGTGGCTCGTCCTCGCCAAAAAGGGCGGCGGCGGCTTCGCAGACAACCGCCGCCGCCGCCAATGCCTGGCGATCCTCACGCAGCCGCGGGTACATGGCCACCGTCTGCGCCGCCGTCACCGTGTAGAGGGCGCCACGACCGCGAACAACAATGAGGTCGCAGACGTTGAACGGTTCCAGGCGACCTCCCCACTTCGACTTCGTCCGCCGCACGCCTTTGACCACAGCATCAATGCGCCCCAGCTCACGGGTGAAGAGAAGGACAATGCGATCAGCTTCGCCCAGCGAACGCGAACCAAGTACCAGAGCGCGTACGGCTTCGTACTGCATCCAGACGCCCTCCTAATCAGTGCTTCTGGTGACCCGTGAGGCGCAGCGCCGGCTGACCTCTAAAAGAGGTGCGGCGTCGGCTAGTCCTCAAAGGGCCGGTTTTTCGCGCCCGGCGACAACGCGCGACGTCCCGCCCAGATCCCTGACGAGCGTGATGTCTTCAAAGCGCCCCGTCGCGGCGAGCAACTTCTGCACTTCGGTGCAACGGTGCGGGGTGATCTCGACCGCCAGCAGACCGCCGGGCACGAGGTACATCGGCGCGGCAGGCACGATGCGTTCGTAGAAATCGAGGCCAGACTCCCCCCCGAGCAGGGCGAGACGCGGCTCGTAGTCACGTACCGCCGGCTCAAGCTCCTTCAGCTCGCCGGCGGCAACATAGGGTGGATTGCTGAC
>JBKQWK010000226.1:0-4988 GCA_052139595.1 Thermoleophilia bacterium | reverse complement strand
GGTGGGCGCCGCTATCGTGCGCGCCAGCTGGTGGGCGAGGCCCCGCTTCGCCGACCCACCGAGCAGCGCCATCGGCAGCAGACGTCGGTGACCGGGACCCACGAGCAGGCGCATGATGTGCGGCACGACGAGGCCGACGAAGCCGACGATGCCACTGACCGAGACGGCGATGGCAGTCAGCACCCCGGCCGTGATCAGCAACACCCGCTTGGCGCGTTCAACCTCGACACCCAGTTCCATGGCGCGCTTCTCACCCTGCAGGAGAATGTCCATCTCGTCGGCAAAGAACAGCGGCACGATCATGAACGGCACCGCAACGAGGGCGATCTCGACTTCTGGCCAGGAGCGCCCCGAAAAGCTACCCATCAACCAGTAGATGATGGCGTCCATATCCTGCCCGCCGCGAATCATCATCACCGAAATGATCGCCGTGACCAGGTACGAAATCGTGACCCCGGCCAGCAGGAGCACGAACACGTCGATTTTGCCGCGACGGCGCGCCGCCACCCAGACGAGGGCCAGCGTCGCGAAGCCACCGATAAGAGCGAGCGCCGGCATCCACGGCAACTCGGCCAGATGCAGGACGATGCCGAACGTGGCGCCCAGGGCAGCGCCCGACGAGACGCCAGTCACGTACGGGTCAGTCAGCGGATTGAGAAAGAGATCCTGCAAAATGACACCGGCGACCGACAGCGCGGCACCGACGAGAAACGAGAGCAGCACGCGGGGCAGACGGATCTGCCAGAAAATGGTGTTGCCCGGATCGCCCTGGACCGGCCCCGTGGTCACGTAGTGCAGCAATTGACCCAGTGACAACGAGACCGGCCCCATGGCGAGCGAGACTAGAAGGCAGACAACAAAGATGCCGACGGCAAGGGCTATACCCAGTCGGCTTCCTGTGCGTGCCCCTGGAGTCATTGGGTCGCGAAAGCCCCCGGATGGAGCAGCTTGGCGATCTGCTCCAGACCCTGGACGAGACGCGGGCCAGGGCGTACGACAATATCGTCAGGGATGACGATGACGTGCTTCTCCTTTACTGCTTTGAGCTGACTGTAGCCCGGGCGAGCGCTGATCTGGCCTGGATTCGCCTGACTGCCTATTGGCGCGATGTAGAAATCGGGGTTGTCTTTGAAGAGGACTTCGGTGCTGAAGTTGGGGTAGCCACTGCCCGCCGCCGCACCAACGTTGATGCCGCCTGCAAGTGTGATGAGGTCGTTGATGAAGGTGTCCTTGCCAGCCGTCATGAGTGGTTGAGGATACACCTCAAAGAAGACTGTCGGCTTAGGCAATCCCGCCACTTTCTGGCTCACCGCCGTGATTGCCGTCTGCATGGAGGCGATCACCGTGTTTGCCTGGGCACGAACGCCCATCAGTTCACCCATCTTCTGCAGATCACTCATGGTCTGCGCCAGGGTCTGCGGATTGACAACAAAGACGGCAATGCCAAGCTTCTCGATCTGGCTGCGCAGGCCGGCCTGAATACCGCCGGTTGCCAGCACCAGGCTGGGTTTGAAGGCGACGATCTTCTCGACGCTGGGACTGGCGAAATCGCCGATCTTGGGCAGCTTCAGCGCTGCCGCCGGATAGTCGTCATAGCTCGTGCCAGCCACCATCTCGCTACCGCCGCCGATGGCGTAGGCCATCTCCGTGTTCGCCGGCGCCAGACTGACGACTCTGGTCGCCGGCGCCGGCAGGGTCACCTGATGGCCGGAGTCGTCGGTGACCGTGATGGGGCCGGCGCTGGCGGCGGCGGCTGAGGAGGTGCTGCTGGCAGCCGGTGAGGCGGAGCTGCTAGCAGCCGTGCTGCTCGATCCACAGCCGGCCAGAACGGCCAGCGCAACGACGGCGAGAAGCGTCGTAAGGACGGCCGCCAGGCGGCCCGGACGAAGTGAATGCATGATGTGTTTGGCTCCCTTCACGTTGATGCTTCGACAGAGACAAAATTGAGAACATAGTGGCCGTCGTGCTCGACAGAGCCGTCCCACACCAGAGAAACCGGCGCCGCAAAGAGCGGCGCCGCCGTGACCGCGGTGTGGTACTCGCCTTCTTCGCCGCAGGCGTCAGCGCCGGCGGCCTCGAGATCGACAACGAGTTCGGGCGTGACGCGGCGGCCGAGAAAGCTGGCATCGAGTCGCTTGGCATCGACGGCCACGACGGTGGCCGACACGTCGCTGGCGAGCAGCTCGTCAATCAGCGCCCGCCGTGGCTCCTGCCACAACGGCAGGTGGCTGCGAAAGCCCTGGCCGTGACAGACCCTCTCCACCCATTCACGGTGGGGCAGCAGATCGATGTCGCCGAACACGCCGTCTTCGATGCCGAGAATTCGCAGCTCGTCGAGGGCGGCGGTGAACGCCTGCTCGTAGCCGTCCCAGGTCGTTGCTCGCGTGATCAGCGGCACACCCAGGGCGGCTGCCTGCGCGGCGAGAAACGTCACTGGCAAGCCATGACCGCGGCTACGCGTGCCATCTTCGTGCAGCATGCAGAGAAGCGCCGCGCAGCGGCCACCCTGTTGCACCGCCCGCTGCAGAGCAAGGTAGGCATCCTTGCCGCCGCTCCAGGAGCAGAAGAACGATACGTCATTCATGAGCAGCCTCCGCGCAGTCGGGACAGATGCCGTACACCTCGAGGTGATGGCCGTAGATGACGAAGCCGGTCTCCGCCTCTAAACGACGCTCAAGTTCGCTGACGTCGCCGCCGCCGGCGAAGCGCACAACACGCCGGCAGATACCGCAGATGAGTGGATGACTGTGACCGATCGCTGGCGCCGTGTAGCAGATCTCGCCCTGCCGGTCCTGCACCCGAGCGAGCAGACCGAGATCGCTGAGCAGGGTGACGGTGCGATAAACAGTCGCCTGGCCAACGCCGTCACGGCCCAAGGCATCGGCCGCCTCAGTGATCGTGCCGGCGCGCTCGGCGGAGGCGAAGTACTCCCAGATGAGCCGACGCTGGTGAGTTAAGGGAATCCCTTTCTCGTGAAAGATCCCCTCTATATGGTGGATCGGCTGAACGTCTGTCATGGCGGAACCCCGAAAGCGACGTGAGAATTATTCTCATATAAAGCTGAGAAAACCTATCATCCATGCCCGCGTGCGTCAACCTGAACTCCGTGACAACACGCCTGCACGCTGAGCGCGGTCATCCTTTGCCTCCACCAATAGCAATCAAAGCCGCCGCCGCGTCAGTGCTCGGGCGCGTCATTGCGAAAGACGAGCAGAGCCACTTCAATCATGACGGTTGCTACGTGGGCGCGGCGCATCACCGCGAGGATCTGCGGCACCGGGGTGGGCGCCCGGCGAGCGCCTGGCGACGTTCAGCCCCCGATGCCCAGGCGCTCGACCAGGAGGCGGACGAGTGCTGGCGAAGTTGCGGCGACGGCTTCGCCGTCGAGGCGCAGCCCAAGTTCGCGTGCCGTCGCCGACGTCTGCGGGCCGATGCTGACGACCAGCTGGTCGGCAGTCGGCCCTTGCGGATAGATCTCGAGAAAGCGCCGCGCCGTTGCCGAGCTGGCAAAGACGACCGCGTCGAATTCAGCCAGCGGAGGCAAAGGAGCAAGCTCGTCAACCGTCAACGTCAAAACAGGTAACGCGGTCGTCACTGCGCCCCGTGCCTGCAGCGCCGCAAACGCGTGTTCCTCGCCGCCTTCTTCACCGACAAACAGCACAGTCGCCGCCACCAGCGCCGAGAAGCCGGCGGCGAAGCCGCCGGCTTCGCCCGGCGCGTAGTCGACGCGCAAACCAGCACGCTTGAGATGGGCAGCCGTCGCTGGGCCCAAGGCCGCCAAGCGGGCAGCGCCAAGGGAACGCACGTCGTGCCCCGACCTGCCCAGCTGTGCCAGCAGGGCATCAAACCCGGCCGGCGACGTAAACACCAGCCAATCAGCCGCTCGCAGACGGTCGAGCAGGTCCGGCAGCGCCGGCAGGATCTGGCTGCGCAGCACCGGCACCTCTGCCGTCTCGGCGCCGGCCGCTTTCAGCAGACGGACGAGTTCACTAGGGCGGCGGCGCACACGTGGCACCAGAAGGCGCCGCCCGGCCAGCGGCTGTGAGTTGTGCCAGGCAAGCTGTCGGCGCAAGCGCACGACCTCACCGACAACGATCAAGGCGGGTGGATGCAGGCTGGCGGCAGCAACGGCGGCGCCGATATCGGCCAGCGTGCCAGTAACCACGCGCTGGCCGGGTGTAGTGCCTCGCTCGATCACCGCGGTCGGCGTCTGCGCCGGCCGCCCTTCGGCAACCAGCCGCTCGACGATGCGCTCCAGGTTGGTCAATCCCATAAGAAAGACGAGCGTGTCGGCACCAGTGGCGATGCCATGCCAGTCGAGACTCGACTGCGGCTTCGTCGGGTCCTCATGCCCGGTGATCACGGCAAACGACGAGGCGTAACGACGATCGGTCACCGGAATGCCGGCATATGCCGGCGCCGCCACCGCCGAGCTGACCCCGGGAACGACGATGAACGGCACACCGCAGTCACGCAGATAGCTGGCCTCTTCGCCACCGCGGCCGAAGACGAACGGATCGCCACCCTTCAAGCGGACCACGCAGCGACCGCGACGGGCGTGGCTGACAAGCAGTTCGTTGATGCGCTGCTGGGGCAGAGCATGCACGGCCGCCTGCTTGCCCACGTAGACGAACTCGGCATCGGCTGGCGCCAGCGCCAGCATGGAGCTGTCAGCCAGGCGATCGTAGACAACCACATCGGCGCGCTCCAGAGCATCAGCACCGTGACGCGTCAGCAGACCCGGATCGCCGGGTCCGGCGCCAACCAGGTAAACCGTACCCGGCGATTCTGCTCCCGCATCGGCGCCAATATCCGTGCTCTCGCTGCTGAACGTGTGGTCATTTGGTGCCATTGCAGTCTATCCTTCTCGCAGATGTCATCAGAAAACCCACACATACCGACAGCGACGAACGCCGACACGCCGGAGCCCACCGCGCCGTACTACCTGGCCGCACTTAATCTGCGCGGCCGCCGCTGTCTGGTGGCCG
>JBKQWK010000225.1:0-10270 GCA_052139595.1 Thermoleophilia bacterium | reverse complement strand
TGCTGCCGGCGGTGGAGAGGGCGAAGATGCGGCCGGCGGTCACGCCGGCCGCATCGACCCCCGTCATGGCCAGCCTGATGGCGAAAGGCGTCACCATGCCCAGCAGCACGACCGGTGGAGCGAAGAGGACCAGCGCGGCGAAGAACGAGCCGACGACGGTACCGGCGGACAGATGTTCGATGCCACCGATCGACAGGTTGAGAAACGGCCGCGCGGCGAAGGGGACCGCGGCGATCAGGGCGGCCCCGGCCAGCACGAGGTAGCCGAGCAGACGAGGGCTCGGCCGGGCGTCGGCGAGCCGACCGCCCAGCCAGTAGCCGAGCGACAGCGCCGCCAGGATCAGGCCGATGATGTTCGCCCAGACGACGGTCGACGAGCCATAATAGGGGGCCAGGAGGCGCGAAGCGCAGATCTCCGTGGCCATCGACCCGATGCCGGCGAGAAAGACGAGGAGCGGCAACGCGTGTGGCACAGCGCGTGCGGGCATCGTTTTGGCGTTGCTCATAGGTTCAACCAAACAGCTTTCGGACTGGCGATGTGAAGTGCGGCGCCGATTGATTTTGCCTGCGTGCTGCAACCAGGCGCAAGCCTAGCCGGGCCGGGTTGAGGGGTCAACAAAGCAACAACGGCAGGGCTTGCGAGCTTTGTCTGCTCGCCGCGCCTGCTGGTGACGCCCGGGCGCTATAGTGAGTGCACCAACAGGCTGCTCGTTTTCGTCTCGACAGAGAACGCATTGGGGTGGGGGAAACGATCATCGCCGCGGATGCTGCGGGGCTCGTTCTGCTTGCCCTCCTGGGCGCGGTTGTCGCTGTCATCGTTGCCGTACAGCTCTTTTTCATCGCTGAACTCTGGTGGCGGGCCGGTAAAAACGTGGCGGCCAAGCTTCCGTGGACGCTTGTCCTTGCCGCTGGCGGCTGGATCGGTCTCTTTGCCTGTCTCATGATTAGGCGCCCGCCGAGAGAGCGACCACCGCGATCATGACTCGTGTTCTGCGGTTCGTGCAGGCACCTCGCGTGGGCAAGGCCAGCTTCTGCCAGGCATGGCATTTGCAGATGATGCGGTCCGATCGGCAGCACCTGCAACTGGAACGACCAATCCTCTTTCGTGGCGTGGCGTGGCGATTCGTTGACAGTAATGGTCAGCCCGCGTACGTTGTTTCATCCAGTGTGCTCATTGAGGAGGACTGCCATGGATTCGATGGTCATTGGTCTGGCAAGCGGCAGTATCGAGAAGCTGGTTATTGCGAGTACGCTCGCCGGCGGTGCCGTGGCGCTCGATATGGACGTTGATCTCTTTCTGCTGCTGGGAGGCGCGTACGCCTTTCGCAGGGATGTGGCCGGAGTCGGCGGCACGTATGCCGATCGCCCTGAGCTGAAAGACGAGATGCTCGCTGGCATGGCCGACAACAGCGTGCCGTCGCCACTCGATAACTTCCGCAATCTTCGCGCCGCCGGCAAGGTGAAGATCCATGTCTGCGGTACGGACGGCAAGATCTGGGGCGCCGGCGCGCTCGAGGACTTTGTCGACATCGTCGATGACATCGTCGGCATCGCCGAGTACATCATCCGCTGCGAAGAGGCTGATGTCGTGCAGGTGCTCTGACCGCAGCGCGCAGCGCGAACGCGGTTGTTCCGGAGTAACGCGGCGTAGCCCGCGACGCTTCGGTGCCGGCCCGGACTGCCTCATGTGTCGTCTGAAGCAGTTCGGGCCGGCACCTTTTCTGCCGCTGCCGGTTCTTGCTTGCGGCGATATGACACCAGCCTCCGTGCCCGACTCTGGCAGCCTCCGATAATCAGCCCCCAACCCAGCGCCATGGATCTCGCCGGCCGGGCGACCGGGCGTCGGAGCGTGCTGCGCATGCTGGTTCTTGGCGGACTCGCCTCGATCGGTCCCTTCTCGATCGATATGTATTTGCCGGCTCTGCCGTCGGTCGCCCGCGATCTGCATACGCAGCCGTCGCTGGTGCAGCTTTCTCTGACCACGTGCTTGGCCGGCCTGGCTCTCGGGCAGCTTGTTGCCGGGCCGCTCAGCGACAGGCTGGGCCGCCGCCGGCCGCTGCTTGTCGGTCTGGCGGTTTACGTACTCGCGGCGATCCTCTGTGCGTTGGCGCCTTCGGTCGGCGTTCTCATCGCCGTGCGGGCAGCACAGGGTCTGGCCGGGGCCGCCGGCATTGTCATCGCCAATGCCGTAGTTGCCGATCTGTACACAGGTCGGGCGGCGGCCCGGTTCTTCTCGCGTCTCATGCTTATCTCCGGTCTGGCACCGATCGTGGCGCCGCTCGTCGGCGGCCAGGTGCTGCGTATTACGAGCTGGCGCGGCGTGTTCGCCATTCTTGCCGGCTTCGGGCTGGTGCTGCTGGTGGCTGCTGCCCTGGGGCTGCCTGAGACACACCCGGTCGGGCGGCGCGTGCTCGGTGGTTTCGCCGTCACGTTGCGCTCGTTTGCAGGGATGGCCCGCGGACGCATGTTTCTCGGCTACACACTCGCGTCGGGTCTCGGTTTCGCCGCCATGTTCGCCTACATCGCTGGTGCGCCGTTCGTGTACCAGAACGTCTACGGCGTCTCGCCGCAGACGTTCTCGCTCCTTTTTGGTGCCAACTCGTTGGGCCTCATGCTCGCCGGCCAGGCCAACGGCTACCTGCTCAAAGCGGTGGCACCGCGGCGGTTGCTTGGCTTTGGACTGCTGGTGTCGCTGCTGGCCGGCGCACTCCTGTTGGCGGCGGCTCTGCATGGCGGTCTCGGTCTTGCCGGGGTGGCCGTGCCTCTGTTCGTCCTCCTCTGCAGCTTGGGATTCGTCTCCCCCAACGCCACGGCGCTGGCGCTGGAGTTGCATCCGCGAGCGGCCGGCAGTGCGGCCGCCGTGTTCGGCATGCTCAGCTTTCTCGGAGGGGCGGTTGCGGCGCCGCTTGTTGGCCTCGGCGGTGACCGCACGGCTTTACCCATGGCCATCGTCATTGGCGCCTTGACGGCTGCCGCACTTGCAGCCTATGCCCTGCTGACAGGCAGGGCTCCGGCGCCGACAGAAACGGGGGATGACAGTAGCTTCTGAACACCGTCACACTTCTGTTGAGAAGCTCGCGGTTGTCTGCGGCAATCTGTCGAGGCCGGCCGAGTGGACCGGTCCGTGATCGATGTCGATGAGTACGAATGGATTGGTGGCGATACTGCTTGGGAATATCGCCACACACGACACGAAGGCCGATGCCGACGAGGTCAATCATATGACTTCGGGTCTGCGTCCCGCTCCGTGCCTTGATGTGCTATTGGCAGTCGTAACGTGGGCTCAAGACAAGGAGCGGTGCGACGTGGGCGATCATATTCTCGTGTCATGAGGCCGAGCGAGATCCGTAACCTGATTGGGTTCGAGCACCCGGAGTGGCACCCCGCGCGCCGGCATCTACGTCGTTGCTATCAAATCGGTGATCTTCGCGAACTGGCGAGGCGACGTGTGCCGCGGGCGGTCTTCGATTACGTGGAGGGCGGAGCGGACGAGGAATTGAGCATCAGGACCAACGTGGCCGCTTTTCGAGACTGGGATTTGCTGCCAGCCAACCCGCGGGACGTCTCTGCGGTCGACACGTCGACTGTGCTGCTGGGCCAAAAGCTGCGGTTTCCGCTCGTCTGCTCTCCCACTGGCTACTCGCGCATGATGCACCCTGACGGCGAACGTGCGGTTGCGCGTGCCGCGGCTCGCGCCGGGGTTGCTTACGGGCTGTCTACTGTGGGGTCGACCTCGATCGAGGACGTGGCTGCCACGGGGAATCCCGATCTCTGGTTCCAACTCTACGTCTGGCGCGACCGCGAACTGACGAGTGAACTCGTGCGCCGCGCCTGGGCGGCCGGCTACCGCGTGCTTGAGCTGAGCGTTGATGTGCCTGTCTCCGGATTTCGGATCCGTGACGAGCGCAACGGCCTCACGATCCCTCCCCGGCTAACGGCAGAAGCGTTCCTGGGCATCGTGCGCAAGCCCTCGTACTGGATCGACATCATGCGACACCCTGTGATCACGTTCGCGAACGCACCGGCCGGTCTGGACGCAGCCCAGGGAGTCACCATCGAGAGCATGAGCGATCTCTTCGATGCGAGTCTGACGTGGAGTGACGTCGCCGCAGTGCGCGAGCAGTGGCCGGGAGCGTTCGTTGTCAAGGGCGCCCTCGACCCCCGTGGCGCCCGCGAAGCGATCGCCACGGGCGCCGACGGTGTGCACCTTTCCAACCACGGCGGTCGCCAGCTCGATCGCGTGGCCCCTCCGATTGACCTCTTGGCCAGCGTGCGGGAGGCGGTCGGCGAAGAGACGACGATCATCGTCGACTCGGGGATCCGCCACGGCACGGATCTTGCCATTGCCGTCGCGCTCGGTGCCGACGCTGGCGCGGTAGGCCGTGCTTACCTGTACGGCCTCATGGCCGGAGGCGAGGCCGGCGTCGACCGCGCCCTGTCGTTGCTGTTTGCGGAATTCAAGCGCACGTTGGAGCTGCTTGGCGTGGCCTCGGTGGTTGAACTGCGTGCGCAGGGACCTCGTCTGCTCCGGCGACGCTCGAACCCGCGAGTCAGGGAGGCGAGTCGCCCATGAAGACTCAAGTGCGCTCCTGGATGGCCGGGCTAAGCCCGTACGTGCCGGGTCGGCCTGTGTCGACTGAGCCGGGACGACTGGCGTCCAACGAGTCACCGTTTCCTGCCTCCTCCGGTGTGAGCGACGCCGCTGTGGCTGCGCTGGCCGGCATCAACCGATATCCGGATCCCCTGGCGACTGCGCTGCGTGAGCGTCTCGGCGAGCGTCTCGCTGTGGATCCTGACCAGATCCTCGTCGGCAATGGCTCCGACGAGCTCATCTTTCTGCTGGTCATGGCGTATGCGGCGGGTGGCGGCGGCGTGGTTATCGCCGACCCGCCCTATCGGGTCGATGAAGTGGTGGCTCAGTCGCTAGGGGCCAGGGTCGAGCGGGTTCCGCTGGCGGGCTGGACACACGACCTGGGTGCAATGGCGGCGGTTCACGCAGACCTGTATTTCGTCTGCAACCCCCATAATCCCACGGGTACGACCGTGTCACGAGAGGCCGTCGCGACGCTCGTCGACGAAGCGCGCGCGGGCCTCGTCGTCGTTGACGAGGCCTATGTGGACTTCGCCGACGACCCGGCGGCGATCACGGCGCTGCCACTGGCCGTGGCGGGTGAGGCGGTCGTTGTGCGCACCTTCTCGAAACTGTACGGTCTGGCCGGTCTGCGCATCGGGTATCTGGTGGGGCCCGCCGGCGTGGTGGAGGACCTTAGGCGCGTCCGGCTGCCGTTCTCGGTCAATGCGCTTGCTCAGGCCGCCGCCGAGGCGGCCCTGAAAGACAACGAGCGGACGGAAGAGGTCCGCCGAACCATAGTCGCGAGGCGCGCTCACATCAGCTCGATGTTCACCTCTCGCGGCTATGCCACGGTTCCCTCGCAGGCCAACTTCGTCCTCGTTCTTTGCCGCGACGAAGACGCTCTCGTCGCCGGCCTGCTTCAGCGAGGTATCAGCGTGCGTCCGGGATCCTCGCTGGGCATGCCCGGGTCGGCGCGCATTAGTGTGCCCTCAGCAGAGGGCTTGGCACTCCTCGAGCGCGCTCTCGACGAGATTGGTCCGGAGGACCAGGGATAAATGGGCCCCTGCCGAGGTCAACGCTCAGGTGCGAGGTCGTGCTGTTCATGGGGCGACAAGGCTTCCCAACGAGCACACAGACGGGCATCCGCGGGGATAATCCCGGATTCTTGGTCCGTCTGACCGACGATGCACGAATCCAGTGGACATAGAGAGGATGGTACGTAATGGCCGTTCAATCAGAGAATCCGCAGGAGTCACCGAGCGTTCGAACTGGACCTGCCAGTTTTGTTGAGCGCCGCGCGATCGAGTACATCCCACTGGCAGAGCGTCACGGCAGGCCCAACACGCTCTTCACCATCTGGTTTGCCAGCAATACGCAAATCACTACGGTCGCTACTGGCCTGCTGGCGACCGCCGTCTTTGGCCTCAGCCTGACCTGGGCGATCATCGCCATCGTCATCGGCAACCTGGTCGGTGCTCTGTTCATGGCCTACCACTCGGTCCAGGGACCGCGACTGGGCATGCCGCAGATGATTCAGAGCCGGGCTCAGTTCGGCATGTTTGGCGCCATATTGCCGATTGTCGTCGTCATCCTCATGTATATCGGTTTCTTCGTCAGCAGTGCGATCCTCGGTGGTGAGGTCCTGGTCAAGCTGCTGCACGTTTCGACCGATTGGGGCATCATCATCTGTAACATCGTCACCCTGCTGATGGCCTGGATCGGTTACAATTTCATTCATCGCTACGATCGCTGGGCGTCGGTGCTGTTTGCCGTCGTGTTCATCGCCATCACGGTCAAGATGCTCACGGTCCATGAGCCTGCCTACCACGCCACCGGCGACACGCTGGCCAACATGCTCCTCGTGATCTCGATCTTCGTCTCCTGGCAGATCACGTGGGCGCCGTACGTCTCTGACTATTCACGCTATCTGCCCGAGGACACACGCTCTGGCCGCACCTTCTGGTTTACCTACCTCGGTGCCTCCATTGGCGCTGTGTGGATGATGATCGTTGGTGCTCTGGGCGGCATTCTGGCCTCGTCGGCGATCTCGGCCAACACGGCTGGCTATTTCGCCGGCCTCTTCCCCAGCATCCAGTGGCTGGTGCTGATCACTGCCATCTTGGGCATTTTTGCGGCCAACGTGGAAAACCTGTACGGACCGTTTCTCTCTGGCGCCGCCGCCGTCAGTCCCTCGGGCAGAGTTGGCGCGGCGCACTGGGTGCGCCTGCTGTCGGCTGGCGCACTCGCCATCATCGGTACTGTGATCGCCATTTTGGCGAGCCCGCATTTTCTTACCGATCTCTCGAACTTCGTTGTCTTTCTGCTCTACTTCCTGATCCCGTGGACGGCGATCAACCTGACGGACTACTACCTCGTCCGCCACGGCCACTATGAGATCGCGGAGATCTTCAAGAGCAAGGGCATCTACGGGTCCGTGAACTGGTGGGCAGTCGGCATCTACGTGCTCACCATCCTGATCGAGCTGCCATTCGTAAACTCGAGTCTCTATGTTGGGCCGCTGGTCAAGCACCTCGGCGGGGCCGACATCTCCTGGATCATCGGCGCCATCATTTCCGGGGTTCTCTACTACGTGGCGGCGACCAGGATCCTCAAGGTGGGTCGCAATGGTGCGCTCGCTGAGCAGCCGGTGCGGGTCGACTGACCCAGGCTGGCTGACAGAGGATACGTGACTGACACAGGGCGCGCGTGGCCTTGCCGGGCCAGGTTTTTGCCAAGCCCGGCAAGGCCACAATCGGAGGTAAGCATGCGACTATGTGCATACGGCGGGGCTGCGACATGATTGTGGGACCGGTGGTTCATCCGCTCGACGACGCCGAGCTGCGGCTGCCCAAGGCGCGGCTCGTGCAGCAGCGATTCGCTCTGCCGGCGGCCATCGATGTCAGGGCGCAGGTTGAGAGCGAGTGGCAGCGGGTTGCTGCTCGCTTGAGCTTGCGGCCAGGTGCGCGCATTGCCGTCACCGTTGGCAGCCGTGGCATTGACGGCCTGGTGGCTGTCGTCAAGGCCGTCGTTGCCGGCCTGCGTGCGGCTGGCTGCGAGCCTTTCATCGTTCCCGCCATGGGCTCGCACGGCGGAGCCAGCGCACAAGGGCAGGTGGCCGTGCTGGCTAACGCCGGGATCACGGCTGCGACGATCGGCGTGCCGATCCGCGCCACCATGGACGTGGTCTTACTCGGTGAGACCGATGGCATCTCTCTGTATCTCGACCGCGAAGCTTATGAAGCAGACGGCATCGTGGTCATCAATCGTCTCAAGCCGCACACCGATTTTGCCGGGCCGATGGGCAGCGGCTTGTTGAAGATGCTCTGCATCGGCCTCGGTAACCAGAAGGGTGCCGATCACCTTCACCGCGCCGGCGTTGCGCGCGACCTGGGTGTGGTCGTGCGCTTGGCCGGCGGCGCGCTGCTGCAGCGCGCTCACGTTCTCTTTGGCGTCGCCATCATCGAAAACCAGGAACACCGTGCCTGCGACGTGCGCCTCCTGCCGGCAGACGAGATTGAGGCGGGCGAACTCGCGCTGCAGGCGACGGCACGAATGCTGCTGCCCGGCCTGCCGCTTGACGACATCGATCTGCTCATCGTCGATGAGATGGGCAAAGATATCAGCGGCGCCGGCCTTGACCCGAACGTCATCGGGCGCTCTCTAGGGTCGTGGCAGGTCAAGCGCACGACACCGCGCATCGCGCGTATCTTCGTGCGCGACTTGACGGCGGCTTCCGAAGGCAACGCCTGTGGTCTCGGTTTCGTCGATGTCGCCACCCCGCGCCTGCTTCAGAAGGTCGATCCCGCAGTGACGGCGGTGAACGCGGTCACGGCCTGCTTTCCCGAGGACATGCGCCTGCCGCTCACCGTGGCGACGGAGCGTGAGGCGATCGCCGTGGCCCTGGCCACTATACGACCGTACACACTTGACGATCTGTGCCTCGTCCACATCAAGAATACGCTGGCGGTTGAGCGGCTCGTCGTCTCGCAGGGCTGTCTGGCGGCGCTCGAGGCACGCGACGATGTGATCATCGACGCCGCGGTTCATCAGCTTGGTTTTGATGAGCACGGTGAGTTTGTCTCGCCGCTTGCCGGCGATGGTGCCGGCTGATCGACTCGTCGTGGCGAGGTCACAGAGAGCAGCAGAGAAGGAGTCTCGATGACTGATCACGCCGACTGGCCAGCGCTTCCTTACGAGGAGTGGGCGCCGACGAAGAAGACGCTGCATATGATCGCCCAGATGATCGGCAAGACGAAGCTCGTCTTGGCGCCGCCTCAGCCGGAGTGGCTGCATACTCGACTCTTCCTCGACGCGCACGGCTTGGCGACGGGTCCGCTGCCGCACGGATCAAGGACAGTGTCGCTGGGCATCGACGTTTTTCGGAGCACCCTCTGGGTGGCCAGCAGTGACGGCCGGACTGCGACCGTGCCGCTGGTGCCCGGCCGCTGTGTGGCCACCATCTGGTCTGACTTTCACGATGCTCTGACCAGTGTGGGTCTGGATCTCGACCTCTGGGAGAAGCCGCAGGAGATATCAGACGCGACGCCCTTTTCCGGGAACACCGCTGACTTCACCTTTGTGGCCGAGCACGCGCAGCGGTTTCAGCGCGTGCTCTCGTCGGTCAATGGTGTGTTCGAGGAGTTCCGCGCGCGCTTCTTCGGCCACAGCGGTGTCCAGTTCTGGTGGGGGTCGTTCGATTCCACGGTGCTGCTCTTCTCCGGCCGCCATACTCTGGCGCCCGATAACCGCGGCAACATCATGCGCTACGACCTCGACGCCGAACATCTCAACGGAGGCTTCTGGGCCGGCGACGACAGTGCCCCGTCGCCGGTTATTTATGCCTACCTGGTGCCGCGACCGCCGGGCTGTGAGGCGGCGCCGATGGAGCCTCACTACGCGAGCTGGGTCGAGGAGATGGGCGAGTGGCTGATGCCCTATGAAGCTGTGCGCACCTGTGCGGACCCGCGCCAAGCGATCATCGACTTTCTCGCCGCCGCCTATCGCGTGGCCACCACCTTGGGCGGCTGGGACGCCGCAGCACACGAGTATCTCCGGCCGTCGGCGCCGCGCCACGGCTGAAAGAGACGAGAGGAGAGATCATGGCCGAATGCGAGCACATGCGCACCGTTCCCGTGCCGGAGCCTGAGGCGAGCGGGACGGGCTGCCAAGAGTGCCTCGAGATAGGGCAGCAATGGGTCCACCTGCGCAAGTGTCTGCAGTGTGGGCACATCGGCTGTTGCGATGATTCGATCGGCAAACACGCGACCAAACACGCCCAAACGACGGGACACAACGTCATCCGTTCGTTCGAGCCCGGCGAAGAGTGGCGCTACTGCTATGCAGATGGCGCCTTCGCGGAGTGACCATCTCGCGCGAAACCCTGGCCACTCCTTCTTCCGGGCGTCAGCCTCACTTGCCCCAGGAACGGCTGGTTCGTTAGCAACTGCGGCGGCGGGGAAAGCTTCGTTGCACGTCGCCCCGTGGCGACGTGCCGTGTGTCTGTAAAAGGAGGAACAATGGCCACTCTCAGTGGCTCGATCGAGGCCGACGTACCGATCGCCTTCGCGGATCGCGAATGGAGCGAGTTCATCTGGCGATCCCTCTATGGCAGTCTTGCCAGTGGGTTTCCCGAAGCAGCGTCAACCATCACCGAGACCGATGCCGACTCCGGCGTCGTCAAGTTTGAGACCGAGGGCGA
>JBKQWK010000224.1:0-8291 GCA_052139595.1 Thermoleophilia bacterium | reverse complement strand
GCGGCGACACGTGTCGCCGCCGCGGCTCCGTCGATACCGCTTTCCGAGACGATGACGGCGCCCGAGGTCACCGTCGCCGCGAGGCGCTCGGTGACACCGACGCTCACAACCAGCGTGCGCAGATCGCGATTGTTGATGCCGATCAGCGGGCAGCCCAAAGCGAGTGCCCGCTCCAAGTCAACTTCATCGTGCACCTCGACCAGCGCATCAAGGTCAAGCTCGTCACAGGCGGCGTGCAGCTCGGCGAGACGCGCGCCGGGCAGGGCGGCGGCGATCAGAAGCACCGCCGCCGCCCCCGCGGCGCGCGCCTCGAGCAGCTGGTACTCGTCGACAATAAAATCTTTGCGCAGCGCCGGCAGAGGAACCGCGGCCGCCACTGCGGCAAGATCAGCCAGCGAGCCGGCGAAAACCGTCGGCTCGGTCAGCACCGAAATGGCATCAGCGCCGGCGCGTTCGTAGCGGCGCGCCTGCTCAACGGCATCGAGTTGCGGTGCCAGCGGCCCCTTGCTCGGTGACGCGCGCTTGATCTCGGCGATCACCGCCAGACCGGCCGCCCGCGGCGCGCGCAGAGCGGCGATCAGACGATGTGGATGAGCGGCGCCGAGCCGGCGAGCCGGTGCCACCAACGGACGCTCGCGCCGACCACTGGCCACTCGCGCCGCCGACGCCGCGCACATGCGCGCCAGAAAGGTGTCGTCGTTGCCGGTCACGCCGTCTGCGAAGCGGCAATCAGTGCTGCCAGCTTGGCACTGGCCGCGCCACTATCAATGGTCTGGCGGGCAATCTCGACGCCGGCAGCGATGCTGTCGGCCAGCTCGGCAATGTAAATTGCTGCCCCGGCGTTGAGCAGCACGACGTCGCGCCGCGGGCCGGCTTCGCCGGCCAGCACGGCGCGCACGATGGCGGCATTCTCGACCGCATCGCCGCCCTTCAACGCGGCAATGGTGGCCCGCTGCAGGCCAAACTCCTCCGGCGTTACCGTGTACCGCTTCAGATCCTTAGCAGCGGCAAACACCTCAACCACCTGTGTTGGACCGCTGATGGTGATCTCGTCGAGCCCGTCGTCGCTGTGCACGACCAGGTTGCGAGCCGAGCCCATCAGTTTGACCGCCTCGGCAAGAATCTCGACGTACGATGCCTCGCTGACGCCGATCAGCTGATGACGAGCGCCAGCCGGGTTGGTCAACGGGCCGATCAGATTGAAGATGGTACGAATGCCCAGCTCGGCCCGCACCAGGGCCAGGTGTTTCATCGCCGCGTGGTGACGCGGGGCAAACATGAAGGCGATGCCGACGTCCTGCAGACAACGCTTCACCTGATCCGGCGCCAGATCGATGCGCACACCGAGTGCCTCGAGGACGTCGGCGCTGCCGCAATTGCTGGTCGCCGAGCGGTTGCCGTGCTTGGCGACCACGGCTCCGGCGCCAGCGGCGACCAGAGCAGCAGTAGTCGAGATGTTGAACGTGCCGGCATTGTCACCGCCGGTGCCGCAGGTATCGAGGATGATATCGGCCTCGAAGTCGACCGTCTCGGCAAACTCGGCCATCGCGCGGGCCAGGCCGACGATCTCGATCGCCGTCTCGCCCTTGGCACGCAGAGCCGTCAGCACGGCCGCGGCCTGTACATCGTTGGCGCGCCCGGCCATGATTTCGCTGAGCACAGCACGCGCCTGTTCTGCGCTCAGATCGTGGCCGCCGACCAGCTCCTGAAGAGCAGCCGTGAGTACCTCGTTGGGCATGGGAAGCCGTCCTTTCTCGCCGCCTGCCTGCGGCGGGCGGCGGCGTTCATCTCTTTCTTCGCGTCGTTGTGGCACGCCAAGGAAGGTGCGCAGAAGCATCTCGCCGGCGACGGTGAGCGCACTTTCGGGGTGAAACTGCACGCCGTGGACCGGCAGGTCGCGATGCCGCACGCCCATGACCACGCCATCGGCGGTCCAGGCGTTGACAACCAGCGTCGCCGGTACCTGTTCGTCGACGACGAGCGAGTGATAGCGCGTGGCCGTAAACGGCGACGGCACATCGGTGAAGATGCCGCTGCCGTCGTGGTGCACGGCCGCTGTCTTACCGTGCACAGGGTGGGCGCCACGACGCACAGCAGCACCGTAGACCTGACCAATCGCCTGGTGACCGAGGCAGACGCCGAGTACTGGCAGGCGCTCGCCAAAGTAGGCGATGGCCGCCATGCTGATGCCCGCCTGGTCGGGCGTGCCCGGGCCCGGCGAAATCAGCAGATGTGTCGGCCGCCAGGCCTCAATGTCGGCCAGCGACACCTTGTCGTTGCGCCGTACCTCGACCTCGGCGCCGATCGCCGCCGCCAGCTGCACCAGGTTGTAGGTAAATGAGTCGTAGTTGTCGATGACAAAGACTTGCGGTCGCGGCTCGCCGCTGCTCACTGCCAGATCTCCTCGTGCGCCAGTTTGACTGCCTCCAGAAGGGCGGCCGCCTTGCTGCGTGTCTCGTCCAGCTCTGTCTGCGGCACCGAGTCAGCAACGATGCCGGCGCCGGCCTGCATGTAGGCAACGCCATCCTTGATAAGCACCGTGCGAATGCAGATGCACGTATCGAGGTCGCCGCTATAACTGAGGTAGCCAATGGCGCCGGCGTACGGGCCACGCCGCGTCGGCTCGAGTTCATCGATGATCTGCATGGCCCGTACCTTCGGCGCCCCGCTCACCGTGCCGGCCGGGAAGGCGGCCTTGAGCACATCGATCGCCTCCTTGCCGGCGGCAACGGTGCCGCTGACGTGCGAGACGAGGTGCATGACGTGCGAGTACAGCTCCACCCCCATAAGCTCGTCGACAACGACCGAGCCAGGCACACACGTGCGGCCCAAGTCGTTGCGGCCGAGGTCGACGAGCATGATGTGCTCGGCGCGTTCCTTTTCGTCGCTCAGCAGGTCATCCCTGAGGCGACGATCCTCAGCCTCGTCGGCCCCGCGCCGGCGAGTGCCGGCGATCGGCCGCGTCTCGGCGTGACGACCACTCACCTTGACGAGCGGCTCCGGTGATGAGCCGGCGAGCGCGAAGTCGTCGAAGGCGATGTAGTACATGTAGGGCGACGGGTTGACGACGCGTAGGCCGCGGTAGATGTCGAGTGCTGAGGCGCTTACTGGCGTGCTGAAGCGCTGCGAAAGGACAACCTGAAAGGCGTCGCCAGCGTAGATGTGCTCGCGGATTGTAGCGACGCCGGCGCGATAGGCCCGCGGGTCAGTGTTCGAAGTCAACGTGAGACCCGCAGACCGCCTGGTCTGCGACTGGCGCACCGGCAGGGGCCGTGCCAGCGCCGCCTTCAGCTCGCCGATGCGCGCCACAGCGCGCTCGTACGCCATGTCGATGCCGGGCCCATCAACGAACGCATTGACGACAATCGTCAACGCGTGCTTGAGATGGTCGAAGACGAGCACGGCGTCGGCAAGCAAAAAAGCCATCTCGGGCACGTCCACATCGTCCGGCGGCGGCTCCGGCAGGCGCTCCAGGCGACGCACCAGATCATAGCCGAAGTAACCGACGGCACCGCCGGCCAGAGGGGGCAAGCCGAGGCCGGGCGGCAGATGGTAGCTCGCCACCAGCGCCGCGATGGCGGCAAACGGGTCGTCGGCAGCCCGCTCGCTCACGTGGCCGTCCTCCTCGATCCGCAACTGGCCGGCGGCATAGGTGACGACGGCACGCGCACCGACACCGACAAAGGAGTAACGTCCCAGGCGCTGGCCCTGTTCGGCGCTCTCCAGGATGAACGAGCGCGGCGGTGCGCCAAGTTTCAGAAATGCCGAAACCGGCGTCTCGCAATCGCTGATGAAAGAGTGAGTGACGGGTACGACGTTATGCGCCAGAGCGAGGCGGCGAGCCTCGGCTGGCGTCGGTGTTACCCGTATGTCAGATGCCACGGGCCAAACATGTTCGCCTCCTCAGCGATCGGCCCAGACGTCCACTGACGTGTCGCCCCAGTTGGGCGACTTCGCCATGGTAGACCATTTCGCCACACCGGCGCAAGCAGCCTGCGGGCAGCGTCGCGCTCACAGGACCTCTCGGGCACCGCAGCTCTCAGGATCGCACGGGGACCGCAGCTCACGGAGCCGCACTGGCGCAGTCGCTCGCCTCGTCGCTGAAACAGCTCGTCGCTCCGGTGTGACACGCCGGCCCGAGCGACTCGGCCTGCAGCAGCAGCGCATCACGTTCACAGTCAAGCTGCACGTGCCGAACGCGCTGTACGTTGCCGCTGCTGGCGCCTTTGTGCCACAGCTCCCGGCGAGTGTGGCTCCAGAAATGGGCCTCGCCGGTCGCCAGCGTCAGCGCCAGGGGCTCGGCGTTCATGTAGGCAAGCATGAGCACCTGGCCGCCGGTCACGTCCTGTAGCACCGCCGGCACGAGACCGTCGGCGGCAAACTTGACGCTGGTGATGAGGGATTGGTGATCCAAAGATGACCGGAGACGGGCAATCCGGCCCGCGTCAGCTCGGGTGACCGGCGATGAATTCCTGCATGATCGCACAACCAGCGCTGGTGCCGATGCGCGCTGCGCCGGCATTGATCATCAGCTCGACATCGCGATAGGTGCGAATGCCGCCTGACGCCTTCACGCCGACGTGCTCGTTGAGACTGTCGCGCAGCAGCTCGACATCTTGCACGGTAGCGCCATGCGGACCCCATCCGGTGCTCGTCTTGACGAAGTCGGCACCGGTCTGCTCGACGATGTGGCAGGCCAGCTTCTTCATCTTGTTGGTGAGGTAGCACGTCTCGATGATGACCTTGACGATGGTCTGGCCACGGCCCGAGTTGACCGACTTCATGCGCACATGACGGACGATGTTCGTCAACTCATCGCGCACATAACCGAAGTCACCGCTGAGCATGGCCGGCATATTCATGACCACGTCGATTTCGTCGGCCCCCTGTTTTACCGCCGTCTCAGCTGCGACCACCTTGGCGCGTACGCTGTCAGCGCCGAAAGGAAAGCTGATGACCGAGCAGACCTTGACGTCGCCCGTCTTGAGCAGATCGTGGGCCTGGGGTACGAAATGCGGGAACACGCAGACGGCAGCAAAGTGATAGTCCATCGCTTCGCGGCACAGGCGTTCGACGTCTTTACTCGTCGTGTCAGCCTTCAGGAGCGTGTGGTCAATGGTCTTGGCGAGTTCCTCGACATGCACGGTGAAGTTGCTTCCTCCTGTGGCGAGATCAACGGGCGGGGTACCTGTTCGTCAGTATATCAAGCACGGCGGGCCGGTGCCGCCGACGTCAAGTGAGACCTGCCCGGCAGACAAACCGATGCGACGTCGAGGCGGCCGAGCCGGCAAGCGTCAGAGGGAGCGTTCGATGTAGGCGTCGTCACGACGCCAGTTCTTACGCACCTTGACCCGCAGGCCGAGATAAACTCTGGCGCCGAGAACACCTTCGATTTCGTGCCGGGCGGCCGTACCGATGTGCTTGATCATGGCGCCATTCTTGCCGACAAGGATCACCTTCTGCGAGTCGTGCTCAACCACCAGATGCGCATCGATCTCAACCAGGCTGCCGGCGGAGTGCTCCTCGATCGACTCGACTTCGACGGCGATCGCATGTGGCACTTCTTCACGGGTGGCCCGCAGCGCCTGCTCACGGATCAGCTCGGCGACCAGTACCTCAAGCGGCTGGTCACTCGACTGGCCGGCGGGAAAGTACAACGGGCCGGCGGGCATGGCCGCCGCCAGGCGGGCCAGAACCGGCTCAAGGCCGGTGCCCTTGAGAGCGCTGGTCGGCAGAACCTCTGCCCCGCCGGCCAGTTCGCTGGCGGCCGCGAGCTGCGCTTGCCGCGCCCGTCGGTCGACGACGTCGATCTTGTTGAGTACGAACAGAGCCGGCAGCGATGCCGCCGCCACAGCCCGCGTGATGAAGCGGTCGCCGGGGCCGAACGGCTCAGCAGCGCTAAGCATGACGACCGCCGCGTCGACTTCGCTCAGCGTATCGTCGACCGTCTTTTGCATGCGTCGTGTCAGCGAGTCGAACGGCTTCTGAAAGCCGGGCAGATCGAGCAGGACGATCTGCACGCCCAGCTGATTGACCACACCGCTGATACGCCGCCGCGTCGTTTGCGGGTGATCACTGGTGATGCTCACCTTACTGCCCACGAGGCTGTTGACGAGCGTCGATTTGCCCACATTGGGCCGCCCGAGCAAAGCCACGAAGCCACTGCGAAACGGCGCCTGCGGCGCCTCACTGGCAGGCGGCAAGCCGACGGCAGGCGACGAGGCCAGCTCGCCCGGCAAAGGCGTGCCACCAACGCGACCTGATTCGCCGGCGCGACTCGGTTCACGGGCGCCACCCGATACGCCGGCGCGGCCCTGCCCGCCGGCGCGGGACTGGGCGGTCACAGGGAAAACGGCGTCGTGAGCAACTCGCTCAGCTTGCAGGCGCACAGTTCGCCGCCGGCGCGGCCGACGACGACTGGGTCGCCGAATTCAGCCAGCGCCTGCAAGCAGGCGCCACAGGGCAGCGCATCGCGGTCGCCGGTGGCCGCCACGGCAACTACCCGCAGCGCCGCCGCGCCGGCCGTCACAGCGGCGCCGAGCGCGACACGCTCGGCGCACATGCCGGCCGGATAAGCGGCGCTCTCGACGTTGACACCCAGGTGCACTGTCCCCGCATCACTCTGAACGGCGGCGCCAATCTGCAGCTGCGAGTACGGCGCATAAGCTCGCTCCGCGACCGCCGCTGCCTGCTGCCAGAGATGCCGCTCGTCAGGCGTCGGCACTCTCCCTCTCGATTTGGCTTCGGTCACGACAACCTCCTGGCAGCGCTCAGAGCGGGAACGCCAGCTTGAAAATGACAAGAGCAACGACAATACCCAGAAGCGCGCCCGCCGCCACCTCGACCACCGTGTGAATACCAGCCTGGACGCGACTCTGGGCAACAAGCACGGCCATGAGCAGACCGATTGCCGATATCGGCAGAGCGTACGAGGTGGCCGTATCGGCAGCGATGAACGAGATCGCCACCCAGCCGGCGAAGGCTACGGCAGCGTGACCGCTGGGGAGGCCGCCGTGCAGCGTCGTACCCCGTCCGGTGGCCGCCTTGACGACAATCACCAGCAAGATGACCAGCACCAGAGCGATGACGCTGACGTCGAGCGGTGAACTCCGCAGCTTGTTGAACAGGTCGGCCGGCGCGCCGGCAATCTTATCGTAAAAGACCAGGTAGGCAACGACGAGGGCGTTGGCAGCCGCCACTAGCACCGCTCCGGCGGCCATGTCTTTGGCCACTTTGGCGCGTGGATCATCTTCGCTGGTAATCAGGTCGATGGTGTATTCGATCGCCGTGTTGATCATCTCCGTGATGAGGACAAACGAGATCGCCACGAAAAGGGCGACGATCTCGAGCCGCGAGAGCGAGTACAACATCGCCGCCGCCAGTACGAGCACGGCCACGGCAAAGTGGATCTTCATGTTGCGCTCGCGGCGCAGGGCGTGAACGATGCCCTCGAAGGCCCAGTTGAAGCTGTTGAGCAGGTTACCGCGGGACGACAAGCAACTCCTCCCAGCGGAGGCCGCACAACAGCTCCGCCTGGCGGCGCAGCATCTCGCCGTCGTCGGTCTCGTGATCGTAGCCCAGCAGATGAAGCACCCCGTGGATGAGCAGTATCGCCAGCTCATGTGCCAGCGGCTGACCGTCGCCGCGCGCCTGTCGCGCGGCGACGCGTGGGCAGGCAACGATGTCCCCCAACAGGCGCGGTGGAGCGCCTGCCGCAACGTCATCCCACTCCCCCGACTCCTCGAGCGGGAAACTGAGCACGTCGGTCACTTGGTCGAGGCCACGATATTCGCGGTTGAGCGTGCGCATGCGCTGCTCGCCGACAAAGCGCACGCCCAGTTCGATGCCGGCGCCGCCATCGGCAGCCTCGGCGCCGGCCGCACCTCCGCCGCCCTCGGCGCCCTCAACGCCCTCGGCCACTAGCACGGCGGTGCAGAGCGCCGCCACGGCGGCCTCATCGACGTTTGTGCGCGTCTGATTGACGACTTCGACCAGCACGACACTCACCAGCGACACGCGGACAGTGGCGCGCGGACGCTCATCGCCGATCCCGCGGCACTTGGCTGTCGCCGCGCTCGCCGTGCCGCTCGGGAGCGCCGCCGGCACGCCGGCGGCGCTCGTCGGCGGCGCGCTCGTCAGACTCTTTGTACGCGGCCACGATTCGTTGCACGAGCTTATGACGCACGACATCGCGGCTGTCAAAGTTGACAAAGGCGATGTCGCCCAAATTCATCAGCACCTCGGGCACCGTGACCAGCCCCGACTGTTTGCCGCCGGGCAGATCGATCTGC
>JBKQWK010000223.1:0-3051 GCA_052139595.1 Thermoleophilia bacterium | reverse complement strand
CAGAAAAACTGGACTACTGGATCGAACTACCAGCCTCGAGCGCCAGACGCCGGCTCAAGATGAGCCAGCGGCGGAATCATTACATGCCGCCGCCGGACGACGAGCTGCTGGTGGGACTCTTGGTGGGCATACCGCTGCCGGACGCCGGGCCAGTGGAGTAGCTCTTGGTGGACATACCGCTGCCGGAATTGGATGGTGAACTCGTGGGGGAAGTCCTACCGAGCATGTTGTTGCTCGACGGCGAACTGCCAGAGAGGCTCGTCGCCGCCATGCCGGTGCTCGACCCGCTGCTCGACCCGCTGCTGCCCATCGGCGAGCCAGTATTCATGGTCGAGGTACCCCCGCCCCGGTCATACCAAGACATCTGACTCTGCATGAGCCGGCCAGAGCCTCCCCAGCGCGACCATTCCTGCCAGCCCCAGCGCATCGACCAGGAGAGATATCCCTGATGTGCCGCGGCGGATGATCGATTCGATCGCAATACCACCGCGGCGACGTGCGCGCCGGCGGCATGATGACCGGTCGAGGTCAACTGCTTGACCGCGACGCCCCCGACCACAAGGCTGGCTGCAACCGCGGCGATGGCGACTTTGGATCCGACTGCCGGAGCGAGTTTGGAGAGCAGGCTCCCGCCAGACCCGTGGGCCGACGGTGCCAGCGGCAGATGTGTCGGCGCCGTCACGTGAGGAGTTGGCGGCATAAGGTGCAGTGCCGCCGGCAACGCCAGCGGCACGAGCACCAGAGCGAGGCTGGCGGGAGCGGCGCCACCCTCGCCGGCGAGCTTGGCAAAGATGCTCTTAAAGGAGGTGCGAGCGCGATGCACAAGCACGTCGGCAGTCGGCCGCGAGACATCCATGACCGTAGCGATCTCCTCGGGCGGCAGGCCGTGCAGGTCCTTGAGCACGAGGGCCGTGCGGTAGCGTTCGTTAAGTTGCCCCAGCGTTGCCTCGACCAGGGCCACGGTTTGCGCCTGGGCGAAGCCGTCCACCGGCGACGGCATCTCGGCCAGCTCCGCGTCGTGGCCGGCACCGAGATGCTTCTGGGCGCGCAGGTGGTTGAAGCAGGCGTTGGTGGCCACGCGAAACAGCCAGGGACGCAGCTTGAGCGGTTGCTCGCCCGCCGTCGGAAGCTGGTTGAACGCCTTGATGAAGACTTCCTGAGTCACGTCCTTGGCCTCCTCGCGGTCGCCGAGGATCCGCGCGCAGAGGTTGTAAATGGCAGCGTTGTAGTCGGTGTACAGGCGCTCGAAAGCGTCACGCCGACCGGCGCGCAAACCGTCCACCAGGGTTTCGTCTGCGGTAAGAGAGGTCATGGCTCCCAAGGTTTTGATTATGAGCCTACTCTTTACCCGAGTACCTTCAACTGTTCACCGTACATCATGGCAACACCGAACGCCGTGAGGCGCCGGCCACTAGTGGCCGGCGCCGCTCGCCGTGCGCGTCGCGCTCTGGCGTCTGGTTTCACTGACACGTACCGCTACTACTGGCCCGGATGCCCATCGTGCTGCCATCCCGGATGCCCATCGTGGCACGCTCGGTGTGGCGCTGGCTGTAAACGTGGCGAGCTTGCTGCTCCATGCTGCGCGCAGCCGTGAGCTGGCTCTGACTCTGGTTCAGCTGCGCCCGTTGCGCCTGCTGGACCTGCTGTGTCTGGCGCACCTGCTGTGCCGGCGCCGCGGCGCGTTGCGCCGGTTGCGCCTGTGCCCCGGCACTTTGTGCCAGCTGTGTCTGCACCGCGGCGGTTTGGCCGCTCTGCTTGGTGAAGTGCTGCACGCCGGCCATAGCAACCGTCGTCAGCGTGAAGACGATCACCACTGTGGCGACGATGGTTTTGAGCACTCTCATGGGAACCTCCCTCGGTATCGATCTTTGCCTTCACTGGTTGAAACACGGCGGGAGGTCATTTCTTACACCCGGGTTCCAGGTACGATCGCCGGCGACCGTATCAGTCCCGATCCCTGCCTCAGCTCGCAGGGTTTGCGCAGATTGCCTGGCGGTGGGAACGCGAGTTTCTAGCGCTGGTCGCGGGCTCGCCTGGCCGTGATCGCGGGGGGCAGGGGGATCAGCACCGGTGTGCGCCTTTTGTACGCCTCGTACTCGTCCTGGCCGCCCCATTTCTCATCGCCCCGCTTCTCGAGCAGCGGCACACCGCTCACCCGTACGAGCAGCAGGATGACGAAGACGGGGGAGATAAGCGTGACCCACTGCCAACTACGCAAGACGGGCAGGGCAATGACCGCGACGCCAATCCAGAGCGTGATTTCGCCAAAGTAGTTGGGGTGGCGCGACCAGGCCCACAAGCCACTGTGGATAAACGTGCTCTTGTTGTGCGCGTCGGCCCGAAAGCGGCCCTTCTGCACGTCGGCCGCCGCTTCGATGCCAAAACCCAGAGCCCAGACCAGAGCGCCAATCAGAGCAAAGACGTCCAGGCCGCGACGCACGGTGGTAGTAATGGCCGCCAGCGCTGCCGCCAGCGTCAAGGTCACCCACAATGCCTGCAGCGTCCAGGTGTTGAGAAAGCGCAGAAACGACGGTTTGATGGCGTCAAAACGGGCGTCCTTGCCGACCTTGCGGATGCGCCGAAAAAGATACGTCCCCAGACGAGCCGCCCAGACCACCACCAGGGCCAGCAGCAACAGCGAGCGGCCGTCGACCGGCGGCCCGAGCAGCACCGCGATCGTCGTCACGGTGATGTATGTGAGGCTGCCGGTGATGTCGAAGAAGCCCTCGTTCTGCAGCAGAAAGGCGGGGATGAAGGCCAGCCACTGAATCACGAAGGCGAGCCCGACGACGAAGGCGAACGCGGGCAGACCGCCAACCGTAGCGCCGCCATGACTGCCAGCAAGGGTCACCGCGAGAGCCACGAGAACGACGACGACGAACCCGACAAGCGCATTGCGATCTGACTTGCTCACAGCGCCCCCGCCCGCTTGGTGCACAGTCCACCCGGTCCACCAGCAGTTTATATCAACCGCGTCAACGACGATGGCAAAACGGCCGCGAGCCAAACGAGCACCAGGCGAACAAAAGGGTCCTTGGCGACGGCGCTACG
>JBKQWK010000222.1:0-8660 GCA_052139595.1 Thermoleophilia bacterium | reverse complement strand
GCCACTGCTCGCTACCTCACCGTCTCGAGCGTGCACGAAGAAACCACCCTTCTGGGGGCGAGGGCGTTGACGCATCGCTTGCGTCCGCAGGTGCTGATTGTTGTCGACGGCGACTTTGCCAGTGACACGCCGACAGCCGACGCCAAGAAACTGGGTGGCGAGATCAGACTCGGCGGCGGGCCAGCCTTAGGACGAGGGGCGGGCAGCAACGAGTTTCTGCTTGCTCTGGCACGCGATGTTGCTGCCGACGAAGGCATCGCGGTGCAGATCAAGGCATACGGCGGGGCCACGCAGACCGATGCCGACGAGCTCATGGCTGCCGGCGAGACGGCGGTCTTGTCGGTCGGCATTCCGCTGCGCTACATGCACTCGCCACTCGAGGTCATCGACAGCGTCGATGTCGAGGCGGCGGCCCAGCTCGTGGCGGCTCTGGTAGCGCGCCTTGGTGACGTGCAGAGCGCCACTGCCTTTGTGCCGCCGTGGCAAGGTCGTGACCGTGAGATGTAAGGAATGGCTGTGAAAGTTTTCGTTACGGTCGATCTGGAAGGTATCAGCGGGGTCTATGCCGAGGAGCAGACAGATCTTGCCGGCGCCGGCTACGCCGATGCTCGGCAGTTCATGCGTGCCGATCTCGACGCTGCCCTTGAGGGCTGTTTCGAGGCTGGAGCCAGCGAAATTGTGGTGAACGACTCGCATGACAAGGGCAGCAACCTGAGCAGCGCTGGGTTGCCCGCGGGCGTTTCCCTGGCGAGTGGCTCGCCGTCGAGCCTGAGCATGATGACTGGCATCGACGCCAGCTTTGGCGCGATGCTGGCGATCGGTTATCACGCCTGTGCCGGCACAGCGGCGGCGGTTCTGGAACACACGTACACCTACAAGATCTTCCGCGTCACCGTTGACGGGCAAGACGTGGGTGAGTTGGGGATCAACGCCGCCGTCGCTGGTTATTTCGGCGTGCCTCTGGTCTTTGTTAGCGGTGACGACAAGGTGGCCAGCGAGGCCACGGCAGCAGTTGCTGGTGTGCACGCTGCCGTCGTCAAATACGGTGACTATCGTACAAGCGCTCGCTTGGTGGCACCGGCCGTTGCCCATGAACGTATTCGTGGCGGCGTGACTGCTGCTCTCACTGCGGCGCGACCGAACCTGCTTGACTGGCATGGCAAGACGCTTGCGGTGACGTTTTCACGGCCTTCATTTGCCGATGTGGTGGCGAACTGCCCGGGTGTACGGCGTCTCGACAGTCGCACGGTGGCCATTGGTGGTGGCGACTACCTGACGACATTTCAGACGTTTGTGTTCTGCCTGCAAGCGGCTGCGGTAGCGGCCCCGCCTATGTCCTGACGTTAACTCATGGTGGTTGTTTTCGGCTGCGGAACCAGCATCTCATCGTCACGTGTCGGCTCGATGTGGTGCTGCGTGGCTGACATGGTGGTAGTGTCGATGCTGTTGCGGCCACTGTGCCTGCATGGTGTAATGCTGCATTGGCGGGCGGATGTAGCGTAGTTGGTAACGCGTCAGCTTCCCAAGCTGAAGACCGCGGGTTCGAGTCCCGTCATCCGCTCCAAGTGCCCTTCCGCGGTCACAGCCTCCAGTGGCAGACCGGGTTCGTCATTTCCCCACGACACGAAAGCCCTGTCTGATTACGAGCGTTAGGCTATCCTAAATCGGCGTCTTAGGACTGCCACAATGATGGCTTAACGAAAGGCCAGGTGGTGCATGGGCAAAAAGAGTGAAAGTCGCGAAGAGTACCTGGAGGCGATGTTCAAGCTCGAGCTGACGCCCGAGGAAGTGAGTGTCAAGCGGCTTGCTACTGCTTTGGGCGTCGCCGCACCCTCAGTCTCCGAGATGCTCGTCCGCATGCGTGCGGCCGGCCTCGTGACTCGGACTGCTTCAGGCGCTGTAGCTCTGAGTGACACTGGGCACAGCGAAGGCGCTCGCCTTGTCCGCCGTCATCGTTTGAGCGAACGCTTTCTCGCCGACTATCTGAACCTACCTTGGGACCAGGTGCACGCCGAGGCCTGCAAATTTGAGCACGTGCTCAGCGACGAGGTTGAGGCGCGGCTCGCGCAGCAGCTTGGGAACCCTACGACGTGCCCGCACGGTAACGCCATCCCCGGCGTCGACGGCGTGCTCGCCGAGCCTGCCTCGCGGCCGCTCGCCGACCTCGGCAGCGGTGATCACGCGGTGATCGCGTGCATCAGCGACGAAAAGCCTGACTTGTTGCGCTATCTGGCCTCGTTGGGATTGCTTCCCGAGACACAAATCGATGTCGAAGGTGTGGCCCCCTTTGGCGGCCCGCTTTTGGTGCGTGTCGCCGGCGCTCAGTATGCTCTGGGCCGCGAAGTGGCCGGCAAGATCTACGTCCACGGTGAGGGTGCGCGCGACGCTTCATGAGTTCGTGCTGCACAGCTCCTGCTGAACGGTGCGTCGCCGGCGCCAAGCTGGCTGTGTGCTTGGCCGGCAACCCGAACGTCGGCAAGTCCACCCTGTTTTAACCACCTCACTGGTTCGGCCATTGAGACGGCCAACTACCCGGGTATGACCGTGGGCCTCAACGTTGGCGCAGCCGAGTGGGAGGGTCAGAAAGTCGAGATCGTCGATTTGCCCGGTACCTACGCGTTGGGCTCGGTCTCCGACGATCAGTACGTCGCCCGGCGCGGTTTGCTTGAAACCCGTCCCGACGTGGTTCTGGCCGTGGTCGACGCCACCAACCTGGCGCGCAATCTCTACATGGTCCTGCAACTGCTGGACCTCGGTTATCGCGTCGTGGTAGCCCTGAACCTGGTTGACGAGGCGCGCCGCCGCGGCATCGATGTCGACTCTCAGGCGCTGTCGCATGAACTTGGTGTCCCTGTCGTGCGCACCGTCGCCTCGCGCGGCGAAGGCATCGTCGGGCTGGCAAAGACGGCTGCGTTTGTGGCGACGTCCGGCAATGGCGCTGGCCGCGGTCGCGACCGTCGCTACAGCGATTCTGTTGAGAGGCGCCTGACTGTCGTCAGGCAGCAGGTTACGGGGCTCTCCGGCAGGGATGACGAGTTGCCGTTTGGCCTGCCGCCGCGCGCCCTGGCGCTTGCGGTGGTCGAAGGCGACAAGGAACTCGCCGAACTCGCGGGACTTGGCGGCGATGCGGCTGTCGAGGCCGCCGACGCAGCGGCCGGCGGCCTGGGCCTGCGCGTCGCCGCCGAGCGTCACGCTCATGCCAGAGATGTGGCGGCGATTACGAGCGACAAGCTGGCGACCGTCACGGCCGACCGCTGGTGGCGTCTGACGACGGCACCCTTGACCGGGCTGCCGATCATGGTTGTCGTGCTGGCGGCGATCTTCGTGACGCTTTTCCTGGTTGGCGGCTGGCTGTCGAGTCTGCTTACCATCGCTTGGGCGCACAGTGCCGGACCGCTTCTGCAGGCGACGGTGCACGGACTCTTCGGCCACGGTGCCCTTGCCGGCACTCTCTTATGGGGCCTGGACGGGGGCATCCTCGCTGCTCTGGCTGTCGGCATCCCCTACATTCTGACGTTCTACTTTGTCCTTGCTCTGCTTGAAGACTCCGGCTACATGAATGCCGCCGCTTTTCTCACCGATCGCATGATGCACAAGGTCGGTTTACACGGTCGGGCAGTTATTCCGTTGGTCAGCGCGGCTGGCTGTAATGTGCCGGCCATCCTGGGGACGCGCGTGCTCGGGACGATGCGCGAACGGGTTATCGCCAGCACACTGGCGACGCTGGTGCCGTGCAGTGCCCGGACGGCCGTCATTCTGGGGGCCGTATCGCTCTATGCCGGCTGGCAGTGGGCGCTGTTCGTCTACGGGGTGGTCCTGGTTGTCGGCGTGCTCGCCGGCGTGCTCCTAAATCGCATGTTGCCGGGCGAACAAGAGGGCATGATTATGGAGATGTTCCCTTTCCGCCGGCCGTCGCTGAAGCTGGTAGGGCGCAAGACGTGGAAGCGCTTCACGGGTTTCCTCTGGGGTGCGGCGCCGATCATCTTCGGTGGCAGTCTGGTGCTGGGGGCGCTCTACGAAACGGGTCTCATCTGGCACCTGACGGGGGTCATGTCGCCGGTTGTGCAGGGCTGGCTCGGCCTGCCGGCGGTGGCCGGCCTGACGCTCCTCTTTGCCGTCTTGCGTAAAGAGCTGGCGCTGCAGTTGCTGGTCGCTTTTGCCGTGGTGCGCTACGGCTCCGCCGCCGGTCACAACTTGCTGCGCTTCATGACGCCGCATCAGATCGTCGTGTATGCGCTCGTCAACTCCATCTACGTGCCGTGTATGGCGACGATCGCAGTGCTTGGCCGTGAACTTGGTTGGCGTCGGGCTGCCTATATCAGCAGCGGTACGATTGTTCTGGCGCTGGTCGTCGGCGGCGCGGTCGCACGCGCTCTGCCGTTTCTTTAATCATTGAGTGGATGTCGTTGGCGCGGCCAGCCGCCGCTGCGCCGCCGGCGCCGAGAGCTAGCGCCGTCGGCGGCGGCGTGGTGTACTAGCTGGCAAACGTCTCATCGCCGGAGGTCCCATGCGCGAAGTCAACGTCGGCCGCAAGTCGCTGGCCGATTACCGCAGTATCCTGCCCCGTGAACTCATGAATGAGATCCGCGAGCTTGCCGAACCGCTTCAGGGCAAACGCGTGCTGCACGTTAACGCCACCGCCTTCGGTGGTGGCGTCGCCGAGATCCTGTACACGCTCGTGCCGCTCATGAATGATGTCGGGCTTGATACCGAGTGGCAGATCATCAGTGCGCCGGCGGCGTTCTTCACGGTCACCAAAGGGTTTCACAATGGTCTTCAGGGTCACCCGTTTGAGGTCAGCGACGAGGTGCGCGAGACCTGGGAGGGTGTCAACAAGGCGAACGCCGAAGCGCTCTCGCACCACTATGATTTCGTTCTCATCCACGATCCTCAGCCGCTGGCGATGCGCGCCTTCGCGCCGGCCGATGTCGTCGGCGACGGCCACTGGATCTGGCGTTGTCACATCGATACGTCGACCCCGAACCAGGCCCTGTACGACTACCTGACGCCGTTCATCCGTCGCTATGACGCTGCCATTTACACGTTGGCCGAGTACGCTCCCGTCGATCTTGGTATTCCCGTTGTGCCGATCCCGCCCTGCATCGATCCATTGGCGCCGAAGAACATGGCCCTCTCGGCTGAAGACGCGCGCTACATCACGCGCCAGTTTGGGATCGATGTGGACCGTCGTCTGCTCTTGCAGGTGTCGCGCTTCGATCCCTGGAAGGACCCACTGGGCGTGGTCGACGTGTATCGCACCGTCAAGGCGAAGTACCCGGACGTGCAGCTTGGCCTTGTCGGGTCGATGGCCAGCGATGATCCCGAGGGCTGGGAGTATCTTGAAAAAGTGATCGAGTACGTAGGTGACGACCCGGACGTGTTTGTGCTCAGCAATCTCGATAACGTCGGCGCTGTCGAGATCAACGCTTTTCAGTCGCAGGCCGCGGTGATCATGCAGAAGTCGACTCGCGAAGGCTTCGGACTGACCGTTGCTGAAGCGCTCTGGAAGGCGCGGCCGACGATCGGTGGCGCGGTCGGCGGCATTCCTCTGCAGATTCAGGATGGCGAAACCGGCTATCTGGTCAACTCCGCGGCCGAGTGCGCTGAGCGCTGCATCGCGTACCTGGAAGATCCTGCTCATGCCCGCCGAATGGCCCTCGCTGGCAAGGAATACGTGCGGCACAACTTTCTCACACCTCGCTTGCTGCGCGATGATTTGCGGCTCTTTAACAATCTGCTGACGAACAGCATCTGAATGACTGGCGCGCCACTGGCGCGACCGACAAACGACGGGGAGGTGCACGTGTTCGACGCCGTGCAGCGCAATCTGATCGTGGCCGCCAACCGCGGTCCGGTACAGTTTCATAATGATCCTCTCGGTGAGCCATATGTCACGCGTGGCCCGGGTGGGCTAGTCAGTGTTCTCACCGAACTCTTGCGCGAGCAGAACGGCACGTGGGTTGCCGTGGCTGTTGGCCCTGACGAGGAACGTATAGCAGCCAGTGGCGAAACGGCCGAGGTGACGCTTGAAGGCGTGCGCTACCGCGTGCGCTACGTGGCGCCCAGCGTCGAGCAGTACCACCGCTACTACAACATCGTTGCCAATCCAATGCTCTGGTTCATCCAGCACTACCTCTGGGATCTGGGCCGCCACCCCGACATCGGCAAGAACGAAATTGACGCTTGGCGCCTTGGCTACCTGCCTGTGAACCAGCTCTTCGCCGCCGCGATCGCCGCCGAAATCGGCCACGATCGCGGCGGCGACTATCTCGTCATGCTGCACGACTACCACCTCTACCTCGTAGCGCCCCTTGTGCGCGTCGCTTGCCCGGGGGTCTTTCTGCACCAGTTCGTGCACACGCCCTGGCCGCAGTCAGACGCCTGGCGGGTACTGCCGCAAGAGCTGCGACAGGCGATCTTCGAGGGTCTGCTTGGCAACGACATCGTTGCCTTTCACACCCCTCACTACGTCGAGAACTTTCTCCAGGGTTGCGAGACACTGCTCGACCTCGAGATCGATCGCCGCCGACGTACTGTGCGCTTCGGCGGGCGCGAAGTGTGGGTGCGCTCCTATCCCGTCTCGATCGACCCGCTTTCGCTGCGTCAGGCGGCCGAGTCACAGCGTGTCGTGCAGGCCGAGCGCCGGTTGCTCGAACGCCGTCGTCAGCACCTGCTCGTGCGTGTCGATCGCCTCGACCTGAGCAAGAACGTCATCCGCGGCTTCATCGCCTTCGACCGTTTTCTCGAGTTGCACCCGGATTACAAGGAAACGGTCACCTTTCTCGCGCTTCTCCAGCCCTCACGCGAAGACGTCGAAGAGTACGTCACCTATCGCGAGCGGGTTATTCGCACGGTCGAGCAAATCAACACTCGTCATGGCAACACCGACTGGATGCCTATCGACTTGCGCATCCAAGACGATTTTCCTTTCGCTCTGGCGGCGTACAGGCACTACGACGTGCTCATGGTGAATGCTATCTACGACGGCATGAATCTGGTCGCCAAAGAAGGACCACTCGTCAACACCACGACGGGGTGCTGATCCTCTCGGAGCATACCGGGGCTTTTGACGAACTTGGTGCGTTCTCCCTGGCGGTGAACCCATTTGACATCGAGGAGCAAGCGGCGGCGATCTATCATGCCCTGACCATGGATCCGGCTGATCGTCACCTGCGTGCCGGGCAACTGCGCACGGTCGTGCAGAACAACACCATCGAGAAATGGGTGGCCGCCCAGGTGGCCGACGTAGCGGCCAAGATCGCCGCCGACTGACGCCATTGACACGTGGCGCAGCCGAAGCCTGCGGCTGCAGCCAGCCGCGGGCGAGGCACCAGCCAGCCGCCAGCCGGGCGGCTGGCGCCAGGGCCTCAGCCCTGGCGCACCTTATCGTAGAGCGCCTCGTAGCCGTCGATCATTCGCGACACAGTGAACTTGTCTTCGACCCAGCGACGGCAGGCGGAGGAGTCAATCGTTGCGATATGGTCGACCGCGGCCACCATCTCGTCGACAGTCTCGACGATGAAGCCCGTGCGGCCATCGGCGATGACTTCGGGCACTGATCCCTGACGCAGAGCAATGACCGGTGTGCCGGTGGCCATGGCCTCGATCATCACGAGCCCAAACGGTTCGGGCCAGACGATGGGAAAGAGAAACGCTCGGGCGTGCGCGAAGAGTTCGTGCTTGCGGGCGTCGCTAACCTCGCCCTCGTAGGTGACCTGATCGTCCAGCTCGGGCTTGATGCGCTCCTCAAAGTAGGCGCGATTCTGTTCTTGCACAACGCCGGCCATGATCAGTTTGTGGCCGGTGCGCCGAGCAACTTCGATCGCCAGGTGAAAGCCCTTGTCGGCGCAGATGCGGCCAAAAGCAAGCAGGTAGTCATCCTTGTGCGCTGCGTAGGGCCACTGCGTGAGGTCGATGGCGTTGTGCACTACGCCAGCCCAGTTCATACCGGCCGGCGCCTGAGACTGATGGTATGTGCTAATGGCGTTGTAGGCGACGGCGTCGGCAAAGCGCTCGTAAAACGGATAGGCGATACGATCGAAAGCACAGTGAATCGTGTGCAGTACTGGCGGCAGAGGGAGGTGTTTGCTGAAGGCGACGACGAGAAAGCCGGAGTGATCGTGGACGAGGTCGAAGGTGTCGTCGGCCACAATCTCGTCGAGAGCGAAGGTGACGTGGCGAGCGTCGAAGGCAGTAATGCCAATCGAATCCGGCATCTGCTGAGGGAAGACGGCGCGCAGGCGGGCAGCAGTCTGCGAATCGCCACTGGCGAACAGGGTGACGTCGTGGCCGCGCTCGCTAAGGCCGTCGCAGAGCTGCTGGACGACCCACTCGGTGCCACCGTAACCGGCAGGCGGTACGGTGATCCACGGCGGCGCGATCTGGGCGATTTTCATGATTGCGATTGTACCTTAGACTGGGACCATGATTCTTTACTTGGACTGTGCCAGCGGCGCCAGCGGCGACATGCTGACGGCCGCTCTGTTGGCGGCGACGGCTGGTGATGCCGGGCCGGCCGGTCTTCTCGACGCGGTTGTACGGCCGGCCCTGGCTGCGGTCGGCGTCGATCCGGCGGTGGTTTCACTGCGCGCGGTGCGCCGCGGCGGTTTTGCTGCGTTCGCCTTTGAGGTCGCCGCAGGTCCTGGCTTCGCAACCATGGC
>JBKQWK010000221.1:0-7098 GCA_052139595.1 Thermoleophilia bacterium | reverse complement strand
CCCATGCGATCCATGCCCCAGGCGAACATGGCACGCTGGCACATGATCAGCGCAATCGCCACGAGCCAGGTCGCATTCACGAGGAACGTGATGCCGGCCACAATGGCAATGAACGGATTCGCGCCCGAAGCAAGGTAGGCGAGCGACATGAAGCTCGTCGAATACGGTACGGTGTAACCCTTCGTCGCCGCCGAGAAATCCTGATAGGCGGCGGCGCGCAGGAAGTTGAAGTCAACGATATGGTTGAGGGCAAACAACGCCCAGACGAGCAGCAGCACGGGGATGCCGACGGCGGCCACATTGGCCCTGATCAGCGTCTTGTCGGGGCGCTTGACCTCACCACCAACGTAGGCGATGCCGAAGCTCCAGATGAAAATCATGAAGACGCCGGCGGTCGCACCAAAGGTGTCGGCCCAGTTCCAGGTCGTTGGCATCGGCGAGCCGGCGGCATGCCCTGCCGCCGCAATGAAGTTGTGGTAGGTCAACGAGTGGTATTTGGCAGCTTGGGCATTCCAGTTATGAATGAAGCTGGACTTGGATGAAAACGTGAGCGCAATGTCGAGAATGGCGACACCGCCGAGGATGATGGCGATGATCACCCGTGACATCCGGTGCCACACATGTGTCCCGAAGGCAACAATCAGAAAGGCGACGCCAATGCCGACAATAGAGACAACGGCGCCGCCCGCTTTGCCGGTGGCAAAGGTGGAGAGGCCTTTCCAGCCCATGTACTGGCCGATGATAGCCAGAGACGGATTGGCGATCAGGCTGGCGTTGAAAAGGTTCCAGTAGAACTGCGCCAGGATTGCCGCGAAGCTCGCCCCCAGGGCAATGGCCGGATTGATAATGCGCGAGTTGTAAATGTACTCGCCACCACTGCGCGGCATGGTGCCGCCGAGAACGCCCCAGACGATCGGACCGGCCCAACCGATCGTCACCACCGAGATGACAACCGAGAGGAGCAGGTTGGCAGCCGGGTACAGGCTGAGGCCTACTTCGATGATGTACCAGATCGCATAGATCGGCGTGATGAAAGCAAGGCCGATCGCCATGGCGTCCCAGAACGACAATCCGCGAACCAGCCCGCTGGCCTTGCGGGCAAATGCAAGCTCTTCTGCCATGAGTCCTCCCCCTTGAGAAGCTGAACCTCGGTCTCGGCTGAACCGGCACGTGACGCCCCGCCGCTCACGCGCCAGCCGTTCATCCGTCGCTCAATAGCTTGTCCAGAGGCTCCTCCTCGTCGCAATTCGCGGACATGCACTCTCAGGCTCCGGCGAGACTCCGCCCCAGATCACGCGGAGTCTCAAGCAAGACAGGTTGACGATAGGCCGCACGGCTTGGCGGGGCATCGCCACAACGGCGGCTTTGCCAGACCCCCAGACGGGTGAACATGGCCCCCCGGACGGGGGGCTTTCACACGCCGCTGGATGCAGGCAGAAGGCCGGCCGGCGTTGCGATCGCGGAGCGAGAAGCCGGCCACTCTGGACTCTCAGCCAGTTCTCAGCTGCTGTTCAGCTTAACCTTGGTTGTTTTGGAGACAATGATCAGCAGCAAGAACGACTGCCTCTTCAGGACGACTATGGCCTGCGAGCGTCGCAGGCCGCGAGAGTCGAGGGACAATGAGCGAAAGTACGCCCCCATCAGAGAGTCCGCTGGAGCCACTCGTAACCGGCTCCACAGACGGAGACCCCGAGAACAACTCGCTGCCGGCGGAGAGTGATCACCTGCCGGCGCAGCCTCCCCCACGCCGGCGGCGCACCGCACTTGCTGTCATGACCGCGGTCGCACTTTTGGCCGTGGTGGCATTGGCGGGCATTGCCATCGGCCATGCCGTCTGGCCGTCACGGTCGGCCTTGGCGGTTCACATGCCGTCCAGCTCCAATCTCCCCTACAGAGCCGGTTCCTCGGGCTCCGGAAGCGCCTCGTCCGGTTCTTCCGGGCTGGGCTATGGCTACGGTTATGGCTTCGGCTACCCCTACGGCTCTGGATCCTCTGGCTCCAGTAGTTCGGCGAGCGGTAACAGCGCCACAGCTTCCGGTGCTCCCGCCAATATCACCAGCATCGCCGCGGCGGTAGATCCCGGACTCGTCGATATCAACGTCACACTTAACTACGGCAGCGAGCAGGCAGCCGGCACGGGCATGGTCCTGACACCCTCCGGCGAGGTTCTTACGAACAACCACGTCATCGACGGTGCCACGGCGATCAGCGTGACCGACATCGGTAACGGAAAAACGTACGCCGCGACTGTAGTCGGCTATGACCGTACCCAGGATGTGGCCGTTCTGCAGCTGCAGGGTGCCAGTGGCCTGTCAACCGTATCGATCGGCAATTCGGCGCAAGTTACCACCGCAACGGCAGTCGTCTCTATCGGCAACGCCGGCGGCACCGGTGGCACGCCCAGCACGGCCGGTGGTTCAGTGACCGCCCTCAACCAGTCGATCACAGCCGGCGACGCCGGTGGCGGCGATACTGAGCGACTGAGCGGTCTCATTGAAGTCAATGCCGACGTTCAACCGGGCGACTCTGGTGGGCCGACCGTTACGAGTGCGGGTCAGGTGATCGGCATGAATACGGCAGTCTCCCAAAGCGTCGGCTTCCAATCGACCGGCTACCAAGGCTACATAATCCCGATCAACACGGCGATCGCGCTCAGCAAGCAGATTGAGGCCGGCGCCGGTTCGTCTACCGTGCACATTGGTCGCACGGGATTCCTCGGTGTCGAGATTCAGCCCTCGAGCAGCTCCAGCTTCTTCGGTCAGGCTAATGGTGCCGCTGGCGGATCGAGCACTTCTGGAGCAGTTCTGGGCGGCGTCGTAACGGGAGCGCCGGCGCAGCAGGCAGGTTTAGTCGCCGGCGACGTCATTACCGCCCTCAACGGTCAGACGGTCGGGTCCGGCTCGGCTCTCATCGACCTGCTCGTGCCCTACCACCCCGGCAACACCGTGCAGCTGCGCTGGATCGACCAGTCAGGGCAGACCCACAACAGCCAGCTGAAGCTGGCGAGCGGCCCGCCGTCCTGACAACCCAGCAGCGGTCCGCCCCTCCGACCAGCGCGGTCCACGTTCGGTCCGAGTGCCTGGCCCCGACAACTGGGTCGGCCGGTCTGATCGCGGAGGCACGACCGGCGGGCCCAGGCGGGCCAGGTGACGAAAACGATCGGGCGCCTGACTCCAGCGTGAGGCAGGCGCCCGATTGCGGTGAGAGAACCAGTCGCCAGACCGAACCGTCGCGTGCAAGCGCCCGGCGGACCCGTCGAGTTCAGGCGCCCGCCAGATCGGCGGCGGCCTGCTTAGCCGGCAACGGCAGAGCGTCTGACGACACTCGAACGCCAAGCCGTTGCAGAGTTATCGCAATGTCCTGATCGGTCGTGCGTGGGTTGATCGTGCACAGTCGCAAGGCCGCTTGACCGCCAACCCTTGTGGTCGTCACGTACGCATACCCCGTCCGCGCCAAGGCCGCCGCCATCGACAGATGCTCCTCGTAGTCCGCCCCACGCTTGGCGAACGTCAAGATCCCGAGTTGCGCTGGACTCACCACCGACCAATCGTCATCTCGTGCGATCAGTCGCTGAGCGTGTTCGGCAAGGGCGATCCCGTACGCAATCGCCGCCCGCATACGATCCACTCCGTAGATCCGAAAACTCAACCAGAGCTTCAGCGCGCGCCCACGCCGCGTCAGCTCGAGACTGCGATCGCGCAGATCAACCTCGTCGTTGACCCCCGCTACGTCGGCCAGGTAGTCCGGCGTCATCGTGAATGCCCGCTCGAGGGCACCACGACGGCTCACAAACAGGCAGCCGAGGTCGTAGGGCTGAAACAGCCACTTGTGCGGATCGAGCACCAACGAGTCGGCCAGTTCGATCCCCTGAAGAACGCGCCGGCCGGCGTCGCAGAATGCGGCTGGAGCGCCGTAGGCGCCGTCGACGTGAAACCACATCTGCTCCCGGCGACAGAGTGCCGCGATCTCGGGCAGCGGGTCAACCGCGCCGGTATTTGTCGTGCCGGCATTGGCGACGACAAAACCGGGCCGTCGACCGGCTACCCTGTCTGCGCGCACTGCAGCCTCAAGAGCAGCGACTGACAGACGCCCATCCACCCCGGCGGGAAGAAGGTGGATCTGCTCAGCAGCAAAGCCGAGTGCCGAGAGACCGCGAATGATTGACGAGTGACTTTCGTCAGACAGGTAGCAGACGCCATCACCGTCGTTCGCTCGCGCGGCCGCCAAAGCGGTGATGTTCGCCAGCGAGCCACCGCTCGACATGATGCCTTCCGTCCCCTCCGGCATCCCCAGCATCGTTCTCAGCCACTCGAGCACGATCAGCTCAACCGTTGCCGGCCCCGACCCCCCAGCCCAGGAGGCGGCAATAGCGTTGAAGCCGGTTCCCAGCCACTCGCCGAGCACACCGGCGAAGGACGATGGGCCGGGGACGCGGGCAAAGTTGCGTGGGTGGTCGCCGTGCTGCATCTGTGCGAGGGCGACATCGACGAGACTGCGCATGGCCGGCAGCGCGTCGCCACCTTCGCGCGGGACCGGACCACCCAGCGCCGCGCGCAGATCGGCCGGCGTGCCGGTGCGAATCGCCGGCTGCTCGGCGATCGTCGCGAAGTGCTCGACAACGCGATCGACGACCCAGTAACCGAGCTGGCGCATCTCGGCGGCTTCGAGCCCCAGCGGATCGGCCGGCGTCCTCGTCCCGTCGCTCATCGCGATCCCGCTTCTGCTGCAACCTGTGTGGCGACCATACTGCCTCCCTTGTTGTTACACGTGACGATCATCCTCGTGCTCACCGACATCTCGCCCTCTCGTGGCCACTACGCTGCTCCGCCGAGGGCAGCATCCGCAAAGCTGGTCAGATCATCGAACCTGAGGTCTGGCGAAATCGCTGCCGGCGGCGTCGCGCCAAAGCCCAGCCGGTCGTGGCGACGATCGATCCAGACGGTCGCCAGACCCAGGCGTCGGGCCGGTACATGATCGTGGTAGAGGCTTTGGGCAACGTGCAGAACCCGCTCTGGCGGAACGCCAATTCTCGCCAGAGCGAACTCGAAGGTCCATAGACTGGGCTTATAGCTGTGGGCCTGCTCGGCGGTCACAACCCAGTCGAAGGTCACGCCTAACTTGCGACTGGTAACGGCAAATAAATCATCATCGCAGTTGGTAATCACCGCGAGACGATACGTTGTCTGCAGACGCGCCAGTGCCACAGCCGCATCAGCAAAGGCTGGCCACTGGCCAATCGAATCAACGAAGCCAGCCTCCTCGTCCGCCGTTGGACTGAACCCAAGCTCGGCACAGACGCCGAGGAAAGAGCCGGCAAGAACGTCGCGGTAGTGCCTGAACTCTCCCCTCTCCAGAGCGGCCTCGTGCGATGCATAGGACTCAAGAAGTGTATCGTCGCCAGCCACAAGGCGATGCTCGTTCAACACGGCATGCAGGGCTGAGAGGAGTCCCCGCTCCCAGTCAATCAGCGTGCCAAAGCAGTCAAAGGTCAAGACATCGAAGCTGCGCAGCTCGCGAGCAAACACATCTTCCTCCCTTCCCGCGACTCCGGTAAGCAGACGACTCCATGGTACGCCAGTGACGAGACTGGTTGATCATGATTCTGCCGCCATTATCTCTTCGCAGCGTTTGTTCACCTTGAACCACAGAAAGTCGGTCGATTTGGACACGTATGTACCCCATGGGGTATGCTTTGCTTGTGCCCAGGTGGGACGTTGGGTCTGCGCTCACCCACTGTTTTTGGGCCTGCCACGATTCTTTCGAAGGAGTGCGAATGTCGAGCACACCCCCCAAGTCAACCGGCGCCGCCCTCGTGCTGGGCGGAGGTGCTGCCGGCGTCCGCTGTTCGTTGGACCTTGCCGAAGCAGGCTACAAGGTCTATCTAGTCGAGAAGAACATCGCCCTCGGCGGCCATGTTTCTCAACTTGACAAGGTCTTTCCGTACAACAAATGCTCAGTCTGCACATTGACACCAAAGTTGAAGGAAGTCGCTCAGAACCCGAACATCGAGGTCCTGACGAACGCCGAGCTGACTGCCCTCGAGGGTGAAGCCGGCGCCTTTACCGCATTCATCACACGCCATCCTCGCTTCGTTGATCCTGTCGTATGCACAACCTGTGGTGACTGCGTTGTGGCCTGCCCAGTGGTGCTTCCCAACTGGTACAACGACCGTCTGAACAAACGCAAGGCAATCGGCAAGCTTTATCAGCATGCCGTACCCAATCTGTTTGCCGTGACGAAGAGCGGTCACAGCCCGTGCAAGCGTGCCTGCCCAGTGCATACGAGCGCCCAAGGTTACATTGACGTCATCGCCGCTGGTCGCTTTGCCGAAGCGTACGCGGTGGCCAGTGAGCCCAATCCTTTCCCTGCTGTTTGTGGCCGCATCTGTGACCATGAATGTGAGGCGGCTTGTACACGCGCTGAAGTTGACGAGCCGATCGCGATCGCCGACCTCAAGCGTTTCGTCGCCGACTGGGCAACGGAGAACGTACCTCTGCCGGCGCCAGCAGAAGTACGGCACACAGAGAAAATCGCCGTCGTCGGTGCTGGTCCAGCGGGCCTCACGGCAGCTCGGGAACTCGCAGGTCTGGGATATCAGACAACCGTATTCGAGGCTCAAGCAGAGCCTGGCGGCATGTTGCGCTACGGTATCCCCGAGTTTCGCTTGCCCAAAGCTGCGCTCCAGCAAGACATCGACCGCGTGCTCGCACTCGGCGTCGATTTGCAGTGCAATAAACGCGCCGGAGCAGACTTCAGTGTCGATGGTCTGCTCGATGACGGTTATAAAGCTGTTTTCATCGCCACCGGACTGCAGACCGCACGCTCAACACAGCTGCCCGGCGGCAACCGATCGGGTGTACTCCAGGCTCTCGACGTGCTGCGCGCCACGGCTGCGCAGACGCCGCCGCCGATCGGTCAACGCGTCCTCGTCGTCGGCGATGACGACAGCGCCCTTGACAGCAGCCGTACGTGCCTGCGCTTGGGCGCCGCGACGGTCACCGTGGCCTTCAGCGAGGACCAGACCACTTTCCCCGCTGGCGCCGATCAGCAGGCCGCGGCTGCTGAAGAGCACATCGAGATCGCCCACAACCTTCTACC
>JBKQWK010000220.1:0-4508 GCA_052139595.1 Thermoleophilia bacterium | reverse complement strand
AAGACCACATCGATTCGATCGACCCCAACGAGCTGCATTGGGGCCACGTCGGCGACCTGGGGCGCCTCGTCGAGGACCTCGAGCGAGCCGTTCAGACGGCCGAAAATATGCGCGAGCGTTGACCGTGAATGCCATCGACCACGCCCGCTTCACCGTCGTCGTACGCGACTACGACGGCATCTGGCACCAGGCGCGCCGGCCCTGGATGGGTCACCCGCGAGCAGAGGCCCTGCGCCTGGCTATCCTCGCCAAGAGCGGCGCCGGCCGCCAGTGCGCGGTCTGGACGCCGGCGCAGTGGCTTTGCTACTACCGAGGCGAGCCGATCGAGGACTAGCTCGCTAGCACACGCGAGGAAGGCGCACTGATGCGCCTTTTCTCGTTGTGGCCAGGTTGGTCGCTAGATGGCTGTCTTCGCGTCACGCGCCAACACGGGCGTTCGTGTGGCGTCATCGAGGCAGTGTTCCCTCCGTTTCGCGAGCCTTGTGCAGCCGTTGACGTGCGGCTAGCAGGTCACGCCTCGCCTCGATCTCGGCAACAGCGTCGAGGTGTGCCTGTGTGAGTTTGCGCACGTGGCAAACGGAACAAAGCCCGGTCGACCGTACGGCGACTGGCCGTCTGGCGCAATGCGGACACAGTGCGGCGTCGGCGCTGATCGCCATCTGACGCGCTACCAGTTCGGACATCTGACGGTTGCTGAGGTCGGTTCGCAGGTCACGTTTGAGCGAGACACCACGAGGTTGGCCGAGAACGAGGCCACGACGCGATCCGGTCTGGCGCACCGAGATGCGCCACCGCGAGGCAGCCTGACGAATAGATCACTCAGAGCGGCCGAGAATGTCAGAAAGGATGGCGACGCCGAGATGGCCCTCGCGGCGCAGAATTGTTAGCTCGGTGGTCGTCCACGGACGTCGTTTATCGCCGCCGTCTATCCCCATAAATTGATCTTATCTCATCCGCAGGCACTCAACGAGGTCGGTGCATGCTCTGCCGCTGCGCACATCTGCGGCCGTGAAATGCAGGACGGTCAAGCCGGCCAGTGCGGCGGCGTTGAACTTTTCGCAGTCGCGCTCGCAACCGGCGCCGCGGGTGTCGGCCGCCGCTCCAGGTGCCGCCGTCGCTTTCAGCCGCGATCATTCGCTCGGGCCAGGCGAAGTCGAAGCGCCAGTTGCGTGCCTGGTGGCAGCGCAACGCACGCCGCCGGCTCTTGCCGGCACGTGCTCAGTGACGAGCAGACTGGCTTTGCCCGTCTGGCTATCGCTCTCGCCTTGCTGTGGCCAGCGCAGCCGACCACTGACGGTGACCAGGTCACCGTCAGCCAGATCGAAAAAACAGCGTCTGGCCGCGCTGCCCACAACCGCGACGGTGAAGCAACGGCTGTGTTCGCCCCAGAGGCCGCTGCCGCGATCCTTGCAGTGGTTACGCACCACCAGCTGCAGCCGGCAGCAAGGTGAAGCGCTATCTGTTGTGAACAGTTCAGGCGCCGCCCGTACAGTGCCGATCAGGATGAGACGGTCGATCATGACCTCGCCTCCCTGGAATGGTTTGTGCAGGCAGCGAAGTAATCGAGAGCAAAGCGCTCATAGACTGCCAGTGCGCAGCGTAGTGTCTCAAGGTCGCCGGAGTGATAGGCGGCCGTGACCACCGCATCGACCTCCTGCCAGGCAGGTCCGTCAAGGCGGGCGCCGATCGGATAGCTGTCGATTACGCGGCCCATTGTTGCCGTAACTAGGTCGTTGGCCGCCTCGCCATAGGCAAGCCAAGCAAGCACGTCATCGCGGTGCTGGCCGATGCGCTCTCGCAGCGCCGGTGGCAATGGATTACCAAGCGGCGAGGTGAGGTGGATACGACTACCGTTGCGGTGTACGAGCAGGCCGGCGTCAAGCATCTCAGTAACGAGTTCGCAGCCGATAGTCATAGCTCAGACTCCCAGTGCTCAGGCAGCGGCAAAGAGTCCGGCGGCAGCGGCAGTTCATGGGCCGGTGCGGCTTCGCCTCTGTCAGGGGTAACATCCGTAACAGCCGTAACATTGAGCCTGGCGGCCGCCGAAATGTTGCGGCCAGGACCGATTTGTGACGGCTCGCTCTTTGCCACGGCCGTAACAGACTCGTCAGCGTCACAGGCGCGAAAGTCGGTCGTTTGGTCGCTTTGTGACGGCTGTGACGGCTGTGACGGCTGTACGGCAAGAAGAGCGGGCAGGTAGCGTTGCCAAGGCTCGAAGAGATCCTCGCGACGATAACCCTTGGCGGTCACACTGCCGATGCGAACGGTCCGTGGGTGCACGTCGTACGTCTTTAGCAGCGCAGCCAAACGCTGTGGCGTTATCGGTGCGCCGTGCAGGTCAGCCCACGGTGACTCGTCGAGCGCGCGCAAGCGGCTCAGTATCTCAACTGTTGCGAGCGCCTCTTCGTCAGCGAAGATTGCCCGCAGGTCGGCGAGCAGCTTGATGCCGAGTGAGGTGTTATCGTCGTTGCGACCGAGACTGAGTACCAACGCCGCTTGCCGTGCCCGGGCAGGCCATGTACCGCCGGCACGGTCGGCAATCGCCAGCAAGGGCTCCCAGGAGTCTTGCGCACGGTCGTCGAGTTCGTCCGGTAGTTCGGGTCGGTCGTCGTCTAAGTCGGTCGTCGTTTCTGACCAAGCGGTGATGTCGGTGCGGAGGTCACTTAGCTCGGCTGCGGCGTCACGTTGGCGGAAACGGGCGACGGTCTCGCCCGGTGCTTTGCGGGCAAGGCGGATGAGTACAGAACGGTCGGCGACCGTATCCGGTAGCTGGCCGATGCCGGCCAGCGCCTTGGCGCCGTAGACGTCGAAGTTTTGGACCTTGAGGTTGGCGCCGTCACCAACACAACGCGGTACTTGCGTGCCGACGCGGTTGCCGGCATTGAGCAAGGCGCGGATCCCTTCGAAGGCTTGCGCGTTGCGCGGCGAGTAGATGGCGTCGACTTCGTCGAGCATGAGCGTCGGCTTGACGGCGGCGATCTGGCGAAACAAGACGGCCTCTGAGGGTGCAATCACCCGCCAGGGACGAGCGACCAGCAATTCAAGCACGTCGAGCAGACGCGTCTTGCCACAGCGTCGCTCCGGCGACAGTACGGCCAGGTAGGGTGTCGTTTCGACCTGTTGCACGGTGTGCGTGTGCAGTGCCCACAGGGCGACCGCGAGCGCCTGTTCGTCGTTGTGGAAGACGACGTAGCGCTCTAGCGCGGCGACGATGCAATCAAGCAGGGTGGCCAGGTCGATGTCGCGTTGCTTGGCAGGCACGACAGGTGCAGGCAGAACGACCGGCGGCGCGGCCGGCGCCGCTTCGTCTCCAAGTTCCGGCGTTAGCGTGATCGACGGGTACGGGTAGTCGTCTTCGAGTTCTGACAGCTCGGCTTCGAGCACGTGCAGATAGGCGTTGTCGAGTGGCTTAACCATGACGGTGACCTTCGCGGCGCCGGCGTTCGGCGTTCACGGCACGCAGGCGACGTTGCAGCCACTCGCGGCCGTCGAAGCGCTGCACGCCGGCATGAACGACGGACAGCACGCCGCGGCCGGTAGAACGCTCGCCGGTCACCTGTGCCAGAGCGGCGCTTACCCGTACATCTTCCGCCCACAGCTCCGATGCGGTCATGGCCGGCAAGTCGTCATTGCGAATCCGTAGGTCGTCTTCGAGGCTCATAGCGGAGACGGGCAAGCGATAGCGGGAAGTCACGACGGAGCGCATGACGGCAGTCATTGGGCGTCACCTTCAATCTGGCGGCGCAGGCCGTCGCGCGAGATACGCCACTGGTTTCCTACTTTTTTGGCCACCTCACGCAAGAAGCCGCTACGGCAGGACTCATAGGTTGAGGCGAGAGAGATGCGGCAGATGACGGCCACTTCGGGTAGCGTGAGTACCGGCGGCATATCCGGCCAGTCGGGGATGGCGGCAATCTCTGATGCTGTGGCGACGTGCTTCATAACGCGAGTTCCTTTCACTAATTGATCGTGCGGCTTGCTAATCAGTTTAGGAGTCGCCTCACTCACGCGGTTTGAGCCTGCCTTATCTCCAACAACAGTGCCGTTTTACAGGTACTTCATCTGCGTTCTTTGTTTTCGCCGGAAGTTTTCACGACTTAAATCTAGGGCAGTGCCCAGATGGCCGCCGAGGCGCGAGACCGCCACCTCGGGCGTCGTCCAGGGGCGCTCTTTATTCCCGCCGATAAGTTTCACAATTTCATACTACGGCCGATGTCGGCGCCGCTCTACGCGAGGATTGGGCCCTACGCCGCCATCCGCTCGGTGTCCATTTGGTGTCCATATTTCGCCAAGACGGCGGAGACAGAGGAAATGGCGGGTGAAGCGTCCGTGGAAACAGCCTGCAAACTGGCGTTTTCTCGGGACAGGAAGGAGGGGAGATTGGTGGGCGATGTTGGATTTGAACCAACGACCCCCTGCTTGTAAGGCAGGTGCTCTTCCCCTGAGCTAATCGCCCTCGCCCGGAACAGCGGCCCGGAAGAGCGATTATAACGCGCAAGGGGCGGGCT
>JBKQWK010000219.1:0-4282 GCA_052139595.1 Thermoleophilia bacterium | reverse complement strand
CACCACAGAGCAGGCGATGGTTGCCGAGCAGCCAGAGATCGCCGGGCTTTGAGATCGGTTCCTCCGGTGTCGGCGGTGTCTCATCGGGATCAGTGAGGCCACTGCGGGCAAAGTCCAAGGCGAGGTGGTTGGCCTTGGCCACTGCTTCGAGGAGTTCAGTCAGGTCGGGGTTCTCGATGCCTGACAGCAGCTCGCCGAGTCGTTCACGATCGACCGCGGCCATGGCAGCGATCGGATCAAGGGAGGCCAAGATGAGCCGCTCCTCCTCGTCTGTAAGCTCAACGTAGACGACCGGGATTGTCTCCTGGCCTTGCGCTTTGGCCAGTTCGACGCGCAGGTGACCATCGATCAAGTGTCCACTCGTGCGGTTGACGATCACGCTCTGTACGAGACCGACTTCCGTAAGGACATCACTGAGGGCTCGCTGCTGACTGTGCGGATGAAGACGCCAGTTGGCCGGGTTGGCAATCAGGTTTGCGGGTGACTCTTCACCGTGGGCGACGATGCGATTGGCCCAGGGTGTCTGCGGAGACTTCATGGCGTTCATGGCAGGCTCCGTTCCGGGCTTGTGTTACTGGCGGCCAGCGGCGCTGAGAACTGGCCCCTCAGAGTCGTACTGGTAAGGAGAGCCTCGTCACTGTGCGCGGGGCGATTCTCACCGTTTGAAGCCGTCGCCGACGAGGCCCGACGAAGCTTGCGCAGGGTGTCCGGGTTACCTCTGTTGCGCGTATAGGGATTGCGTCCTTGACGAAACGGCCACAGCTCGCAGGTCATCGCCGGACAGGCTTTGACTTCCTCCCAGGGCAGCTGCGGGCCGCTGACGCTGCCATCGGCCATCTGCCAGGAGTGTAGTGAGCCACCCATGCAGTTCAGGCAGTGGTACTTGATCGCTGTCAGCGGTGAGCGTTTGACGTGGTCGAGATTACCGGCGCCGGCGATAGTGTCGATGCTGCTATCGCCGCGGATGTAGCCGCTCTTCATCTCATTGGTGGGTCTTGACGTCATGGTGGGTCCTTTCACGTTGCGGCTGGACAATCAACGATTGCGCAAGAGCCGCGCTGGTGGCGAAGGTGCACGGTTGCGCCAGGTGCCCTGGGCGGGCCGTTTTCCTGGTTACTCGCGGCGAGCGGCAGGCGGCAGATGCTCGTGCTGTTGATCGCCGCCGGCAGTTCGCATGCGCGCTTGAGTTGGGCAACGACGATGACGCGCTTGCCTGCTGCGTTGCCGTGCTCTCTTTCTGGCGGCCGAGACCGCTGGCGCGCTACCGCGTGAACCTTAAACAGCAGCAAACAGTGCCAAGCCGCCGATCGAGCCGGCGACGGGGCGAGAATAAGGTTCACGCGTGAACCTTGTTTTCTGCCTGCGTGAACCTTAATCGGGCCAATCGAGAAACTTTCCCCTGGACTTCTCTCGCATAGGAGTTTTCTGGTTTTCGCCTCACTAAGGTTCACACGACTCGTAAGGTTCACCGCGGCGCCTCCAGGTCGAGGCTCTCTTCGCCTGCCGCAGCGGCGAGCAGGCGAACGCCCGGCCAGCGGTCGCCGTCACGGCCGTGGAGCGGCTTGCGGCCCAGACGCTCACCGATGCGCAGGCCAAACTCACGCCGCGACAGTGGCTTATCGTCGTTGTTTGCCGCCGCCCAGTGCCTGTAGGCGGCGAACAGCTGCTTGCTTGACGTCAATGCCTGATCTTCAAAGGCGCAGCGCTCGGCAAAGAAGTCGCGCAAGGGGTCCATCTCGGCCCGTAGCGCAGCGGTCGCCTGCTCGACTGCCGGTGGCACACCGAGCCCCTCACGCTGCCAAGCCAGACAGCCACGCACGGCCCAGGCGAGGATTGCCGCTCCGGCGCTGGTGGGGTCGGTCAGGATCGCCTTCACCTGCGGGTCGCGCTCTTGCTTGGCAATCTGGTGGATGAACGGGATCTGCACAATGCGCCGCCAGAGGGCGCCATCGCGATCACTCATCTTGGGGGCGTCGTTAGCCGCCCACCAGAGTGTGAACTGCGGCCGAAACTCAAACTCCTCCTGATAGAGGCGGCGGGCAACAACGCGATCGCCGCCAGTGATCATCTTCACCAGACCGCCGGCGAGATGGGCATTGGCCTCGGTTTCGATCGAGACAACGAGACGGGCTCCGGCCAGACGGGCGAGGTCGCTGCGTGGCGCACCGACACCACTGCGCTTGAGGAAGCTCTCGAAGTCGGCCGTCTGGGCGTAATCGCCCCAGGTACTCTTTAACGCCTCGAGAAACGTCGACTTGGCAGTGGCCTCGGGGCCGAAGATGAAGGGCAGCTTCTCCTCGCTGATGAGGCCAGTGAGCGAGTAGCCGGCCAGGCGGGCGAGGAAGGCCATCATCGCCGCATTGCCCTCGGTTGCTTCCCTGAGGACGCGTTCCCAGAGGTCGAGGCGGGCAGCGGGATCGTAGACAACCGGGGCGAGCTTGGTGATCAGATCGCGGCGATCGTGGTTGCGCAGGTCACCCGTGCGCAGGTCGAGGGTGCCGTTTAGGCAGTTGAAGCGCCAGGGGTCGGCGTCGAACTCGGCGGGGCGCACGACGATGCGCGGGTCACTGCGGGCGCACTCGATAGCGGCCCGGCGCCGTTGCGCCGATTCACTGGCCAGGGCCCACCTACCGAGTTCCCGGCGCGCCTCCTCGCTTGTCGCGCGGGCTGCCTCGTTGTGGATGCTGCGCAGAGCCAGGCCAGTGAGATGCTCGATCTGCAGAGAGTCGTCTTTGGCCCAGCGGCAGCCGTCCCAGACAAGCCACGCTCCCCAGGGCGGACAGAAGCGGATCCGCTCACCGCAGGTTGCAATGAGCCGCTCGGCGTTACCGGAGTCGCTGCGGTGGTGGCCACCGACGGGCCATTTCGCGGCGCTGTGCAGAACCTTCGCCACCTCGTCTGCGGCAAGCGGTGGGTCAAAACCACTGTTGATCTCCTCTGCCCGGCTTCTGAGAGCTTTGCCCCTGATGCCCAGGGCAACGGCGCTGCCGAGGACGCGCGTCAGCTCGTTGTTGCGGCCTTCACCCTCGCCCAGCTTGGTGTCACCGTTATCACGAGCCTTCTCCGCGAGCCGCTGGCAAAGCCCCTCCAGCTGCGGCTGGGCGTCGTTGATCGGCGTGCCGTTCGTGATGCTGTTGCCGGTCATGCAGAAGAATCGGCCCTCCGAGTAAACCTCGACCGGCTGACCGCCGAGCAGACCCTGCTTGCGCGCTCCTGACGGAACCTTAGCGCGCAGGATGCAGTGCAGACCCTTGCCCGATGGCGATACTTCCGTGTAGGTGGCGAATCCATCGACGATTTCTTGGGCCATGCGTCCCAGCGCGCCGTCCTCGTCGATGCAGTCATCGAGGTCAACGCCGGCGTAAGGGTCGTCCGGACCAAAGACAAAGCCAATGCCGTTGCACTTGAAGCGCTCCACAGCGACCAGCGCGTCGTCGTAGCTACCCCACGTGGCCGGATCGTTGGTCTTTGCCAGCGCCCCGGTGTTTGGGTCGACGGGCACCTTGGTGGACTTGCCGCCGCGCTGCTCACGCCGCCAGCAGAGCCACTGCTCGAGATCACGAAGCTCGGCAGGGATGTGCTCGCCGTTCATGCGCGATTGGGGTCGCCGTGGCAGGGGCAGAGCGCCAGGAGGCCGCCGCAACCATCGGGCTTTGGCGGAGCGCCGCTGTGCATGGCGATCCGTTCTGCAAGTTGGCGAACGTCCATGGTCTACGCCTATCCTCTGGCCAAACTCAGGACGGGTCCTGCAGGCCGAGCAGGGCGAGCAGTCTGGCCGTCGGCACCAGCAGGCGGTGGGAAATCTTTACGGTCGGCAGCGAACCGTCACGAGCGGCGGCGTAGGCGGTGCTCCGGCCAATGCCCATGATCCTCGCAGCGGCCTCGACGCTGCACGTTGGCCGCGCACGCAGCTCCCGGAGTGCACCGTTTCGACCTGACTCGATCTCAGCCCCCTCTGCGGGTACAGCGAAACACCCGTCATGAGCCTTACATCTCTCCTTCGAACCGTCGTGGCCCGGCTGTGTGGCAGACATTCCAACCTCCTCGGCATGCGCCAAAATCAAACGATACGAGGAGTTTCAGCGCGCACTTTGTCCGCGCCTGCGACAAAAACTAGGACAGTATTTCTGGAACAGCAGAGAATCACCAGGTATTTCAGAACGGACTTGACTAGTGCGTTCTTTTACTGATAGTCTGCGCTTATGGACAACTACTTCTACCCGTACGAGATCCGCCGCGCCGCGAAGCTCTGCGGTCCCGCGGAGAAGCCCTGGTTACTCGT
>JBKQWK010000218.1:0-10046 GCA_052139595.1 Thermoleophilia bacterium | reverse complement strand
ATTGAGGTGCGGCGTACGGCAGGTGCCGCGAACGCCGTTGGCAGCAGGATCCGCTACCACGTGACTCCGTCCTGGCTTTCGTTCAGCGTGGACCTCGAAAATCTGATTCAGGGACACTGTCTGCTCTACCGGATTGCCGACGGGTTCGCTCAAGACGGCATACTTGTCTTCGATATCGATCGTCTGCGTGAGGGGCTCAGCCTGCTGACGATCTACGTTGCTTTCGACTTTCCCCGCGGGACAGGCCCGTTGACGAAGATCGGCTGGCGCCTTGGCCGCGCGATCTTTCCCGGATTCGTCCACGATGTGATCTGGAACCACTCGCTCTGTCAGATGAAGCACCTGATCGAATTTGACGACAGCGGTGGGGAAGACCAGCCGACCGAGGGCTCGATCTGGGCGGCGCGTTCGGCCGGCAACGACCACGCGCCGGGCGCCAAGTAGGCCACAGGCGGGTAGGGCTACTTTTTTACCTGCCGACGCCCCATTCGTCGTCGCTATTGTGTTCGGCGTCGCTCCCCGTGCCGCTGCTGACCACGCGCGCGCACACCGTGAGTGGTCCAGTCTCAGCGCTCAGTTCCGGCAGGCGACTGAGGGTCGTCTTTGGGGCGCAGCTGCCGCCCGTGACGTCGCAGGTAGACCTGCGTGAACGCGGCACCGAAGAAAATGATCAACGCCGAGTAGTACATCCAGAGTAGCAGGGCGATGACGGAGCCGGCCGCCCCGAACGACGATGTGGTCGCGCTGTGGCCCAGGTAGAGGCCGATAGCGAGACGGCCGATGTTGAAGAGCCCTGCCGTGATGACGGCGCCGAGCCACAGATCGGCCCAATCCGGCCGGGCGTCCGCCACGAAGCGAAAGAGTGTCGCGAACAGAAGGGTCAGCAGTCCCAACGTCACCACAAAATCGGCCGCCCGCAGAACAAGTTCGGCGGCCGGTAGCGATCCCCTAATCTGGCCGGCGACCCAGCTCCAGACGGCGCTAGCTGCCAGGAGAGCCAGGAGCCCCGTGCCGAAGCCGAGGGCGAGGATGACGTTCAGTAGCCTCGTGGCCAGGTGACTTCGGAGCTGGTTGAGGAAACCTTTGCGTGGGGGCTGCGGCACGTTCCAGATGGCGTTGAAGGCCGTCCGCATCATCGCCAGCGCACGGGAGGCGCCGAGAAGCAGTACGATGCCGGCGATGATGAACGCCATCGTGCCGACGCTGGGCCGATGTGCGTTCATCAGGATCGTACGCACGGCATCGGCCACTTGCACACCGGCTCTCTCGTGTATCTGCGTAAGGAGAGCGTTTCGTGCGGCGCCGGGGCCGTAAATCAAGCCGGCGCCGGCGACCGCGACAAGAAGGAGGGGCGCAAGTGCCAGAAGTGTGTAGAACGACAAGGCGGCCGCGTACTGAGTCGCTTTGCCGTTAATCCACTCTTGGATCGTTTCTTTGATGACGTCTGCGATGTTCATTATGGCGCGCTCGCCGTTCGCCCGGCCCTCAGCGCCGAATGCATTGATCTGTCGCCTGCCATGGAGGCAGTCTGCTACGAGAACACGATCACCGCGCGACCGCGCAGGCCGCCGGCGGCCATCAACTGCTGCGCCTGCGCTGCCTGCTCGGGTGCATACTCGCCGGCCACGCGCAGTGAGATGCGCCCATCTGACGCGAGTTCGCGCAGCTCCTCAAGCCAGTCGGTGCGCTCCAGGGCGGTGCGCACCCAGACCTGACGAATTGCGATGCCGCGCTCGGGCGTGCCGGCGTCCCAGCCGCGCACGACGGCCATCGCACCTCCCTCGCGGATCGCTGCAAAAGCGGCATGGCCAAGCAGCGCGGTGTCGAAGAGAGCATCAACACCGCTGGCTGCCGCCGTGCGCACCGCGGCCGCGAAGCCCGCACCGCGGGGGACGATCACGTCGGCGCCAAAGCTGCGCACGAGATCCTCATCCTCGGGCTTGGCATCAGCGATTACGCGCAGCCCATTTGCCTTGGCGAGCGGAATCACGTAGGAGGCAAGCAGCCCGGCGCCGCCGCTGACGGCGAGCGTCTGGCCCGCCTTGAGGCCGAGCAGATCCAGGCCGAGGCGGGCGGTGAGCCCGTTCATCGGCAGCGTCGCCGCCTGCGCAAACGTGGCCCCCGGCGGGATCGCAATGACCGACGCTGCTGGGACGACGATCAGCTCGGCCTGTGCTCCGCCTTCGGGCCGGCGCGGGTTCACTGCGGCCATGACCCTGTCGCCGACGCTAAGGCGATCAACACCCTCACCGACGGACTCCACCGTGCCGGCGGCATCCATGCCCGGCACCCAGGGAGGCGCGAAGTCGTCGCCGGTGCCGCTCTCGCGCAGGCCGATATCGGTGGGGTTGACGCCCGCCGCCTTGACGGCGATGCGAACCTCGCCTAGCCCCGCCTCGCGGACCACGCGATCGGCCACGCCGAGAACCTCAAGTCCTCCCGGCCTGGTGATTACTACGGCACGCGCTACTGTACGCACAAGTACACCTCCATCCGATCCAGGTTCTGTTCGCCGGCTCGTCACGCGGCGCGCATCTCACCTACCCAGGCTCGGGAGCGGCAAACGCGAAGCGGTCGGGGAGAAATCATGCGTGGAGTGAGTGCGATGCGGGGCGACGAGCAGCTGCAGGCCGGGTCCATCGTCGTGACGACGCTCGAAGACGTCGTGCCAGCCGACCACCCCCTGGGCCCGATCCGCGCGAGGGTTGACGCTGCCCTGGCCAAGATGAGTCCGGCGCTCGCTGTACTCAACGCCTTGACGGGCTGGTTAGGCGGTCAGGTACGGACGTCAGAAGCTCCGGTCAGCCATCTGACCGATGCCGTGGCAGGAACCGCTCAAGCCAGCGGGGCGCCCACCAGTTGTAGCGGCCGAGGAGAAGCATCGCTGCTGGCACGACGACGAGGCGAATGACGGTGGCGTCAATCAGTACGCTGACGCCCAGACCCAGCGCCAGCATCTTGACGACGACCGTATTGGAGGACAGGAAACACAGGAAGACGCTGGCCATGATGATGGCCGCGCTGCTGATGACGCGTCCGATCGTAGAGAGGCCTTGGGCGACGCTGGCGTGGTTGTCGTGGCTTTGCAGCCACGACTCGCGGACCCGCGAGAGGAGAAAGACCTCATAGTTCATGGAGAGACCAAACACGATGGCGAACATCATCATCGGCATGTACGACTCGATCGGCACCTTCTCACTAATGCCGAGGAGCGAGTCACTCCAGCCCCACTGGAAGGTCGCCACGACGACACCGTACGCCGCTCCGATCGAAAAGAGGTTGAGGATTATCGCTTTCAGGGCGAGTACGGGGCTGCGAAAGTTGACGAGGAGAAACAGAAACGCCAAAACGAGGACCGTCGCGATAATCAGCGGCAGCCGTGCAGTGACTTCGGTCGAGCGGCCGACCCGAGCTGCTCCTCGTAGTTGACCGTGACATCGGCGTGGCGTGCAGGAGCCACGGCGCTATCGATTTCAGCGACGTAGCTCGCTCCAAGGTTCTGCGGGTTCGTCGAAAAGTGAACGGACGAGTAGGCGATGCGGCCGTTTCTGGCGACGGTCAGCGGGCTGAATGGGTCACTGGCGGAGAGCACGTTGGGGAGCTGGCGCACCCGCGCAATCGAAGCTTCTATTGCCGCGCGGTCGGAGGCCAGTGAACCCGAACCAACGGTGAAGACAATCTGCCCGGCTCCCTGTCCACCCCGGGCAGGGAGCCGGGCCTTCAGCAGGTTAGCGCCCTGCTGAGCGGGGTTTGAAGGTAAGGTGAAATTGTCAGAGTACACGTCGCCGAGCGCCTTGTTACCGAAGAACGCCAGGAGGAGCACGACCACCCAGACACGGCAGCCACGACGAAGGGGTGACTGGCGCTCCATCTCCCGATTCGGCTCAGCGGCGCACGCCGAGCTGGCCGGAGAGAGTGTTGATCGTCAGAGGGCCGAAGCTCTGCAATCATCTTGTGACGAGCGGACGATGGGGTTGAGCCCTCGCCTTTCGTCCGAATTCGCGCTCGCCGTCGCACAACCACCGCCAAAATGGCGGCAATGATGATAAGCAGGAGGATAAGGAGCCTGAGTGGGTGGTGGCTGGTGGTAGTCGCGACCGCGACCGCCAAGGTATGCTGAGCGAGCATTGATCCTCCTGAGCAGTGCGCATGAGAACTGCGAAGCCGAAGACCCAGAGTATTGCATCAGAAACAATATTAGCATAGCGATCACAATGCGAATACGATATCTAATGTGGATAGGTCAAACAGCGAGAAACCGCGGCGACGACTGACGCGCGTCGAGGCCAAGGCCAAGACACGCGAGCAGCTTCTTGCTGCTGCCGAGCGCGTCTTCGCTCAAAAGGGGCTCGCCGGGGCGTCAGTCGAGGAGATCGCCGAGGATGCCGGCTATTCGACCGGCGCCTTGTACTCCAACTTTGAGAGCAAGGAGCAGCTGTTTCTGGAGCTGATGGCGGCCAGACGGGCGCGTGGGGCGGCAACTCGAGTCAGTGCCGTTAGCGGCATGGTTGATGAGGTTGGCACCGGCAACGATGATCCTCTGGCAGCGCTGACACGGTTCTTCGTGCAGATGACAGAAAGGTACAGTGAGTTTGCCCCTCTGGAAGCGGAGTTCTGGCTGTACGCAGTCCGCAATCCCGAGGCGATGGGAGGTCTGGCGGCGACACGCCACGAGCAGCTCGACGCACTCGAAGGTCTGGTAGGACAGGCATTGCAGCGCTTCGGATCTGCGCCGACAGTTTCAGTTAGGGCAGTGACGACGGTCGTCGTCGCGCTCTTCGAGGGGCTCGTTCGTCAACGTCGAATCGATCCAGAGCATGTCGCCGATGACCTGTTTGCCCAGGCTGTTCGCTGGCTCTTTAGCGGGACTCAGTCGAGTTCCCTCTCCGGGCACGCTCCGGCTGGTCACTGAGACCGGCGCTGGCCGGTATGGCTGGCGCTGGCCGGTCTGAATTCAGCGGACGAGGGCCTTGGCGAGTCAACCGGCGCCGCGCGTCACCGCTGCGAGGTTGCTGCGGTGCACGCGTTCGTAGGGCTCGTAGTAGGTGATCCAGCCGGCGGCGAGGGAGTTGGCGACAAAAGCCTGCAAATCGAGGGCGGCGAGGGCGGTGTCGCGTGGCACGCGCAGCAAGTCGCGCAGGTAGTGCTGCGTCGCCCGGATGAGTCCCTCTCCATAGCCGGACGCCTCAAGGACGCTCGGGCTGCCGTGGTTCGGATAAATGTGCGTGGCGTTTAGCCGCCGTAGCCGCGCCAGCTCGTCGATATCGTTCGCCAGCATCTCAGGATCGGAAACATAGGTTACGGTGTCTTCGACGGTATCGCCGGGCAGCAGCAGGCCCTCGTCAGGCAAGTGGAGAATGACGCTACCGGCGGCATGGATGGTGAACTCGAGGGCCGCGACGCGCAGCTTGCCGGCGCGGAGCCAGGCCTGGCCCTCAAAGACGGTCGTCGGCAGTATGAGTGGTGAGATCGCCGGCGGACCTTTTTCGCTTGTCCCCGCTTCGATTGCTGCCTGCCGGGAGCTTAGCTGATCGCCGGTCAAGCGGCTGGCGACAATCTCGCAGTCGGCAAAAACTTCGTTGCCGGCGACATGATCCAGATGCCAGTGGCTGAGGACCACGACGATGTGTCGCACGCCGAGTTGCTCTAGCTGGCGGCGGATGGCGACCGCGTAGTCGACCGAGAGGTGGGTGTCGTAGACGATAGCATCGCGACCGCTGATGAGCGCGTAGCTGCAGATGCCGAGCGATAGCGCGCCGTCGTCGACCCAGTTCGGCTCGGGCGCAAAACACAGGTCTGAGCTGCGGCCGGCATAGAAGCCAAACAGATTGCGCGATAGGCGCAAGGTGCGCAGGTGACGAACGTCCATCTCGACGAACTCTACCATGGCCCGTTCGCAAGGCTCACAATGCCGGCACCGGTGTCGCTGTACTATGCTTCGCATGCTGGTGTCGGCTTCATGTTCTCTGACCTGCCAGCATGCTGAGGTGGCTGTGAAGTGCCTGGCGGCGGCGGGCTGTATGCTCGACGCGGGGACTGCAGAAAGGGTTGTCGGCGATGAAGCGGTTCGTGAAAGTGGCGACACCGGCAGCAAGCCTGGGCCGGCCGGCCGGCTTCTTTGCCGTGATACTGATTCCGCTGAGCCTGGCTCTGCTTCTGCTGGTCGCAGGTTGCGGCTCCAGTGCGAGCGGGCAGCTACCGACGAGCGGCGGTGCGATCTGGACGGCACAGACGTCGGGCACGACCGCGACTCTTTATGGCGTCTCGTTTGCCGACGATGCGCATGGCTGGGCGGTAGGTGACAACGGCACGATCGTGGCAACAGTAGACGGCGGTATGAGCTGGAGTAAGCAGAGATCAGGCACGAGGGCAAAGCTCAACGGCGTCTCTTTTGTCGACGATGCGCATGGCTGGGCGGTGGGGTGGGGGACGAACGGCAACGCCGCCATTCTGGTCACCAGCAACGGCGGCGTTACCTGGCGCAGGCAGGCCTCGGGCCTCGGTGCGGCATCGTGCTCAACGCGGTCACTTTCGTGACCGCGTCTGAGGGCTGGGCAGCAGGCTATGAGATCGGCAATCACGGCAGCTCTGTGATCCTGGCGACCAGCAACGGCGGCGTGACCTGGCGCTCCCAGATTCGCGGCCACGCGAGCGGCGCCACGTTTCTTGACGCAGTCAGCTTCGCCGATCGCACCCACGGCTGGGCCGTTGGTGACGGCAGCATCCTGGCGACGAGCAATGGCGGCGTCGCCTGGAGCGGGCAAGACGCCGGCACTGCCGCCAGTACTGTGTTTCTTGACGCAGTCAGCTTCGCCGACCGCGCCCATGGCTGGGCCGTTGGTGACGGCATCATCCTCGCCACCATCGACGGCGGCACAAGCTGGAGCAGACTGCCGGCGGGTACGACCGCCGACCTCCTCAGCGTCACGTTCCGTGATGATATGCACGGCTGGGCGGTGGGCACCGCAGGCACGATCCTTGTCACCAGCGATGGCGGAGCCACCTGGAACACACAGGTCTCCGGCACCACCGCTGATCTTCTGGGCGTGACCTTTCCTGACGCCGCGCACGGCTGGACGGTGGGCAGCGGCGGCACGATTCTGGCGATCAGTGATACTGGGCAGTGAAGTTCGCGATCGCGCTGCGGCTTGATCTTTGCTTGCTGCGTTACCGTCTCGCCTCGTTCGTCGCAGGCGATCTCGCCAGAGGCCCTAGCCAGCTACGCCGAGCTGCTGCTCAACCTCGCCGATCGATTCGTCGAGCACGGCGACAATACGGTCGATCTGCTCCTTGCTGATGATGAACGGCGGTGCCACGGCATGGACGTTGCCGCCGCCAAGCAGGCGCACGAAGACGCCGCGCGCAAAGGCGGCGTCACGAATCTTCGCCGCCGCGCCGACCGAAGCGGGAAACCACTCTCTGGTTTCTTTGCTCTGCACGTACTCGATACCGGCGACGAGGCCGAGGCCACGGACGTCGCCGACGATCGGGTGCTTACGCAGCGTCTGCAGGCCCTCTTGCAGGTAGGGGCCGAGTTCTGCACAGCGCTCGACCAGGTGTTCGCGCTCGATGATTTCCAGATTGGCCACGCCGGCGGCGGCGCAGAGCGGGTGGCCGTCGTAGGTGGCACCACTCATGAACGCCTCTGACGGGCCGCCGAGAAAGGCTTCGAAGACGTGGTCACGGGCACCGACCGCGCCCAGCGGCAGGTAGCCTGACGACAGTCCCTTGGCCATCGTGATGAGATCGGGGTCAGAGCCGAACTGCTCGAAGCCGAACCAGGTGCCGCTGCGACCGAAACCGGTGATTACCTCGTCGTTGATGACGAGCACGTCGTTGGCCTTGCAGATCTCGTTGACGAGCGGCCAGTACTCCGGCGGCGGCGGGATCTCGCCGCCGGTGCCGATCACCGTCTCGCCGAGCATGGTGCCGACGTTCTCGGCTCCGTAGAAAGCGATCTCCTGCTCGACCGCTTTGGCACATTCCATGTGGCACTCACCGTAGGTCTGGCTCCAGGCACAGCGGTAACAGTAGGGAGCGCCAAGCTTGATGAAGCCGGGCAGCAGGGGCTCAAACTTGGCCCGGTTGACCGATAAACCCTGGGCGCTGGTACTGGTCATCGTCGTCCCGTGGTAGGAGCGATCACGGTACATGACCATGAACTTCGTGCCCTGGCCTTTGTTGCGCCAGTACTGGCGGACCATCTTGACCGCCGTCTCGACCGCTTCACCACCGCCGAGGGTGAGAAAGACGTGATTTAAGTCGCCGGGCATGTGCTCGGCCACTTTGGCGGCGAGCTTGACCGCCGGCTCGTTGGCGATCTGAAAGATGTGGTAGACGGCGAGCTTCTGAGCCTGCGTCGTAATCGCGTCGATGATCTCCTGACGGCCGTGGCCGACGTTCACCGTCCACAGACTGGCGAAGGCATCGATGTAGGCCTTGCCGTTGGTGTCATACACGACGGCGCCCTCGGCATGGTCCATGATGATCGGCTTGAGGCCTTGCACCTGCGTAAAGGGCGGCCAGAGGTGTTCGAGGAACTGGCTTTCCAGGTGCGCCTCATCCTTGAACGCCTGCTCCATGGCTCCTCCTGATGGTCGTTCGGCAAGGGCTGAAAAGAGCGTCGTAACGATTCCACTGGGGCGGTATCGTAGCACCAAGCCGTGAAGCTGTTTGCGCCTCGCCTCTGGGGTTTGGCTGCCGGATGGCGCGAAGGTCGATCCGGTGTTTTTACGTCTCCATTTGCCGTCGTCGACAACGGGTTGAAGATGAGGGATGAATACTTAGTCTTGTTTAACTCTCTTCGCGCATTTGGGTCATTTCGGCAACGAATAAGGGCGATAAACAAATTCCTTCAGTTGCAATACGTCAGCCTATTGACTTTGTCCGTGTTGGCGTTTGATTATTGGCACGTGCCGACAGCCTGCCGGCGTTGGAATGGGTTCGGGGGAATCCACAAATCCCGAGGGGGAGGCAGATGATGCACGGAGTTCGCTCAGCTCGGTTCAGTCGCGGCTGGCTGGCAATCCTGGTTGTGCTTGCAGTTGCCGCGGTCGGTCTCGTCTGGGGTTTCACGAGCGCATTCGCCGCGAGCCCCTCACCGTCTTCCACCGCCGGCCAAGTGGTGCTCAAGCTCGGCTGGACGGAGGAACCCGACAATCTCAATCCGTTCATCGGTTACGCGGACACGAGCTATGAGATCTGGGCATTGAACTACAGCTATCTCTTCGGCTCCGGCGATCACAACCAGCCTGTCCTCGGTCTGGCGAGCGAGTTTCCCACCCAGCAAAACGGCGGCATCTCGCCGGATGGCAAAGTCTGGACGATCCACATCCGCAGCGACGTCAAGTTTTCGGATGGTGTGCCGCTGACCGCCGCCGACGTTGCCTTCACCTACACCTACATCATCAAGAACCAGATGGCGAACCTTCTCAACAATGTGCAGGGGATGCTGACGGTCAAGGCGCTCAACCCGACCACGGTGCAGTTCACGTGCGCGCATCCGATGGCCGTGGGCTACATGGAAGCGCAGTCGGTGCCGATTGTGCCTGAACACATCTGGAAGAACGTCTCGCCGGAAGCGGCTATTACGAGCTATGGCAACAAGCCGCCGATCATCGGCAGTGGCCCCTTTGAGACCGTCGCCTTCAATAAGGGTGCTTACGTCGAGATGGTCAGGAACCCCTACTACTACGGCAACAAACCGACTGTCACCAAGATCTACTTCGAGACTTATCAGAACGCCGACACCATGGTGAGCGATCTGCGCGCCGGCCGCATCGACGGTGCCTGGGGCATCCCGGCGGCTGGGTTCGCCCAGCTCAAATCGGCGAAGGGCATCGAGGCAGTCGCGTATCCCTATTACCAGTTCAGCTACCTGGAATTCAACTGTTACAAGCAGGCGACCTCGCTAGGCAACCCCATTTTGCGCGATCCCAAGTTCCGCCAGGCGATCAACTATGTCCTGAACAAACAGGACCTTGTCAATCTCGCCTACAACGGTCTTGCCACGCCGGCGACGACCATCCTGCCCCCGAATACGTGGA
>JBKQWK010000217.1:0-4662 GCA_052139595.1 Thermoleophilia bacterium | reverse complement strand
CGAGAATCTGATCATCGAGGGCGACAACCTCGAGGTCCTCAAGCTGCTGCAGAAGTCGTACCTGGGCAAGGTCAAGATGATTTACATCGATCCGCCCTACAACACCGGCAACGACTTCATCTACCCCGACAATTACACCGAGAGCCTGCAGACCTACCTCGAGTACACCGGGCAGGTTGACGACCAGGGCCACCGCTTCGGTACCAACACCGACACCGACGGTCGCTTTCACTCCAAGTGGCTCAACATGATGTACCCGCGGTTGTACCTCGCGCGGAACCTGCTGCGCGAGAACGGCGTCATTTTCATTAGCATCGATGACAACGAAGTCGACAACCTGAGGAAGCTGTGCGACGAGGTCTTCGGTGAGGAGAATTTCATCGCTACCGTGATCTGGCACAAGATGGACAGTCCCAAGAACTCGGCCATCCACTTGAGCGAGGACCACGAATACGTCGTCATATATGCGTTGAGTGCAGAGGTCTGGCGGCCCCGACCTCTGGACAGATCCGCGGCTATGGTTGCGCGATACAAGAATCCCGACAATGATCCGCGAGGTCCCTGGCTACTCAGCGACCTGGCGGCGAGGAACTTCTACGGCCGAGGACGCTATCCGATCACGACGCCCTCTGGGAAGACGATCGAGGGTCCGCCGGCAGGAAGCTATTGGAGAGTAAGTCGCGAGCGCTTCGATGAGCTTGATCGGGATGATCGCATTTGGTGGGGCGCTTCTGGCGACAATCGACCCGGGATCAAACGATTCCTGTCGGATGTTCGCGAGGGAGTCGTGCCGCAGACGTATTGGTCCTGGAAGGACGTCGGCAGTACAAGGAACTCCAAGCAGGAGCTAAGCAAGCTGATGACGGCCGGGAGTGGCGAGGACCTCTTCATAACTCCCAAGCCAGCCCGTCTGGTTGAACGCATGCTCCAGATTGCGTCGGACCAGGATTCCCTGGTCCTCGACTTCTTCGCCGGCTCCGGCACCACCGCCCACGCCGTCCTCGACCTAAACAAGCAGGACGGCGGCAATCGCAAGTTCATCCTGGTGCAGCTTCCCGAGCCCACGGGCCGCGAGGACTACCCGACCATCGCCGACATCACCAAGGAGCGCGTGCGGCGCGTCATCGCCAAGCTGAACGACGAGGACGCGGGCAAGCTCGATCTGGACGGCGGCGCGGCACCGGACCGCGGCTTTCGCGTCTTTAAGCTGGCCGAGTCCAACTTCAAGCCGTGGAACGCCCAAGTCGCGCACGACGCGCAGGCGATCGAGGAGCAGCTCGACCTGCACGTCGACCACGTGCGCGCGGGCCGCTCCAACGAGGATCTGCTCTACGAGATCCTCCTCAAGAGCGGTTTTTCGCTCACGACGCCGGTCGACGTCGCACCGATGGCCGGCAAGACCGTCTACGCGGTCGCCGACGGCGCGCTGTTCATCTGCCTGGAGCGCGAGCTGACGCTCGAGGTGATCCGCACCATGGCCGACAGCCGGCCCGAGCGCGTGGTCTGCTTGGACGAGGGCTTCGCCGGCAACGACCAGCTCAAGGCTAACGCCGTGCAGATCTTCAAGACCAAGGGCGTCACGAGCTTCAAGACGGTGTTAGGGGGTGGCCACAGTGACCACACTCAACGACATCCTGGCGGCGGCGCAGATCGGCGAGACCACCGACTGGGAGTTCAAGTCGGCGCGTGGCGGCTTCCCGGGCAGCTTCTGGGAGACGTACAGCGCCATGGTCAACTCCGAAGGCGGCGTCGTGGTCCTCGGCGTGAGCGAGAAGGACGACGCCGTGCGCCTCGACGGCCTCACCGCCAAGAAGCTGGCGACCTACCAGAAGACGCTGTGGGACGGCCTCAACAACCGCGGCGTTGTGAGCGCCAATCTACTCGAGGTCGCGGCCGTCGAAGCTGTGCCGCTTGAGGCCTCGACGCTCCTGGCCATTCGCATTCCTCGTGCCGCCCGCGCGCAGCGCCCTGTGTATCTGACCGGCAATCCCCTCGGGAACACCTACCGGCGTCGCCACGAAGGCGACTATCGCTGCGACGACGCTGAGGTGCGGCGCATGTTCGCCGACGCGGACCTGGACGGGCGCGATCAGCGCATTCTCGTGGGCTTCACGCTGGACGACTTGGACGCGTCCAGTCTCGCCCAGTACAAGAACCGGCTGAGGGCGGCGCGCGGCGAACACGCTTGGCTTGCGCTCGATGACCAGGGCTTTCTTGAGCGCCTCGGCGGCTGGCGCCGTGACCGCGCGACCGGGCAGGAGGGCTTTACGCTTGCCGGCCTGCTCATGTTCGGCAAGGATCTGGCGATCTGCGATCCCGATGCTGCTCCCCGGTATTTCGTTGACTATCGCGAGAAGCTGGATCCCGACACGCGATGGAGCGACCGCATCTACCCTGACGGTACATGGGAAGCGAACCTGCTCCAGTTCTACACCCGGGTGTGGCCCCGGCTGGCCGCTGCCCTGCCCACGCCATTCCGTCTTGAGCACGGCGTGCGGCGCGACGAGACGCCGGCTCACGTGGCCCTGCGCGAAGCGCTTATCAATGCTCTGATCCATGGCGACTACTCAGCGCCCGGCGGTCTGGTGGTCGAGCAATGGCCACATGAGATCGCGATTGAGAACGGCGGTACGCTGCTCATCGCTCTGGAGCAGTATCAGCGCGGCGGCGTCAGCGAGTGCCGCAATCCCGGTCTGCAGAAGATGTTCCTCATGATCGGGGGCGGCGAGCACGCCGGCTCCGGGGCCGACAAGATCCGGTCCGGCTGGCGGTCTCAGCACTGGCGCGCACCACTCCTTGAGACATTCCAGCAGCCGGACCGAGTCAGGCTCACGCTGCGCATGGTCAGCCTGATTCCGGATGACACGCTGATCAACCTAAGAGAACGCTTGGGCGCGCAGGTCGGCACGCTCTCGTCGTCCGAGCTGCAGGCGTTGGCGACTGCCGACATCGAGGGGGCGGTCTCGAACGCCCGGCTGCAGCAGTTGCTTGCCGATCATCCGGCCGACATCACGCGCATGTTGACGAGCCTTTGCGAGCGCGGACTGCTGGTCTCGGACAACCGACGTCGGTGGACGACCTATGAGCTGTCCAGGCGCGGGGCGGAGGCGTCACTGTTCGACACCGACGACACCGCCCAGTCATCCGGAGACTCCGGGCAACTGTCAAAGAATCTTGGACAGTTGGCCGGGGGCCCTGCGCAACTCTCCGGAAAGTCCGGAGAGTTGGTCGAAGACTCCCCAGACAAGGGGACCGACTCCCTAGGTAAGGCCGCCGACTCCGGACACATCGTTGGGGACTCCGGACACTTGATCGCCGACTCCGGACACACGGCCGGGGACTCCGGACACTTGACCGACGAGGTTGGTCTGCTGCTTCGTCAGCTTGCTGGGTCCGTCGCCGTTCGTCGCAGGGTCGATAGAGCGGAGATGATGGCCACTATTTGCGACCTCTGTGAAGGTCGCTTTCTGACCTCTTCACAGCTGGCCGACCTCCTGGACAGGAGTCCGGAGGGGTTGCGCAAGCGATTCCTCACGCCCATGGTGCGAGAAGGGCTCCTGATGCAGAAGTACCCAGCGGCCACCAATCGCCCGGACCAGGCGTACACCACCGCGGGTGAGCAGTGAGGAGTTCGCCGGCGGGATGCACGGCTGACCGGAGACGAATCTTGGCGAAAGCAGTTGTCAAGGATTCCTTTACTACTGAATGTGCGGCAGTTAACCGGAAATACCGGATAACCGCCCGAGACGGCGGCGACGCGTGAAGCTCCAGTTCGACGCCAACCAGCAGTTCCAGCTGGACGCCGTGGCGGCGATCACGGACCTCTTCGACGGCCAGCCGCAGGGGGCGCCGGAGTTCGCGGTGATCAACGTCGGCGACTATGGCGGTCTGCTCGCCGGCCAGGATCGCAGCGAACTGGGCGCCGGCAACCGCCTGCTGCTCGCCGACGACAGGCTGCTCGCCAACACCCGCGCCATCCAGCTGCAGAACGACATCGAGGTGGCCGATCCCAAGGCGCCGCTTGAGGCCTGGGACCTGTTCGACGTCCCCGCCGACGCGCCCCGCGCCTGCCCGCACTTCTCCGTCGAGATGGAGACCGGCACCGGCAAGACCTATGTTTATTTGCGCACACTGTTTGAACTGAATGCGCGCTACGGCTGGAAAAAGTTCATCATCGTCGTGCCGAGCGTGGCGATTCGTGAAGGCGTGTTAAACACGATTGCGCTGACCAAAGAGCATTTTCAATCGCTCTACGGCAATGCGCCGCTGGATTCGTGGGTGTATGAATCGGCGCAGGTGTCCAAGTTGCGGCAGTTTTCCGCCAGCAACCAGATGCAGTTGATGGTGATGAACATTCAGGCGTTCGATAAAAGCAGCACCGTCATCCAGAACACCAAGGACCAGATGAACGGGCGTCGGCCCATCGAATTCATCCAGCACGCGCGGCCCGTGGTGGTCGTGGACGAGCCGCAAAATCTGGCCACGGAACTGCGGACAAAAGCCATCGAGAGTTTGAATCCGCTCTGCACGCTGCGGTATTCGGCGACGCATAAAGATTATTTCAATCTGGTCTATCGGCTCGATCCGGTGAAAGCCTATGATTTGCGGCTGGTCAAGCGCATCGAGGTGGATTCAGTCGTGGACGGCGGCGATTTCAACCGG
>JBKQWK010000216.1:0-64392 GCA_052139595.1 Thermoleophilia bacterium | reverse complement strand
GGCACGCCGCGATAGACCTGCATGCTGTCGGCTGAGACGATCTCAGCGTCCAGTTGCTCGGCAAGACAAACAGCGACGTCGGTCTTGCCCAGGCCCGTGGGACCGAAGAGGACGATCAGAGGCGGATGCGTCTGGTCAGCGTCAACCTCGCTCTGCTCGCGCAGGCGCGTCAACCCTCTGCCCCGCCACCGGTTCCACTGCCTTTATCGGCTTTGCCCACGTCTCGGCCACGCGTATCCCCCTCGCGGTAGCGGCGTACGGTAAAGCGCTCCAGTGTCGCCGATTCCTCGCTGTCAATACCGGCTTTCTGCAAAACGATGGCCAGCTGTCGGGCAACGTCATCGACGCCTTCCAGGCCTGGCAGCAGCACACCGCGATGCCAGCCGGCAGTGACGATGACGCCATACCGACGTGGGTCGAGATCGGTGCGCCGGCAGGGCTGTGGCGCGCTCAAGACGTCTACCGAATAGGTCAACGCTGCCAGCTCAGCCGCGCTGACGGGGGCAAAGCGCGGGTCGTCGTTGGCGGCTGCGTTGGCGTTGTGAGCGATCTCGCGGCCGAGATCCGGCTGTATCGGTGTCAGTGTGCCAATGCAGCCGCGCAGGTTCCCGTGTGACTTGATAGTGACAAAGCAGGCGCCGCGTGCGGTAAACGGCGAGCCGGTCGGTGCCTGCGGCGCCGGTCGGCCGAGCACGATGTTTTCGACACAGGCGCGGGCGTAGTCGGCAGGACCCGGCTGCTGGCTCATGCCGGCGAAACCGCCCTGCTGGCGCTCGCCGCCGTCAGTCTCTTGATCTTCGCCGCGCATGGCGGTCAGACCGCCTGCTGCGAGAGCCCAAAGCCGGCAACCAGATAGCCGATGCCGTACGGTCCTTCATAGCTGTACACGTGCGGCTCGCGACCGGCGTCGGCGCCCAAGTAGGCACCGAGCGTGACGAGCGAACGCAGGCCGCATTCACCCGCCCCGCGCCGCAGGTCGGCGTCGATGGCGAGCAAACCGGCGAAGTCGCCCTGTGCCAGCAACTCGACGACGCGGCGGTCGAACTGCGGTCCCCGGGCGTCGTAGCCATACGGACCGTCGGGCGTCAGTCGATGTGACATGTCGCCAGAGGCGACAAAGAGAACGTCGCGACCGAGTTCGGCCACGCAGCGACGCACCAGGTCACCCAGAGCGACGTGAGCGCCATAGTCGGCCATGACCGACAGCGAGACGAGGTGACGAGCGCGCAAGAAGTGCAGAGGCACAAGCACGCCGTGATCGAGAACAGGGCTGTTGGTCGGTACGAGCGGTATGTTGCTCGCCGCCGCCGCCGCCAACAGGGCGGCGGTCAATTCGCCATCGTTGGCGATCTCGCGCCCGACCTCGTCGTGGCCGAAGGCAGCAAAGTTGCCACTAAGCTGGGTGGCCGTCTTGATGGTGTACTGGGAGCCGAGGCTCGGGGTGTGCGGTGAAATGATGACAATCGTCTCCGGTTCACCAACGACAGCGGCGAGTTCACGCATTGCCGTCACGGTACTCTGTACTGCAGTGAGAGCAGCCCCACCGATCTGCGGTACGAGCAGGGGCGGGTGCGGGCACACACATCCACGCATGGTGGCCTCCTGGCTTGATTCACGCGTCGGCAACCTGCCCTTGTAGCGTCGTCGACGTAGCAGCCGTTATATGTACAGAGACTATCGCACCGGGGCGCGCCTGTCCGTTCAGATTGACGGTCACGTTCTGGCGTGTGCGCCCGCGCTGTCTGCCGGGCTGGCGAGCCTCGCCCTCGACGAGTACTTCGACCGTGAGGCCGACGAGATTCTGCCGGCGCTGGTGAGCCTGCTTCTGGGTCAGTTCGACCAGTCGCTCCACGCGGTCCCGCTTGACGTCGTCGTCAACTTGCCCTGGCAATGCCGCTGCCGCGGTACCCGTGCGCGGCGAGTAAACGAAGGTGAAGGCGGAGTCAAAACCGGCTGCCCTCACCAACTCGAGCGTCTGGCTGAAGTCTTCTTCAGTTTCGCCGGGAAAGCCGGCGATCAAGTCGCTGGTGATACTCACTGCCGGCACCGCCGCCCGCAGAGCGGTGACACGATCGAGGTACTGCTGTGCCGTGTAGCCGCGACGCATTGCCGCGAGCACGCGGTCGCTGCCCGCTTGTGCGGGCAGATGGACGTGCTCGCAGACGCTCGACAGTGTGGCCAGCGCGTTGATCATCGCGTCGCTCATGTCCTTCGGGTGCGACGTCATGAACCGGGTACGCGCTAGCCCCGGCACGGCGTCGACGGCGGTCAGCAGCTGCGCAAAGCTCTGACGTTCTGCCACCGCCAGATCACGACCATAAGCGTTGACGTTCTGACCCAACAGCGTCACTTCGCGCACGCCGTCGGCGACCAGCGTGCGCACCTCAGCGACGATGTCGGGCAACGGTCGACTACGCTCGGGCCCGCGCACATACGGCACGATGCAGTAACTGCAGAAGTTGGTGCAGCCCGACATGGCCTGAACCCAGGCTTGAAACGGTCGTTCGCGGTGCGCCGACAGCTCGGCGCTCAAGTGTGGCCCGTCGGTAAAGAATCCGCCTCGGGCGCTCGTTGCGGCAGTCATCGCCGAAGCCTCTTCCCCATCACCGCGCCGATCGGCGAGCCGATTGTGCAGCTCGTCGGCGAGACGGTGCAGGTTCTGCGGCCCCAGCGCCACATCGACGTGAGGGAAACGGGCCAGGAACGCCTCGCCGTCGGCCTGCGGCAGGCAGCCGCTGACGATCACCAGGCGGCTGGGGTCGTCCCGCTTGAGGCGGGCAGCGGTGCTCACATGACCGGCAAACCGCTCATCGGCGCTGTGGCGAACGGTGCAGGTGTTGTACACGAGAACTGCAGCGTCGTCGGGCCGCTCGACGGCCTGCAAGCCTTCGGCTTCCAGCGCGGCCCGGATCCGCTCGGCATCATGAGCATTCATCTGGCAGCCAAATGAGCGCAGGTAGTACGTGTTCAGCATGGCAGTCACGCTCTCGCGATACCGATACCGGCGGCGTTATCGCCGCTACTTGGCGTAGTCGACAGCGCGACTCTCGCGAATGACGGTGACCCTGATCTGGCCGGGGTAGTCGAGCTGTTCCTCGATCTCCTTGGCAATCTCGCGGGCCAGCAGAGCCGTCTGGTCGTCGTCGATCTCAGCCGGCTTGACCATCACCCGCACCTCGCGGCCGGCCTGCATGGCATAGCACTTCTCGACGCCTTTCTTGCTTTCGGCGATGTGTTCGAGCGATTCGAGGCGCTTGACGTAGTTTTCGAGTGACTCGCGACGGGCGCCCGGGCGGGCAGCGGAAATGGCGTCGGCGGCCTGCACGAGGACGGCCTCGATCGTTTGTGCCTCGGTGTCCTTATGGTGGGCTTCAATGGCGTGACAGACGCTCTGGGACTCGTGATATTTCTTGGCGAGCTGCTGACTGATCTGCGCGTGCGACCCGTCAACCTCGTGATCGACCGCCTTGCCGATGTCGTGCAGCAAGCCGGCCCGCTTGGCGATCTTCACGTTTGCGCCCAGCTCGGCGGCCATGATCCCCGCCAGGTGAGCAACTTCGATGGAGTGGTTGAGCACATTCTGTCCGTAGCTGGTGCGGAACTTGAGGCGTCCCAGGACCCTGACCAGTTCCGGCGCCACGCCGTGAACGTTGGTGTCGAAGCAAGCCTGCTCACCGGCCTCTTCGATGACTGCGTCGATCTCGGCTTTTGCCTGGTTGTACATCTCTTCGACACGTGCCGGGTGAATACGCCCGTCGGCAAGCAGCTTCGTCAGCGTCAAGCGAGCAATCTCGCGACGAACCCCGTCGAAACCGCTGAGGACGACCGCTTCCGGTGTGTCGTCGATGATGAAATCGATGCCGGTGATGTTCTCCAGGGCGCGGATGTTGCGTCCTTCGCGACCGATGATGCGACCCTTCATATCATCAGAGGGCAAGTGAACAACGGAGACGGTTGTCTCGGCCACGTGATTGGCCGCCGTGCGCTGGATGCTCAGAGAAAGGATGTTGCGGGCGCGGCGGTCGGCCTCGCGGCGTGCCTCCTCCTCGACGCTGCGAACCATTTTTGCCATGTCGTGGCGAACATCGTCCTCGGACTGCTTCAGAAGCATCTCCTTGGCCTGCGTCGCGGTGAGCCCACTGAGCCGCTCGAGCGTAGCCAGTTCCTCGGAGTGCAGCGCGGTGAGTTCGTCAGCGAGTTGCTGGTTGGCCACCTCGCGCTCGCGCACCGACTGATCGCGACGGTCGAGGTCGCCAGCACGAGCCTCGATCTGTTCCTCGCGCTGAACGATGCGTTGCTCGGCCTTGGCCAGCTCGGTGCGGCGGTCGCGAATCTCAGTCTCGACCTCGGCGCGGACCTTCTGCAGCTCTTCCTTGGCCTCAAGGCGGGCCTCCTTCAGCGTTGTCTCTGCCTCACGCTGTGCGTCGCGGACAAGCTTCTCGGCCTCACGCTCAGCGCTGGCGACCTTACCCTGCGCGAAGAAGCGGCGTCCGAAGTAGCCGCCGCCGACGCCCACGAGCAGCGCCAGAACGATCAATACGACTTCCATGTCATCCCCTAACGTAGTCAGCGGCATCAAAAAAGCCGGGCGACCTGCCCGGCCTGAGCCAAGACTCGCTTCGGTTCGTACGTACAGCTTCGTTTGCGGACGCGAGGGGTCAACGCGTATTACGTGATCGCCGCTCCTTCACACCAGATCATCGAGGGACCCCTTCGTCGCGTTCTCAAACCACTCGGCGCCACGCGCCGGAATGTAATGCGCTGCAAAAACCGAAGACGAGTACAACAGGTTCACGTACACGTCACATCGGCTAATTGTAGGTTCTTGCAGGTTTATTTGTCAACGAAGCGGCGACGAAGAACATCGTTTCGTGCTTACTCGGTGGCGTCTTCACCCGCCTGCCCTTCATCAATCGATGGATCGTCGAGCCATAGTCTCATCGCGCGGTATGAGGTTGACGCTGAAAAGCCGCGCCGCCGCAGAACGGCCACGGCGCGGCGCATGTCGGCGTCGCGTTCGCCGCGCGGCGCGCCGTACTTGCGCAGCGCGGCAGCGGCGCGCTCGAGATCCCTGGTCGCGTCGGACGGTCCGATCGCCGTCGCAATGAACTCTGCCGGCACACCGAGACGATTGAGTTCGCGAGCAATGCGTTCGTCGCCCCAGCTGCCAAATCGGCGCTTGTCGGCGGCAAAGGCCTGTGCAAAGGCGCCGTCATCGATCAACCCGCTAGCGGCAAGACTTTCCAGGACGCGGCTGACAAGCAGTACTTCATAGCCCTTTTGGCTGAGGCGCTCAGCGAGTTCATGCCGGGATCGAGCGCGCTGGCCGAGTAGGCGGTAAGCGTCGGCCAGCGCCTTGTCGCTGAGCGCTTCGTCCCGTAGCTGGACCAAGAGGTCTTCGTCGATGATTTTGCCGGCGAACAGGTGGTGGCGAGCGACAAGTGTCTCGCCGATCGTGCACACGAACTCGCCGTCGATGTGAAGACCAATGCGGCCGCGTTTGGTGGCCCGCAAAGCGCTGACGACATGCGTGTCCGACTCGCTCATCTTGCGCCCGTCGTCAGATCGAGACAGTTACTCCCGCACCGCGACTGGTTCGCCAGCTGTTTTTGCCGGGCCTGCCTCTGTCACTCGCTGCGGCGCCGGCGGCAAACCGGCGCGTTCGCGAATCTGGGTTTCGATGGCGAGCGCGATGTCGGGGTTCTCGCGCAGGAAAACGCGGGCATTGGCGCGGCCTTGGCCAAGGCGGTCGTCGTTGTAGCTGAAGAACGCGCCGCTCTTCTGAACGACTTCGCAGGCCACACCAAGATCGAGCAGGGTGCCCTCACGCGAGATGCCGGTGCCGTACATGATGTCGAACTCTGCCTGTTTGAATGGCGGCGCGACTTTGTTCTTGACGACCTTGACCCGCACGCGATTGCCGATTGCCTCGGTGCCATCCTTGAGCGTCTCGATACGACGGATGTCGAGCCGGATGGTGGCGTAGAACTTGAGAGCCTTGCCGCCGGTCGTGGTCTCGGGGCTGCCAAACATCACGCCGATCTTTTCGCGCAACTGGTTCGTGAAGAGCGCGATAGTGCCTGATTTGCTCAACGTACCAGCCAGCTTGCGCAGCGCCTGACTCATGAGACGCGCCTGCAGACCCACGAAGCTGTCGCCCATTTCGCCCTCAATCTCGGCTCGCGGCGTGAGCGCAGCGACCGAGTCGATAGCGACGATATCGACGGCGCCGCTGCGTACGAGCATCTCGGCGATCTCGAGTGCTTGCTCACCGTAGTCTGGCTGCGAGACGAGCAAATCGTCGATGTCGACGCCGATCGCCTTGGCATACTGCGGATCCATAGCATGCTCGGCGTCGATGAAGGCAACGGAGCCGCCGAGCTTCTGAGCCTCGGCGATGGCGTGGTAGACCATGGTCGTCTTACCGGAAGACTCCGGTCCGAAGATTTCGACGACGCGGCCACGCGGGATGCCGCCCACACCGAGGGCGATATCGAGGGCCAGCGAGCCAGTGGGCACAACTTGAATGTCGCCGGCCGCAGCGTGAGCGCCCATGCGCATGATGCTTCCTTTGCCGAACTGCCGATCTATCTGGACCATGGCGGCATCGAGAGCCTTACTCTTATCCACGTGGGCTCCTCTCGTAACTTGCGGGGAAAACAGCCAGGGGAGTGTGCACGGCGCCGTCCCTCTCCAGAACGCTATCATAGAGCGTCATCTGAGCTAGACCAAGCTCCGCCACGTTGACGTTTTGCAGGGCCAATGCCGGCCCGGGATGTCGATAACGGGCGACCGTCAGGTGGGCCACGAAGGGACGTTTGGGCACCTGCCACACGCCGGCAGCGGCGAGCGTCGCTGCGACCGCGGCCTGCAGGGCCGACAGCTGCCCAGACGTGTCGCTGACAGTCAGAGCGACGACGCGGCGTGCGGTCCCTCGAGGCGGCAAGAAGAGCGGCTTACCCAAAACCGCCGTAATCGGGGCGAAGCGCACTCCCTGTAGCGCTGTCACGACCGTCGCGATCTGGTCTGTCGGCATGCTGCCGAGAAAGCAGAGCGTGATGTGTAAGGCATGGTTGACACGCAGCTCAGCGACCGGCTCGAGCTGATCGTGCTGCCAGTCGGCGATCTCCTGCTTGACGGTGGCAGGCAGATCGAGCGCGACAAACAATCGTGCTGGCGCTATGCGCGACAGGGGGGGTCTACCACGGTAGCTGGCGGCCGCCGCTCACTGGCCCAGACCGCGTCGCAGGGCGTGCAAAGCGGCCACGACGGCTTGGCTGCGCACGCCCTCACGATCGCCACTGAAGCGATGTTCTTCAACCCGCACGTTCTTCTCGCCGCCACTACCGCCGGCACAAGCGATGTAAACAAGACCGACCGGTTTCTCGGCACTGCCGCCGTCTGGACCGGCAACGCCGGTAATGGCCAGGCCCCACGTGGCTGCAGTGGCGGCGGCCACGCCAGTAGCCATGGCGGCCGCCACCGGTTCGCTGACAGCGCCGTGCTCTGCCAGGAGATGCGTGGGCACGCCCAGCAGCCCCGACTTGACTTCGTTAGCGTAACTGATGACACCGCCGACGAAGTAGTCGGAGCTGCTGGGTCGCTCCGTCAGGCGCCCACCCAACAGGCCACCAGTGCATGACTCCGCTACGGCCACCGTTTCGTGGCGAGCTCGCAGCGCGTCCGCCAGGAGAGTGTCGATGTCGCCGCGGTCGCGTGAATAGACCGGCAGTTCGGCCGCCAACAGTGCGCCGGCTTCGGCGGCGGCCTGCTGGCCGGCAGCGCCGCCGTCGTGCCGCAATGCGACGGTGATCTCGCCGTCGCCGGCGGTAATACCGGCGCGCAGAAGGCCCGCCGAGTCAGCCAGAGCCCGTTCGAGAACCGGTGCCACCTGCAATTCGCCGACGCCGTAGATGCGCACGATCGACAGAGCGCCGCCGGGGAACACGCCAGCGCGGTCGAGATCGACCGCTGCCGCCTGCCACATCGGTTCCAGCTCGCGGGGAACGCCGGGCAGAACGACCACCTGCGTGTCGTCGCGTGTGATGACGAATCCAGGAGCAGCGCCCGCCGGCGCTAGAGGTCGACTGCCAACCGGCAGTACTGCCTGCCGGCGCATCGCCGCGAACACATCGTCGAAGACGAAGCCACGACGGGCGCAAATGAGACGAGTGCGGTCGGCGACCCAGGTGAGCGCCTGCGGGTCCTCGGTCAGACGCAGGCCGAGGGCTTCGGCGATCGCGGCCGCCGTGAGGTCATCATGCGTAGTGCCGAGGCCGCCGCTGACGACGAGTACCGCCGGCCGACTGGCAAGCAGCCAGCGCGCGCTGGCGACGATCGTCGCCCGATCATCGGCGGTGACCACCAGGTAACTCACCTGCAGTCCGCGTCGGCTGAGGTCGGCGCTCAAGTAGGCTCCGTTACGGTCACGGGTGCGGCCGTCCAGCAGCTCGTTGCCGGTGAGCAGAACAGCGGCGGTCGGCAGAACCGGCAGGGCTGAGCGCTGGCTCATGGCTTGCTCCCCTCTGCCGGTTTGGAACCGGCGTTATCGTCAGGTAGTGCGGGTGAGTCGACGGCAGAAGAGGGTCGACTTTGATCGCTCGCAGGTTTCGCGTTGCTGCCTGGCAGCCGTAGAAGGTCGCGTGCTTTGACGAAGTAGTGGATCCCGGACACCAGCGTAAGAATGACTGCCAGCCAGACGAGGACCGTCTCGATCGCAACGTACCCCGGCAGACCATGGTGTGGGATGAGGAGAAAGATGATCGCCGCTACTTGACTGGCCGTTTTGGCCTTGCCAAGCCGGTCGGCCGGCATGCTGATCCCCTGAACGGCGCCGACAATGCGCAGCACGCTGACGGCGATTTCACGGGCAATGATGACCATTGCCACCCAGGCGTCCAGATGCCCGAGGCCGACCAGAGCGATGAGCGCCGCCGCAACGAGGAGCTTATCCGCCAGCGGGTCGAGAAACTGGCCCAGTGCGGTCACTGTATCCTGCCGGCGAGCGACGTAGCCGTCGAGCTTGTCGGTGAACGCGGCCACCGTGAACAGGGCCGCGGCCAGAATATCGCCGTGGGGGACCTTGACGAAGAGGACGGCGATGAAGACCGGGATGAGCAGGATGCGTGTAAGTGTGATGGCGTTGGCAGCGTTCATTGCTTGGCAGCTGCGGCGTGAGACACCGGATCGGGCAGGCGGCGTCGGCTGTCGCGCAGATGCGCGACAGCGAGCAGCGGATGACGGCGGAGCATTCTTGGCCCGGCGTATCTCAATGATCGTGGCGACTTCTTGCCTCCTGGCGGGCTTATAGCAGTGCACCGGACAGTCGCGCACACTGGCTTGTTGGCGCCGTACGGGCAATGCTCGAGTGCGCCAGCGCATACGATTGCCAGGGCAGCGCAATCCGGGCAAAGTGTGGCTGGTGCGGCTACCTGTGAGCCGCGAGCGCCGACGATCGGCGCAGCGGCGTGATGATCGTGGCAATAGAGAGCGATCATCAATCGCAAGGTGCGAGCCTCGCGTTGTCGTCGGCCGTCGGAAGACGGCTGCGCCGCAACCATGATCACTCGGCCACCGCGAAGACATTGTAGCCCACCACAGCCTCGATGCGGGCGCGGACCACCTGGCGGCGGCGCGCCCGCGAGCCGCGCACCACAGTAAACCCGTCGACGTCTGGTGCCTGAATGGCCAGTCTGCCCGTTACCTCCGGCGCGCCATTACGATGAGTGCCTTCGACGAGAACCTCGACGCTTTGTCCCACGAGGTTGCTCCAGAATGGTCGCGCTGCTTCGTCGATGGCGGCCGCAACTCGAGCCGCGCGCTCCTCGCGGACGTCCAGCGCCAGTTGACCCGGCATGCTGGCAGCGGCAGTACCCTCCTGCGAGTCATAGACGAAGACGCCGGCCACTGCAAGGCCGGCGGCGTCAACAAAGGCGATCAACTCGTCCACATCGGCTTCGGTTTCGCCGGGAAAGCCGGCGATGAAGGTCGAGCGAATGGCGGCTCCGGGCAGTGCCGTACGCAGGTGCGCCAAAAGATCGAGGTACTGGTTGCCGTCGCCGCGCCGGTGCATGCGCTTGAGAACTGCGGCGCTGGCGTGCTGGAGTGGTATATCGATGTACGGCACGGCGTACTCGGCCAGCGCCTGGAGGAGCTCGTCGGTGACGCCATCGGGCTGCAGGTAGAGCAGACGGAGCCAGGCAGGGCCGAGATCGCGCAGGTCGCTAAGGAGGCGCCCGACGCCACCGTAGCCCGGCCATGCATAGCGCGAGGTATCTTGCCCGACCAGTACCAGCTCGCGAGCGCCGCCGGCGAGTACAGCGCTGGCAGTAGCCAGGATTTGCTTCGGAGGCACCTCCTCGTACGTGCCTTTGATCAGTGGTATGGCGCAGTAGGAACAGTGGCGGTCGCAGCCGTCGCTGATCTTGAGGTAGGCGTAGGTCGGGCGCGGCTGGCGAAGCCTGCCGCCGCGCCCGGCCTCTCCCCCACCGACCAGGCGCGCTGCCCGACTGCGGCTGGCAGCGATCTCGCTCAGACGACGCGCGAGCGGATCGGTTTCGAAGCCGCAGAGTAGATCGGCCTCGGGCAGCTCCGCCGCGAGTTCAGTCCGGTAGCGTTCGACTAGACAGCCGATGGCGGCGACTTGCGCGCCGCGTTCGTGGGCTGTCGCCGCGGCGGCGAACACCGCCGCCAGCGACTCTTCCTTGGCGGCGTCGATAAATCCGCACGTGTTGACGATCACCAAGTCAGCGCGCGCCGCTGCTGCCGGCTCATGACCGGCGGCGCGCAGGATTCTCACCAAGCGATCGCTGTCGGCCTCGTTTTTGGGGCAACCGAGAGTCTGAATGCAGAAGGTGGCGGGCGTAGCGCGGCTCAGCGCGTCGTCTCCTCAGCGGTAGTTGGTGAATTGCAGAGGCAGACCGAAGTCCTGCTCACGCAGTAGCTCCATAACGGCCTGCAGGTCATCTTTGCTTGATGAGAACACGCGCAAGCTGTCGCCCTGAATGCTGACTTTGACCTTCTTGAATTGCTGGCGGATGAGCTTGTTCATCGCCTTGGCCTTCTCGTCGCTGATGCCGGCGGCCAGTTCGGCACGCTGGCGCACGGTGCCACCGAGCGACGCTTCGACTTTACCGTACTGTAGCGCTTTGAGTGAGACCTTGCGGCGCACGAGTTTCTCTTCGAGGATGTCGACAACCGACTTGAGCTTGCCCTCGTTGTCGCTCATCAGGACGATGCCGTCCTCTTCAAGGGTGATCTTGCTGATGCTCTTCTTGAAGTCGTATCGCGTGGCGATCTCTTTCTGCGCCAGGTTGACCGCATTACGCACTTCGTTGAGGTCAACTTCGCTGACGACATCGAACGATGATTCTTTGGCCACTAGAGCTTCACGACCTTTCCCTGACTGACACGGTAGGTCAGCGGACCAGCACCACTGAGTTTCAGCGTTTGTCCGCCGATGACTTTGATGGTCGCAACCGACGGTGCACCGACGACGATGAACAGTGGTTGCTTGCTCGTAAACGTAGTCACGGCACCGTCGGCTAGTGTGGCGGCAAAGAGCTGTTTGCCTTGTGCCGATCCCTCGGTGACGGCCACCCAGCATGGCCCGCCACTGACGACGAAGCGGACCTTGTTGACCGTCACTGCCGGTGGGCTGGGCGTGAGGCTCGGCTGGATGCTCGCCGGCACACTGGGCGTGGTCGCCGGTTGTGGCGAGCTGCTCAAGCCAATGGCGCCCGGATTCGTCTTGGGCCCACCAGAATTGGTATGCCGATTAATGCCGAGCACATAGATGATCGCCAGAACAAGCACGCAGACAAAGGCCGTTAGAAACAAGGTATTGCGACCGCGGTGACTGCGAGGTCTGCCCAACGCCGAAACACCACCAAATGGCTCGTGATCTGGTTGCGGGCCTGTGCGTGAATTGAATTCACCGACGATGACATCGGCGTCGAGGTTGAGGTACTCCGCATAAGCGCGCAGAAACCCCTTCACGTAGGTGACTCCGGGCATGACCTCGAAGTCCTCGTTCTCCATGGCTTGCAGGTATTTGACCCTGATTTTGGTGTCGTCTTCGGCCTGCTGCAGAGTGAGCTTTCTGCGTACGCGCGCCTCGCGAAGTGTTGCACCGATCTCGAACACGCCGGGCTTGTCCCCTTTGCCAGTAACCGCGTCGCGAAGAAGCGGCAAAATCCATGAGCTGAACCGCTAGTCTAGTGAGCTGTGCCGGCAAACACAATTGAGCCGGCGGCGACTCAGCCGTCGGCGGGCGGCAAATCGGCGGCGGCGAATTGACCGGCGACCGCGGTGTCAGCCGCCGGTTTGTGCCCGCCGCCGCGCACGCCGGCGAGAATATCGGCCAGCTGCGTCTCGTTGACGAGCACATTGCGCGCTTTGCTGCCGTCATAGCCGCTGACGATGCCCATGCCCTCCATGATATCGATCAAGCGGCCGGCGCGAGCGTAGCCGACGCGCAAGCGACGTTGCAGCAAAGCAACTGACGCTGCGCCGGTGGCAACGACGGTTGTGATCGCATCGGCCAGGAGGTCGTCTTCGCCGGCGCCGCTGGCGCCCTCCGGCTCGCTCGGGGCTGGGCTTTCGAGCATCTCCTTCTGGAAATGCGGCGTTGCCTGACGACGCCAGTGCTCGGTGATCAGCTTCATCTCGGCCGAGGCCATGTAGGCGCCTTGCACACGCAGCAGACGGTTGCTGCCAAACGGGCGAAAGAGCATGTCGCCTTCGCCGAGCAGGCTCTCGGCGCCACCAACGTCGAGAATCACGCGTGAGTCGGTCTGTGATGAGACGGCGAAAGCGATGCGGGAAGGGATGTTGGCCTTGATCATGCCGGTAACGACGTCGACAGAGGGCCGCTGCGTGGCCACGACGAGGTGGATGCCGGCGCCGCGGCCGAGCTGACCAAGGCGCATGATGTGGTCTTCGACCTCAGCCGGGGCGACCATCATGAGGTCGGCGAGTTCGTCAATGACAATGACGATGTAGGGCAGCTTCGGCTCGCCGCGCGCCTCAAGCTTCTTGTTCAGGTCATGGATGGTCTGCGAGCTGCCGACACGGGCCATGAGTTCGTACCGATAATCCATCTGGCGCACGACGTTGTGGAGCACGTAGCTTGCCTCTTTCGGCTTAGTAACCACCGGTGTGAGCAGATGCGGCACGCCGTCGAAGTGCGAGAGTTCGACCTTCTTCGGGTCAATCATGATCATGCGCACCTGGTCGGGCGTAGCGCGCAAGAGAATGGAACTGACGATGCAGTTGATGCAGCCACTCTTACCTGATCCGGTGGTGCCGGCGATGAGCACATGGACCATCTTGGCAAGGTCGGCGAGCACCGGCTTGCCGGTGATGTCCTTACCGATCCACACAGCCAGCGGCGTCGCGTTGGCCGGGAAGACGCCGTACACGTCGCCCAGGCCGACGAAGTTGGGCCGCTGGTTGGGGACTTCGACACCGACGGCCGTTTTGCCCGGTATCGGCGCCTGCACGCGAATATCGGTGGCCGCCAATGCATAGGCGATGTCGTCTTTGAGGGCCGAGACGCGATTAACCTTGACGCCAGGAGCGAGCTGCAGCTCGTAGCGTGTAACGCGCGGCCCGGAAACGGTATTGATCACCTGGGCAGGGACGCCGAAGTTGCCCAGCGTTTCGACCAGCCGGGCACTGACAGCGCGGATCGTGTCCGGCGCCTCGCCCTGGCCATCCCCCAGCGGTCGCAAGAGTGACGTATCGGGCAGCGACCAGTCGCGCTGTTCGCTGGCGGCAAATGCCAGCGCTGTCTCGTCTGAGCTCACGAAACCGCCGCTGGCATCGGTTGGGATGCTCAGCTGTACGCCATCCTCGACCGGCTCCTCGACGGCGACGATGGGGCCATCGTCGCCAAAGTCGCCGTCGCCGTCTGCGCCGCGAGGGATCTCGGAGACTGCGCCCGGCGCGCTGGCGACGGCGGCAAAGATCTCCGGCACGCTGCGCTGGCCGTCGATCAGTTCGACCGTATGTGTGGACACCCCCGGACCATATTGCTGCGTTGCCGCTTCGCTCATGTCGTCGAGCGACTGATTCTGGAGCCGCTGAACGGCGGTGCGGCGATGCTCATCGAGCACTCGGGCCTGCCGCCGAGCCACCCGACCGGCAGCCCTGACGCCGCGCCGCGAGCGACTCGCCCATAATCCCAGCGATGAGCCGCTCACGAGTAGTAGTCCGGCGACGACGAAAAACAGCACGACAATGGTGACTCCAACGTGGCCGCCGACGACATTCACGCCAGACCAGAGGAGTTCGCCGAGGGCGCCGCCATGGTGGCGCAGATGAGCACTAGCGTAGCTGGCCGCCGGCCGGCCGCCGCCAAAGAGGGCGAAGGTATTGGCGGCAGCGGCCAGCAGCAGGGCCAGGCCCAGGAAGGCACTGCCGAACGCGACCGGGCGTGGCAAACGGGCGCTCTTGCCTCCCGCCACCAGATAGGCAGTGTAAAGAAGCAGCGCCGGCGTCAGATAGGTGCCGACGCCGATCAGCCAGAAGAGGGCGGCACTTAGCCAGTGGCCGGCCAGCCCACCGTGCCAGCCCGCGTAGAGGACGAAGCCGAGAAAAACCGCCAAGGCAATGACAAAGACGGCAGCGAGTTCGCGGCCGTGGTTTGCCGCCTTGCGCCTGGTCGTGCGCCTGGCAGCCTTTGGCGCCGCTGTGCGGCGCGCCGGTTGCCGCTGACCTGCGGCCCTGGCGGCCGGCGCGCGCCTCGGCTTACGTGTGGAGCGTGCTGTCGCCATACGTTGTGGTTCGACGAGCGAGCGCTGATTCCTAGTTGATCACCGTCGTGGCGTCAATCGGCGCCGATCGACTAGATCGTATGTCGGCGTTGATCTCAGACCTCGACAATGACCGGCATGATCAACGGCCGGCGCTTCGTCTTGCGATAGATGAAGCCGCTGAGCACCTCGTGCACGTCTTCTTTGAGCAGACGCTGGCCAGTGATGTGCTCGCCGGCCAGCTCTTCCAGTTTCTCTTCCAGCACTTCGCGGGCTGCGTCGAGAACCTCCTGCTGGCGTGAGTCATCGTAGAGAAAACCACGCGCCACCAGCTCCGGCGGAGCCACCATCTCGCCGCTCTGCACGCTCATCGTACAGACGACGATGAGAATGCCGTCCTCGGCAAGCTGCTGGCGGTCGCGCAGAACAACGTGTTCGGCATCGCCGAGTTCAAAGCCGTCGACGAACACCATGCCGGCGCGCACCTTGTCGACGAGCTTTGCCGAATCTTCGTTGATCTGCAGCACATCGCCGTTTTCGAGGAGGAAGATCTGCTCGTCCTTGATACCTGACTGGCGCGCCAGTTCGGCGTGCATGTACTGCATGCGGTACTCGCCATGCACGGGCAGAAAGTAGCGTGGCTTGATGAGATTGAGCATCATCCGCAGGTCTTCCTGGGCGCCGTGACCACTGACGTGGACGCCGTTCTTGGGGCCGTCGATAACGCGAGCCCCCGACTTGAGGAGGCGATTGACAGTATTCATGACGCTGACCTCGTTGCCGGGAATGGCCAGCGCCGAGATGACGACCGTGTCTCCTTTTTGAAGGACAACCTGGGGATGATCGTCAAACGCCATGCGACTGAGTGCCGAGAGCGGCTCACCCTGGCTGCCGGTGGTGAGAATCAGCAGCTCGCCTGGCTCATACTGATCGATGTCGTGCAGCTTGATCATCGCGTCATCGGGCACCGTGAGATAGCCGAGATTGCGGGCAATGTTGACGTTCTTGACCATGGAGCGGCCGGCAACGGCAAACTTGCGGCCGTGCAGATGCGCGATCTGAATTGCCTGCTGCACGCGATGAATGTGGGAGGCAAAGGAGGCGAGAATGACACGCCCCTCGGCCTCGGCAAAGATCTGGTGAAACGCCTGGCCGACAGTGCTCTCCGAGGCCGTCGAGCCGGGTATGAGGGCGTTGGTCGAGTCACCAAGCAACGCGAGAACGCCGTTATTGCCCAGTTCGGCGAAGCGGTTGACATCGGTGATGCGGCCATCGATCGGTGTGTGGTCGAATTTGTAGTCACCGGTGACGAGGACAACGCCCAGCGGCGTGCTGACGGCGATCGAGAGAGCGTCGGGCACGCTGTGGCTGACAGCGATGAAGCTGACCGTAAACGGACCGAGATGCAGCACCGAATCGGCGTTCACTTCGTTCAGCTCCACCTTCTTGAGCATGCCGTGTTCGTCGAGTTTGCTCTTGGCGAGGGCCAGAGTGAGTCGACTCCCGTAGACGGGCGCATTGACCTGGCGCAGCACGAATGGCAAGGCACCGAAGTGGTCTTCATGGCCGTGCGTGATGAGAAAGGCCAGCAAGTCGTTCTGGCGCTCCTTGAGAAACGTCACATCCGGCAGGACGAGATCGATGCCGAGCATTTCGTCGCGGGGAAAGGCGAGGCCACAGTCGACAACGACGATCTTGCCGTCGTACTCGAGGGCGGTCATGTTCTTACCGATCTCACCGAGACCGCCGAGAGGGATGATACGAAGGGGTGATTTACTCATAAGTACCTGATTCTTCCTTTTTGCCAGTTTGTGGTGGTATGCGTATTCACGCGGCCACGAGCCGGACGGCATTCTTGCCGCTGGTCTTGACTGCGTACATGATTCCATCTGCCTGGCGCAGCATCTCATCGGTGTTCGCCGGCATTGTACTGAAGGTGACGGCGCCGATGCTCAGCGACAGCGGCCAGCGAGCCTGCGCCGCCGCCGCCTGCACGGCGCCGTGGAGCTTGGCCGTGACGACCTCCGCCGCCCGCGCGTCGGTTTCGGAGAGCAGAACACAGAACTCGTCGCCACCGAGGCGAGCGACAACGTCCGTTTCGCGGAAGTTGTCACGCAGCAGCCCGGCAACGGTGCGCAGGAGGGCATCGCCCTGGTCGTGACCAAAGGTATCGTTAACGAGTTTCAAGTCGTCGACGTCGACGTAGACGCGCGTGAGCGGATGCGCATAGCGGCGACCGCGGCGTAGCTCGCTCTCGGCCAATTCATCGAAGGCGCGCCGATTGGCTGATTCTGTGAGCGCATCGATGCGCGCCAGGTCCTTCTCCTTGTCAATGGTTCGCCGCAAGGCACTCAAGGTCAGAACGGCGCCGACGAAGATACCAGCATGCGTGGCGAAGTTCCAGTAGTTGATGCCGTCGGCGTAGAGCGTCACGTGGCGATTCATACTGTCGGCAGTCACCGAGACGAGCGCAGCGGCAGCTGCTGCCGTGGAGCCCCAGAGCGGCCCCAGTCGCCACGCGATGATGGTCACCGGCGCTAGGTAGAAAACGACGAAGCTCAAGCGCTCGCCGGCGAAATAATCGATGATGCCAATGCTGGTGATAGCCAGCACACAAACAAGAACGACGGCGACGCGCGAGCGCGCTTCTACAAAGACAAGAAAGCGCTCCGGCAGACTCACAGCAGGCGTTGTCGGCGCAGTTCGGCGGCGATCATCTGGCGCTCGCTGTCGTCAGCGGCGACCAGCGGCAAGCGCAAATCACCGGCCGGCAGACCGAGCAGGCCCAGCGCGCACTTGACGGGAATTGGGTTGGAGGTAATGAAGAGCGTCCTGTAGAGCGACGAGAGTTCGCCGTCGAGCGCTTCGGCGCTGGCGACATGGCCAGCTCGCACCAGATCGACGACTCGCCGCATACGCGCCCCAGCCAGGTGACTGGAAACGCAGATGCCACCCCACCCACCCATCTTGGCGACCTCAAGCAGCATGTCGTCGTTGCCGGCATAAACCCCCAGGTCGCTGATCTCGCGCAGGTGACGGAGTTCAGAGAGGTCGGGGTTCGCCTGCTTCACGGCGACAACGTTCTCGATGCGGCCAAGCTCGGCCAGCGCCTCCGCCGGTAAGTTAACGTTGCAGCGCGACGGGATGTTGTAGATGACCAGCGGCAAGCTTGTGGCCGCGGCGATCGTTTGAAAGTGGCGGATAAGACCACGTAGCGGCGGTTTGTTGTAGTACGGTGCCACGACGAGAACCGCATCGACACCGGCGGCCTCGGCGCGGCGCGTGAGACGCACGGAGTGCTGTGTGTCGTTCGAGCCGGTCCCGGCAATGACGCAGGCGCGTCCTCCCAGCAAGGCCACCACGGCTTCGAACATGGCCACCTTCTCGTCGTCACTCAGTGTTGGTGACTCGCCGGTAGTGCCGGCCACAACCAGGCCGTCACTGCCCGTCTCGAGCAGGTGATTGGCGAGGCGCTCAAGACCGCCAAAATCAACCTTGAGGTCGTCGTCGAACGGCGTCACCATGGCGGTAAGGATGGTTCCCAGGTTCCCTTTCATCGCAGCCCTTCCTCTGGTGCGCGGTGGAGCACGGTCACTTGTCTCACTCCGCCAGAATCTTCTCCAGGCCCACCGTCGGTTCTTCAAGCTGACCGACGGTGCGCACTGCCAGCATGACTCCGGTCATGAACGATTCGAGGGCAAACGAGTCGTGACGCAGCGTAAGCAGTTCGCCTGTGCCACCGAAGAGTACTTCCTGATGGGCAACGAGGCCGGGTAGGCGCACGCTGTGGACGTGCACCGCTCCCTGCTCGAGGCCGCGGCTGACCGGCTGCTCAGCGCCGTCAGCTGTCACCGCTTCGGTTGCTCCCCGCTGTTGTGACGCCGCGACCAGTCTGGAAGCCGGCTCGTCGTTCATGAGCGCCGCCGTCCGCAACGCTGTGCCCGACGGCGCGTCGACTTTCGATTCGTGGTGAAGTTCGATGATCTCGGCGCGCGCAAACACTCGCGCCGCCTGGCGAGAGAACTCCATGAGCAAGACGGCGCCGAGGGCGAAATTGGGCGCCACGAAGAGATGGGCGTGACTTTCCCGTGCCGCGGTGAACAGTTGCGCGAGTTGCTCATCGGTCAGACCGGTGGCACCGACGACCGTGTCAACGCCCGCCGCCAGTAGTGACAGCGTATTGGCATACACCGACGCGGGCAGGCTGAATTCAACGGCCACCGTCGGCGCAGTCTCCTGCAAGGCAAGGGCAAGCTCGGTGAATGAAGCAACTGCTGCCGTGCTCGTGGGGTCGGCGTCGCTGCCGTAAGCCGGGTCGACGAGAGCGACCAAACGCATATCTGGCTGTGCTTCTACAGTGCGGGCGACCAGCGAACCCATACGTCCATGGCCGCCAACGACGAGAACGTCAATCACGCTTGCTCCCAGACAAACTCGTTGGTTGCTGCCCGCCACGGTTCTTCGCGGGGTCCGATGCATACGGTGGACCACTTCTCGAAGTCGTAATAGCGGGCCGCTGCCGCTGCGACATCGCTCACGGTAACGGCATCGACCTTGGCGAGCACTTCGTCGACGGTCAGGACCGGCAGGCCGGTAAGTATGGAGCGGCCCAACGCCTGCATGCGCGCCGAGGGGCTCTCCATGCCGAGTACGTAGGCGCCCTTCACATGCTTCTTGGCCCGCGCCACGTCATCGGCGCTGAAGCCGCGATGGACGCGCTTGAGTTCGTCGACGATTAACGTCATGGCCTCGCCAATCGCTTCTTCACGTGAGCCGAAGTAAATCGCCGTGAGACCAGAGTCGGCGTACATGGAGGTGTACGAGTACACCGAGTACGCCAAGCCGCGCTTGTCGCGCACCTCTTGAAAGAGACGCGAACTCCAGGCACCACCGAGCAGCGTATCGATGATGAACACCGCCCAGCGATCCTCGTCGGCGCGTCGCGGACCGGGACCGCCAAGGCAGACATGATACTGCTCCGTGTCCTTGGCCCAGAACTGGGCCACATGTCGCCAGCCGGCGGCGCTGAGAGGTACCTCCGGCGGCGCCTTGTCGGCCGAGCCGGCGAAGTGCTGCTCGGCAAGGGCGCACAGGCGAGCGTGCTCAATGTTACCGGCGGCGGCGATGACGAGCGACGACGGCACGTAGTGGGCGTGATGGTACGCCTTGATGGCTGTCTCATCGAGAGCTCGCAACGTTGTGCTCGTGCCAATGACAGCCCGCCCCAGCGGATGGTGCTGAAAAACCGCCTCAGTGAGGTAATCGTGGATCAGCTCCGGCGGCGAGTCTTCGTACATGGCCACCTCTTCGAGGACGACTTCGCGCTCGGCGTCGATGTCGCTCAGTCGCGGCCGCTGAACCATGTCGGCGATGACGGCAAAGGCCTGCTCGACGTCTTCGTCAAGCAGGCGTGCATGTACCAGCGTGTGTTCTTTGCTCGTGGCTGCGTTGGGCTCGCCACCCATCTCGTCAAAGATGCGGGCAATGTCGACGGCGGCATAATCGCGGCTGCCCTTGAAGAGCAGGTGCTCGATGAAATGCGAGATGCCGGCGAGCTGGTCGGGCTCGGCGCGTGAACCACTGTCGATCCACACGCCGAGCCCGACCGAGCGCACACCCGGCAATCGTTCGCTGACGACCCGCAGGCCGTTGCCCAGCGTTGCCAGTTGATAGCCGTCGTTTATGACATCCTCCGGTCCACGTTACTCACTGTCGGGCAGACTCAATGGCTTGAGCCCGATGCGGTTACGTGCCTTGTCAATCTCGACCACCTCGACGGTGACGATGTCGCCGCGCTTAAGCACGTCCTCAACCTGCTTGACGTGACCCTTGCCCAGCTGTGAGATGTGCAGGAGGCCGTCGGTGCCCTTCTTGAGTTCGACGAAAGCACCAAAGGCGGTCGTCTTTACGACTTTGCCGGTGAACACGTCGCCGACCTCAATGTCTTTGGTCATCGAGTTGATGCGACTGATGACAGCTTCGGCCGACTCCTGGTCGGGGGCACAGATGAAGATTGTGCCGTCGTCTTCGATGTCGATGCTGCAGCTGAACTCGTCGGTCATGCCGCGGATTGTCTCGCCGCCTTTGCCGATGATCAGCCCTATCTGCGCCGGGTCGATCTGAACGCTGAAGATGCGCGGTGCGTAAACCGACAGTTCGGAGCGCGGAGCGGGGATCACGGCCAGCATCTTGTCGAGGATGAAGAGCCGGCCTCGGCGAGCCTGCTCGAGGGCCTCGCCGAGAATTTCGAAGGTCACGCCCTGAATCTTGATGTCCATCTGCAGAGCGGTGATGCCGTTCTTCGTGCCGGCGACTTTGAAGTCCATGTCACCGAGGTGATCCTCGACGCCGGCGATGTCGGTCAAGACAACAACGGCATCGCCTTCCTTGATGAGACCCATGGCGATGCCGGCGACCGGATCCTTGATCTGCACGCCGGCATCCATGAGGGAAAGCGTGGAGCCGCAGACGCTGGCCATCGACGAGGAACCGTTGCTTTCGAGGATCTCGCTGACCAGACGAATGGTGTAGGGAAAGTCGACCTCATCAGGCAGCACCGGTAGCAGTGCCCGCTCAGCCAGGGCGCCATGACCGATGTCGCGGCGTTTCGGGCCACGCATAAAACCGGTCTCGCCGACGCAGAAGGGCGGGAAATTGTAGTGGTGTATGTAGCGCTTGCTGACCTCGAGACCGAGACCATCAAGGCGCTGATGTTCGCCGCTGGCACCGAGGGTGAGCAGCGTCAGCGCCTGCGTTTGGCCGCGCGTAAACAGGGCGCTGCCGTGCGTGCGCGGCATGAGGCCAACCTCGACGCTGATGGGCCGGATTTCGTCGACGGCGCGACCGTCTGGCCGCACCTTGTCGACGGCAATGCGCTTGCGAATGATGGTCTTCTCGAGTTGACCGAAGGCTCGCCTGACTTGCAGATGACGTTCACTATCGGTGTCGTCGCTGAGCAAAGCCGCTAGGACCTCTTGCTTCACGTCGGCGGTTGCCGTCGCCCGTTCCTTCTTGTCGGTGATCGTCGCGGCTGCACTGAGGCGAGTCTCAAAACGACTCTCGACCTCGGCCATAACGCCAGCGTCGACGGTCCATTCGTTAACCTGCCACTTCGGCTTGCCGGCAAGCTGCTGCAACTCGAGCTGCATGTCGATGAGCTTTTTGATCTCGGCGTGAGCTAAGCGCAGACCCTCAAGAATCGTCTCTTCGCTGACTTCGGTGGCGCCGGCTTCGACCATGACGATCGCTTCTTTGCTGGCGCTGACGACGAGGTCGAGTGTCGCCTCCTGTAAATCCGTGAGCGTTGGGTTGACGACGAACTTGCCGTCGATGATGCCGATGCGTACGGCTCCCAAAGGCCCATAAAAGGGGATTTCGCTGATCGTCAGCGCTGCCGAAGCGCCGATCATGCAGAGCACGTCATAGGCGTTATCCTGATCGACACTGAGAATAGTGCCCACGATCTGGACTTCGTTCATGAAGCCCTTGGGGAACAAAGGTCGAATGGGCCGGTCGATCTGGCGCGCCGTGAGGATCGCCTTTTCGCTCGGCCGTGACTCGCGCTTTATGAAGCCGCCGGGAATCTTCCCTGCGGCGTACATGCGTTCTTCGATGTCGACCGTGAGAGGAAAGAAATCCTGACTCTCGCGAGTCTCTTCTCTACCGACCGCCGTCACCAGGACGACGGTGTCGCCGCAACGGACCAGGACCGCGCCGTTCGCCTGCTTGGCGAGCTTGCCGGTCTCGAGGGAAATCGTTTTTCCCCCGATTTCAACTTCAACTTTTGTCATCTGTACCTTCGTATCCTTCCGGCCCTCTCAACGGCAAACGCCGCGGGCCAACGTCCATGCGGGAAGAGCTGACAGCAAACGCCAAGGCGCTTACTTGCGGAGCTCGAGTTCTTTCACCAGGTTGCGGTAGCGTTCAACGTCGCGCGACTGCAGGTAGTTGAGCAATCGGCGGCGGTGACCAACCATCATGAGCAGACCACGACGCGAGTGGTGGTCTTTCTTGTGGATTTTGAGGTGCTCGGTGAGGTCATCGATACGCTTGCTCAGCAGAGCGACCTGAACTTCGGGAGAACCGGTGTCGCCATCGTGTTTAGAGAATTTGGCGAAAATATCTTGTTTGTTGTCTTTCGTGATAGCCAGGGGATTCACCTCCCTTGCGGGATAATCCGGAGACTCAGTAACGGGTCGGCGGCCCGAAACCGAGAAACGGTCGTTTTGAACAGTATCATACCCGTGCTGTCGCACAAAGTTGGCTCGATAAGCGGCCGTGGACGTCCGTGCTTTTCTACAAGCCAACGGCTTCGAAAGCGGGGTCGTGCAAGACCGCCGTGGCGGCAATGTCGTCCTGCATCTGCGCCATTAGCTCGGCGACGCAGGCGAAGCGGCGCTCGTCGCGGATCTTGTGGAGAAAGTCGACACGTATTCGCTGGTCATAGATATCGCCGCTGAAACCGAGGAGATGAGCCTCGATGGTGAGGTGCACGGTCTCTTCGTCGCGACTCTGAAACGTCGGGTTGTGGCCGACGTTGACAGCAGCGCGATACCAGCGGTCTTGCACCTGGGCACGACCGGCATAGACACCGCGCCCAGGAAAGATTGTGCCCGCTTCGACTTCGAGGTTGGCGGTTGGCACGCCGAGCGTTCGCCCGCGTTTGAAACCGACGGCGACGAGGCCGGCGGCCGACGGCGGCCGGCCGAGAATCTCACGTACCTCTTCCAGCCAGCCACGCTGCAACAAGGTACGAATGCGGGTCGAGCTGATCGCCGCGCCGCGTTCTGTGACTAGGGGCACGACGATTGTTTCGAAGCCGAGTGCCTGGCCGGCGCTGCGCAAGTCGTTCGCACCAGCGCTCCCGCCAGCACCATAGGTGAAGTTCTCGCCGACAACGACTACGCGTGCGTTCAGCTGCTCAACAAGTACCTGCCGGCAAAACACGTTCGCCGGGAGAGCGGCAAATGCTCTGTCGAACGGCACGACGATCAGCTCGTCAGGGCCAAGTTCAGCAATCAGTCGCTCTTTGCACGACAGCGGCGTGAGCAGGCGCGGTGCTCGTGGCGGGTCAAAGACGCCGGCAGGATGGCCAGCAAACGTCAGCACGCTGCTCAAGAGATGGTGTTCGATTGCCTCGGCAACGGCAGAACTGATGACGCGCTGATGGCCGATGTGTACGCCGTCAAAGGTGCCGATTGCCACTGCTCGCTGAGCCGTCGGCAGACCGGCGAGCTGCGCGTAAATGCGCACTACATCATCACCAACGGCTGTACGCCGCGCTCGCCCTCGACGGGGCCGTAAATGGCGAGCAGTTCGCCGCGATAGGTGATGCGCACCGGTTCGCCCGGGCCGCTGGGCAAGTGGCTGCCGTTGCGGATCGCCGGCATCTGTGCTGCCGGCACTTCCACAGCCGGCAAGAAATCCAGTGCCTGAGCGAGCGCCACCAGACCGGGGATGCGAGCGTCGCCCTCATCCCGCGCCACGACTGCTTCTTCGAAGTCTGCCAATGACTGCCCGTCATCAAGTTGGAAGGTGCCGATGGCCGTACGGGCAAGCTGTTCAAGGTAGCCGCCAGTGCCGACGAGATCGCCAATGTCGGTCGCGAGCTGACGTACATAGGTGCCTTTCGAGCAACAAATCTGGCAGCGCATGGATTGAGCTGCCTCATCAAAGTCGCGCACAGTGATGCTCTCGATCGTCACCTCCCTCACGGGGGTTTCGACGATCTCGCCGCGGTGGGCCTTCTTGTAAAGTCGCTCGCCGTCGACTTTCACGGCCGAGGTCATTGGTACCTTCTGCATGATGCAGCCGAGAAACTGCGGCAGCACATCGTCAATCGCTTCGCGTGTGGTGGTCGCGCCGCTGGGCGCAAGCTCGCCGGTCAGATCGCCGGTGCTCGAGGCGGCGCCAAACTGGATGGTACACTCGTACACCTTCGGTAGGTCGACGAAGAAGCGGGCGAGCTTCGTGCCCCGGCCGACAAGTACCAGCAAGAGGCCGGTGGCAAACGGGTCGAGCGTGCCGGCATGACCGACCTTCTTGACGCTTGGCTGCAGCCTGCGGCGCACACGGGCGACGACGTCGTGTGAAGTACAGCCGGCCGGCTTGTCGATCAGCAGGATGCCATCCGTAGGCGCTCTGCGAGTGCGGAACTGAGCCACTGTGCCACCTCCCCGGGGGTCTCGTCGCTGGTGAAACCGGCGGCTTGTCGATGACCGCCGCCGCCGCGCAGGGCAGCGACGGCGCTGACGTCGAAACCGCGTGACCGCAGACTGACGCGCACACGGGGTGGCGCAGACTGCTCTTTGATCAGCGCCGCCACGTCGACTCCGTCGACGGCCCGCAGTGCCTCGACAATCGCTTCGGTATCGTCTTCGCTGGCGCCAGCATGCTCGTAGTCGCCTGCCGTGAGCACACTTACCAGGCCGCGCCCGCCAGCGATGACGTTAACGTTGCCAACGGCCTGCGCCCACAGGCGCAGGCCGGCCAGCGGCCGACGTTCGTAGAGTTCACGGTAAACCGCTGTCGGGTCGACGCCAAGGTCCACCAGCCAGCTTGCGCAGGCAAACGTGGCGGCCGAGGTTGTGCTGTGCCGAAAGTGACCGCTGTCGAACGATATGCCGGTGTAGAGACCTGTCGCCGCGCTTGCGGTTGGCACAAGGCCCAGCGCCTGGTACAAGCCGCAGACGATTTCAGCAGTGCTGCTGGCTTCGCCATGGACAAGCACGACATCGCCATAGCGGGTGTTGTCGTGATGATGATCAATATTGACGACCAGACCGTCCCAGTTGTCGAGCGGCAGGGCCAGGCGCGGGAACGAGCCGCAGTCGACACAGATCAGCACAGCCTCCTGCGGCGGTACAGCCCTGACGACCAGGTCTTCAGGCAGAAAGAAGCCGTGATCGGGAAGATGCTCGTCCGCCGCTATAAAGAGTCGAGCGTGGCCGCCGAGCTGCGTGATGATGTCGATAATGCCGGCGCCGGCGGCCAGGGCGTCGTAGTCGGGGCGATCGTGTACCGCAACGGCACCGTAGTTTACGGTGCGCAGGGCATCACAGATTGCTCGTACATCGGCGACCAGCGTTTTCACGCTTCCTCCGTCGGCTCGGGCAGTGCCCTTTCGGCGGGCAGCTCATTTTCGCCGCTCGCTTCGTCGTCGCCTGCCTCGTCGCGTGGCGGTCGCGCCGCAATCTCCGCCTCATAGCGGCGGATCAGGCCTTCGACACGCATCGCGGTATCGACAGTCTCGTCGTAAACAAACTCAAGCTGTGGCGTACGCTTCATACGCAGGGCCGCGGCGACGCGACTCTGCAGCAAACCATGCGCCGCGCGCAGAGCCGTCAGGGAGGCATCGCGATCCTTCTGTTTACCGAGGACGCTGACAAACACCTTGGCGTGGCGTAGATCGGCGCTCGTCTCTACCCCGGTCACGGTAACGAACCCGCACCGCGGATCGTTTATGCTGGTGAGTTCGCTGGAGACAATCTCGCGAATGCTCTCGTTTACCTTAAGGAGTCTGATTCCCATAACGCCTCCACGGCGTCCACGCTCTTGATGTGCGTCGCTGCCACATCGTAGGCCTGTGCATGCAGATATCGATCAATTTCGTCGAGTCGTTGGTGCGCCAACGCCGCCGCCGACGCGGCCAGAGTGATGAGCACTGCGGCTCGTTGCCAGGCGTCCTGATGACCGACCTCGGCGAATGATGCATGAAAGCGGGTGTGCACCACGTCGCGGAGCGAGCTGATCGGTTTGCGTTTGTCCTTCAGCGAATGGCTGTCCGCAAAGACGAGCGTAACGAGCAGTACGCCAATGTACCCACTTTCAGCCGGCACGGGCGACTTCCCTGGTCTCATAAGCTTCGAGGACGTCCCCTTCTTTGAGGTCGTTGAAGCCATCGAGCAGGATGCCGCACTCAAATCCTTCCTGAGCTTCGCGCACGTCTTCGGCAAAGCGCTTCAACGAAGCCATCTTACCGTCGTGCACAACGACGCCGTTGCGTAGCACGCGGATGCTGGCATTGCGCGTGATTGTGCCGTGAGTAACCATGCAACCAGCGATACTGCCCAAGCGTGACGCCTTGAATACCTGGCGCACCTCAGCGTGGCCGAGCACGTTCTCGACCTGTTCGGGCTTGAGCATGCCCACCAGCGCGGCGCGCACATCCTCGGTGACTTTGTAGATGACGCGATACGTGCGCACATCGACGCCTTCGGCCTCGGCCAAGGACTGCGCCGGCGCGTTGGGGCGCACGTTGAAGCCGATAATGATGGCCTGCGAGGCGCTGGCCAGCATGATGTCTGACTCGGTGATGGCGCCGACGCCGGAGTGAATCACATTTACCTTCACCTCGGCGTGCTTGATCTGGTTGAGCGCGTCCGTGAGCGCCTCCAGGCTGCCCTGTACGTCGGCCTTGACAACCAGATTGAGATCGCGCACTTCGCCTTCGGCGATGCGCGCAAAGAGGTCGTCGAGGGTAAGAGCGCGCTGTTTGGCCAACGATTCAGCCTTGAGCCGGTTGGCGCGCTTATTGGCCAGCGAGCGGGCCATGCGTTCATCCTTGACGACGCGGCAGAACTCACCCGCGTTCGGCACTTCATCAAAACCGATGATCTCGACCGGAGTGCTAGGCCCGCCAGCGGTGATCGGCGCGCCGCGGAAGTTGCGCAGGGCACGCACTCGGCCAGCGGCCTCGCCGGCCACGATCGCGTCGCCGACATGAATCGTGCCGCGCCCGACGAGCATGGTTGCCACCACGCCGCGGCCAGGGTCGATCTTGGATTCAATGATGTAGCCGCTGGCCGGGGCATTCGGGTTGGCTTTCAGGTCGGCGACCTCGGCAACGAGCAGCAACATCTCGAGGAAGTTGTCGAGACCGAGCCGCTTCTTGGCGCTGGCCTCGACGAAGATATTCTCGCCACCCCACTCTTCAGGCACGATGCCATACTCGGTGAGCTGCTGCTTGATCTTCTCAGTATTCGCGTCTGGTTTATCGATCTTATTGACGACGATGACCATGGGTACCTGTGCAGCCTTGGCGTGATCAATCGCCTCGACGGTCTGCGGCATGACTCCGTCATCAGCGGCGACAACGATCGCGGCAATGTCGGTGACCTTGGCGCCGCGTGCGCGCATGGCGGTAAAAGCCTCGTGCCCCGGTGTATCGATAAAGGTGATTGGCCGATCTTCGTGCACGACCTGATAGGCGCCGATATGTTGAGTGATGCCACCGGCCTCGCCAGCGGCGACTTCGGTCTGGCGAATGGCGTCGAGCAGGCTCGTCTTGCCGTGATCGACATGACCCATGACGGTGATGACTGGCGCCCGCGGCAGCAGATCGGCCGGGTCGTCGTGCTCCTCAGCTTCTAGCTCGGCCTCTTCGTCGGCGGCGCGCGTGATCTCGACGATGCGCCCGAGGTCGTTGGCCAGAATCTCGATCGCCTCATCCGACAGGGTCACGGTGATCGTGACCATTTCGCCGTAGGCCATCATGATCTTGATGATCTCGCTGGTTGATACGCCGAGAAGCTGAGAAACGTCTTTGACGGTGGCACCAGAAGGTACCTTGACGACTTGCTTAGGATCTATGACGGCCGCCTGCTGGTCATCGCGGCCGTGGCGCGAGCGACGGTCGCGACGGTCGCGCGGGCCTTTCTGCGGGCCACCGCCGCGTCGCGAAGCACCGGCGTCGATGACGACGCGGCGGCGCTTGCTGCCGGCTCCGGGTGGCGCCGGCCGCGAGCGCCGCGGCGCCACCGCGGCGGGAGCCGCCCTATAGGCCTTCTCGATCACGTCATCGTCGACCGTCACATGACCGTCGACGACTTCGATACCCGCTGTTTTGAGATGAGCGAGGACGTCGTCGACGCTGCTATTACGCTGCTTGGCGATGTCAGAAACACGTGTTCTTTTCGGCACTCACCTCACCGCCTTTCTCCTTAGGCAGACAGACTTGGGCGAACGCCTCGCCCACAGAACTGTCAATCTCTATTGACTGGTGCAGGGCATGGCTGAACGCCCGCCGTGCCTGGGCCTTGGTAAAACATGCCTGGTCGACACACACGTATGCGCCCCGGCCGGGAGACGCCTCGCCAGCTAAACGAAGGTGGCCGTTCGTGGCCACAAAGCGCACGAGTTCATCCTGGGGATGTCGCTGACGGCAGCCCACGCACGTGCGTTCAGGCATTGCCACGGGTCACTCCCCCTCCGTGCTACCGCTTTCGCCAGAAGCCTCGACTGTTGACGCCGTCGCTGCCTCAACTTGAGCGGCAGGGGCTTCGTTGGCAGCTCCTTGCGCGGCGTGCATGCTGCAGAAACGACTGCCCGGCAGCGACTGGTTGGGGCAACGCTTGCCACTGACCATGACGGCCGTGCACTGACCGGTGACGCCTTGATCCTCGTCGTCAAACGACGAGTCTGCATCCGCTTGCGCCATCTCGGTCTGACTCTTGATGTCAATGCGCCAGCCAGTGAGCTTGCTTGCCAGGCGCGCGTTCTGACCATCTTTGCCGATTGCCAGCGGTAACTGGTCATCGGGCACGACGATTGTCGCCGCTCGCGCTTCGTCATCCACCAGCACTTCGCGCACCCGCGCCGGCGAGAGCGCTTTGGCGACGAACCGGGCTGCGTCTTCATGGTACGGGACGATGTCGATGCGTTCGCCGCGCAGCTCACTGACGACCATACGTACGCGCGAACCCCGCGGTCCCACACAAGCACCGACGGGGTCTACTCCATCGGCGTGCGAGACGACTGCGATCTTGCAGCGCAGGCCCGGCTCGCGAGCGACGTTGCGAATCTCGACGAGTCCGTCGGCGACTTCGGGGACCTCGAGTTCGAACAGCTTTTTGACGAGTTCGTCGCTGCGCCGCGAGAGGATCACCTGCGGTCCCTTGCTCGAGTTCTGCACTTTGACGATCACTGCCTTGACGCGAGCACCGTGGTCATAGCGTTCATTGTCGATTTGCTCGCTCTTGGGCAGTAACGCTTCGACACGGCCCAGCTCAACCAGCGTGTAACGCGAATCGCTCTGCTGCACGATGCCGGTGACGAGTTCGCCCACGCGGTCAACGTATTCGTCAAACATGATGTCTCGTTCTGCCTCGCGAATGCGTTGCAGAATGACCTGCTTCGCTGTCTGCGCCGCAATACGTCCAAAGTCCTCTGGCGTGACCTCGATCTTTTCAATCTCGCTCTCATCAACGCCACTCAGGTCGAGTCCGATCTCTTCGCCGTCCTCATTGATAACCTTGAGAGCTTCAACATCGACATGATCAGGAAAGATGAGCTGAAAGACGCGCATGTCGCCGGTCTCGGGATCGATCTCGACTTTGGCGTGTTCCACAGCTTCGGGTGTTTTCTTGTACGCCGAGTGAAGCGCGTCTTCAAGCGCGCCGACCAACGTGTCGAAGCGGATGCCCTTCTCTTTCTCTATCTGTCGTAGAGCCTCGATGATCTCTCTACTCACGTTGGCCTCCGTTAGCCTTGAAGTTGTACAGCACATGCGCTCGCGCTATTGCCGCCAAGGGGATGGTCATGGTCTCACCCTGTTGAAGTGCAAGCGTGATCGTCTCGTCCTCAGCGGCGGCGAGGCGACCCTGCCAGTTCCTGTGCCCATCGCGCGGAGCAGTTGTGCGCACAGCGACATCGCTGCCGAGAGCGGCGACAAAGTGCGCCGGCTTGCGCAGACGACGATTCAGACCCGGCGATGAGACCTCGATCACATAGCGGTCGCGCAGATCGTCGAAAGCCCGCGCGACTGTCGTACAGAGATCGAGATCGACACCGCCGGGACGGTCGATAAACAGCGCCAGCGTTGGTGAGCCGCCGCCGCGCACCTCGAGGTCTACGAGTTCAATCGCCGGGAACTTGCGCGCCAAAACGCTCTCGACCTGTGTTTCGAGCTGCTCGCGTGACTCTGCCATGCTTGACCCCTTACAACACAAAAGTGGGCATCGGACCCACTTTCTCACAGAGTTCGCTCCCGGGTGTTTAGTAACTGCTCGTGAGTATACCACTGGGCCATAGAGCCAACAAGAGTCTCGACTGCCCGGACACCGTGTCCGCGCCGATAACGACAGAGGTCTCTCAAGTGGCCCCTGCCGCCCTCAACCATGGTCCACCGTCTGCCGATAGTGCGTCTATACGAATGCACGATAATCGGGCGGGATGTGAGCATGGGTGAATACACGACTTTCATTTGCCGGAACTGCGGTTACACCGCTGCGCGTGTGCGTTGGGGGGTAAGTGCGACCGACGCGCGCATCCGCTTCATGCCCGCTTATTGCGTTGAGTGTGGCACGATCGTCGAGGTCGACCTGACCGGCGCCGATTTGATGATCGACGAGTTCACCTGCGTGAAGTGTGGCGCAGAACTCTTCTTCCTCGACAAGGCCGCCTCCTACACGTGTCCCAAGTGCAAGGCCCACGATATGAAGATGGAGCAGGGCGAATACTGGTGAGCACAACCGGTCAGGCAGGCGCACGTAGCCGACGCGCTGGGCGCGACTGCGACTACTTGTGAATGTAGACCGGCGTGCCGGCGGGCGCCAAGGCGCTCACCAGAAGGATGTCGTGATTCGTCATACGCAAACAGCCATGGCTGACGGGCTGCCCGACAAGCGCTGGCTGATTGGTGCCGTGGATGGCCACGGGGCCGCCCTGGGGCCAGAACGACAGCTTCGGCTGAAAAGCGCTGATGCCCAGAGCCAGCACGCCGTATGGTCCGTTGATTGTACTCGGCCTGAGCTTCTGGTTGATGAAGAAGTGACCGGTGGGTGTGGGGTATTGAGACTCGCCGATGCCAACGCGAAACGATCCCACCAGGGCGCCGGCGGTATAGACATTCAGCCGGCGCTCCGTCAGGTTGACTTCGATATGCGTCGTGACCTGATAAAAGGCAAGACTGCCTTCGCGAATCCAGCCATGACTCTCGTTGGGTCGCATGGCAACGGAGACGTCGTACCAAGTCACGCCGCCTATCTCGCGCACGGCGTCAACGAGCACCAGCTGTGGGTAGCCGTTGACATTGACCACCGGTAGGCGCCATTTGACGACCGCGTTGGCGGCAGGGGCGTCACGCACGACCAGCGGCTGCGTCGCCTTGCCCACCATCCAGTGCTCGACCACCGGTGCGGCAGCGGCGGTCGAACTCGTCGCCGCTGGAGTCGGCAGAGCGACGATTGCCCGGCTCTGCCGGGTGCCGCTGGCGTGCGAACGCCCCGTGATGAGCGCCCAGCCGCCCAGGGCGACGAGCAGCGGCAGCAGTGCCGCCACAACGACGAAGATCAGGTTGCGAAGTCTTTTTGTGGTGCGCATTTGCCTAACAGAGTACACGACGCCTGACCGCGAAGCTCGTTTGAGTCGCAACAAAGTGAGGGACATTTATCCGCAGCGATGCGCCCTGGTCCGCCGGCGCGGGCAGCACAAGGCGACTTTCTTCCCCGGTGCGCATACAATACTCTTTCGTCAGGGACGTCCCGAAAGGAGTCGCACGTGATCGCAGCGATCGTTATTATTGTGATCGTGGTCTTGCTGGTGGCCATCTTCGCCGGCATGTACAACAGCCTCGTGCGCAAACGCAACCAGGTCGACAATGCCTGGAGCCAGATCGACGTGCAGCTCAAGCGTCGTCACGATCTCATTCCGAACCTTGTCGAGACGGTCAAAGATTACATGCAGTACGAGCAAGAGACGCTCACCAAGGTAACTGACGCGCGCGCTGCAGCAGTTTCCGCCGGCAGTCAGGGACCGCAGGCTCAAGCGCAAGCCGAAAACGCGCTGACCAACTCGTTGCGCTCGCTGTTCGCGGTGGCCGAAAACTACCCCGAACTGAAAGCCAACCAGAACGTGCTCTCCCTGCAGGAAGAGCTGACGACGACTGAAAACAAGATCAGCTTCGCGCGCCAGTTCTACAACGATAGTGTCATGAGCTTCAACACCAAAATTCAGACTTTCCCGACGACGATCATCGCGGGCATGTTCAATTTCAAGGAGCGCCAGTTCTTTCAGACTGACGAGGCCGACAAAGAGGTCCCGAAGGTCAACTTGCGCTAGGCCATGTACCAGCAAATCGCCAGAAACAAACGCGCGTCGTGGGCCCTCATGGCCATCATGGTCGTGATTCTCGCCTTGATCGGCTACGTGATTGGTCGGGCCTGGCTGGGCACGAGCGTCGGCGCCCTTGGTTTGCTCGGCGTCTTCGGCATCGTCACTATCGTCTGGAGTCTCATCGGTTACTTCTCCGGCGACAAGATGGTATTGGCGGTGAGCGGTGCACGGCAGATCGAGCATGACGATAACCCGATGCTCTGGGATGTCGTCGACGAGATGCGCGTCGCCGCTGGTCTGCCCATGCCCAAGGTCTACATCATTAATGATGGAGCACCAAACGCCTTCGCCACTGGTCGTGACCCGCAGCACGCCTCAGTCGCCGTCACCCGCGGCCTGCTCGACCGCCTTAACCGTGACGAGCTGCAGGGGGTGCTGGCTCACGAAATGAGTCACGTGCGCAATTACGATATTCGCTTCGCCACCCTGATCGGCATACTGGTGGGCGTGATTGCTCTGGTGAGTGACTTCTTCTTGCGGTCGTCCTTGTTCTTCGGCGGCGGCCGCCGCGGTGGCAACGACAATAACGGCGGCAACGCGATCGTCTTCGTCGTCGCGATTGTGCTTGCCATCCTGGCGCCGATCGCTGCCTACCTCGTCGAGTTCGCCATTTCGCGCCGGCGCGAGTACCTGGCCGATGCCTCTGGTGTTGAGCTGACGCGCAATCCGCTTGGGCTGGCCAGTGCTCTCGAGAAGATCGCTGCCGACCCCGACTCCCTGAAGACCGCCAATCGAGCGACGGCTCATCTCTACATCGCCAATCCGCTGCGCGGCAAGAAAGACAAGGAGCACGCCAGCTTATTCGACACGCACCCGCCGATTCAAAAGCGCATCGCCATTTTACGCGCCATGGCGCAGGGCACGACGGCGAGCTGACGCTCGCCGCGACGCTGCGCCCAGCACCGGCCCCGCTGCCCTGCTTTCAGCGTTTTTCGAGCGCGCGCAGGGCGAGGCGATAGCGCTCACTCGTTGGAGTCAACGTCAACGCCAGGCGCAAGTGTTTGCGCGCCTGGGATCGGTGGCCGAGCTTCAGTAGTGTCCACCCCAAGGCGTAGTGGGCGTAGTCGTCGACGGGTACATGGTCGATGATCGCGGCGAATTCGAGCGCGGCTCGCTCATACTCGTGCAAGGCAAAGTAGGCGCGCCCCAGTGCTTCACGAAGAGAGTCTTTCGCTGGTTCCAGCCGCAGCGCGCGCTCAAGCAGCTGCGCTGCAGCTCCAGGATGACCATCGTTCAAGAACTGACTGGCCTGCTGAAAGAGTTGATACGCCTTTTCTCCATCGCCGGAAACCGCGGCCGCGGAGTCACCCTGCTGCTCGTTGGCGCGCACTATGGCTGTGGGGCGCACTCAGAAGCGCAGCCGTCGGCGACTCGCGCGCCGTTCACAAGCTGAGTTCGGCAGCGATGCTCTGCATTGCCGTCAGCCCGATGGCAAAAAAATCGTCAAGAGGCAGATCGAGGTCTTGGCAGCGGAGAATTGCCTGACGGTCGACACCGCGAGCAAAAGCAGTCTCGCGGAAGCGTTTGCGCAACGATTTGACCTGCACGCCGGCGAGTGACTTGTCGGGGCGCACCAGGGCTGCCGCGGTAATGAGTCCGCTGAGTTGATCGGCAGCCAGCAGGGCGATGTCGACTGCGGATTCGGCAACTATACCGGTGGCTGGATTGTGCGCCGCAACCGCATGGACGACTTCTGCCGACGCGCCCAGGCGAGCCAGTGCGGCGCTGGCGTCAAGACCGTGACGTTCCCTGAACCCCTCGGTCTGTTCACTGTCAAGATCGTGACCGAGACCGGCCAGTGACCACTCCACCGGATCGCCGCCCAAACGTGGCGCCAAGGCGTACATGATGGCCTCGGTGGCGAGCATGTGGCGGCGTAGATGCTCGTTGGCTACTTGGGCCTCAAGAAGCGCCCAGACCTGTTCACGGCTTGGCTGCATGGTTCACTCCCTCGGAGGTAATAAAGGCGCGATTTCATCGACCACGACCTGCGCGCAGACCGTCTTGGCGGTCCGCGGCACGTGTCGCTCACCGTGTTCGCCGATGATCGTGATCTCGTTCTCATCGGCACCGATACCAATGCCGGCAGCGAGAATGTCGTTGTAAACCAGCAGCTCGCAGCCTTTGGAGCGGCGCTTGGCGCGCGCACGGGCGAGCTGCGGGCCAGCTTCAGCCGCGAAGCCGACGCGCAGCAATCCCGGGCGCGCGCACGACATGAGCACGTCGGTGGTGCGCACGAGGTCGAGCGTGAGGGTTTGCTTATCGGCGCGCTCGATCTTGTCGTCGCGCGGCGCTACCGGGGCGAAATCGGCCACGGCAGCACTCATGACCAGCACGTCGGCTGCTGCCGTCTCGTCCTGCGCAACTGCGGCCATCTCAGCCGCATCCTCAACTGCTCGGACCCGGTACGGTGCCGGCGGCGCCTCGCCGGCCGCAATCAGCACGACGTCGGCGCCGCGCAGATAGGCTTCGTCGGCAATGGCGCGGCCCATTTTGCCGCTGCTGCGGTTGCCAATGAAACGGACGGCATCGATACGCTCGCGAGTACCACCGGCAGTGACCACGACCTTGCGGCCGACGAAGGGCCCAGTGGCGCTAGCGGCAAGGGCACGACGCACGGCCTGCAGGATCGTTGCCGGCTCGGCCATGCGTCCAGAGCCCGCTTCGCCACAGGCGAGTTCGCCTTGCCCAGTGCCCAGCACCTCTACCCCACGCTTAGCGAGCACGCGCAGGTTCTCTTGTGTCGCCGCGTGCTCGTACATCGCCCAGTTCATGCTCGGCGCGACGATGACCGGTCCGCGAAAGGCAAGGTAGGCGGCGGTGAGAAGATTGTCGGCCATTCCGGCCGCCATTTTGGCGAGCGTGTTAGCAGTCGCTGGCGCGACGACCAAAACGCTCGCCCGGCGGGCCGCCTCGATGTGATTGAACCAGCCGCCGCTGGCCTGCCACGAAGTCTCGTCGTCAAGCACGGGCCGCTGCGAGATGGCCGCAAAGGTAAGTGGCATGACGAAGCGTTTAGCCGCATCGGTCGTGATCACGGTAGGTGCAAAGCCTGCCTTAACAAGACTGCGAACCAGCTCCACCGACTTGTACACGGCGATGCCGCCGCAAACGCCAACGAGCACTGCCCGTGGCTCGGGAGCTTGCCGCCGTGCGTGGCCAAGCTCGTCCGCCACCGCTACTCCCCGCGCTCGAACCCGATCTTGCCGGCGGCGATCTCCTGCAGGGCGATGGTCAGTAGATTCTTGCTGCGCGTCGTGATCAGGGGCGGCGTATATTCCTCGGTTTCGAGACCCATGGCACTCATGCTGATGCCTTCGCCGAGACTATTGTAATAGTTATTCAGCTGGCGAGCGCGGTGAGCAGCGATCATCGCCAGCGCGTAGCGCGAATTACCGGCATGACCGAGCAGCTCATCGATGCGGGGATGGTCCACTTAGGCTCCTTTGCGTCGTTCTGTAATGATCGCTGCTACTTCAGCAGCAGCACGTTCGGCACTATCGTTGACGACCACGTAGTCAAACTCGGCCGCGGCCGCCAGCTCACGTTCGGCGATCTGCAAACGCGAAGAGATCGCTTGCTCAGCCTCAGTCTGGCGGCCGCGCAAACGGGCCGCCAGCTCGCCAAAACTTGGTGGCGCGATAAACACTTGCACAGCGTTGGGAAGCGCGCGACGGACTGCGCGCGCGCCTTCGAGTTCAATCTCAAGGATCACGTCGAACCCGCTCGTGAGCTTCTCTTCGACTTCGCGGCGCACTGTGCCGTAGAAATTACCACTATACTCCACCCACTCGAGGAACTCCCCGTTCGCGATCGCCGCGCCAAACTCTTCCCGGCTGAGAAAGTGATAGTGCACTCCGCCGACCTCACCCGGCCGCGGCGGCCGCGTAGTGGCCGATATTGATGTCGTCAGCCCATCGAGAGAGTGGAGAATGTGGCCGATGATAGTCCCTTTTCCCGCGCCCGACGGGCCCGAGATGACGAAGACCGCAGCGATGGTCTAGCCGCCGAAGTAGCCGATTAACGCGTTGCGCTGGCGCTCGGAGAGACCGCCAACCGTTTTGCTGGAGCTGACACGACAGAGATCCATGATGCGCGCGGATTTGACGCGCCCGCATTTGGGTGCTGCCATGAGCACGTCGATCACCTTGGCAGTGAGCAGGTAGTCTGGCGGTGAAGCGAGAACGCCACGGATATTGACGGCTCCGCGTTTGAGATCGGCTTTGAGGGCCGCGCGCTGGGTGCGCACGTGGTTAGCGCGCGTGAGCGCATCCATGCGCTGATTGAGCGAGCGCGTTGGGGCGGTGTTGAATTGCTTGGTAGGGAGCGACATCGGCAGCAAGTATAGCCGAAGCTTTCACGCCAGTTCAACTACTGCCATGCCGCGAAAACGCCGTCCGGTGCGGCAGTTTTGTCGCTGGCCGCTCTTGCCTCAGGCGAGGGCGCAACCGCGTGCGGCCTCCAGACTGATGTAACCCCGCGCAGCCAGCTCGACGGCCAGTTCGGCGCGAATGTGCTCGGCAGCGGCAATGTCGGCAAAGTTGGCGGCGCCAATAGCTACAGCGGTAGCGCCGCAGGCTACGAACTCAAGTGCATCAAGCCCGGTCCGTATACCGCCCATGCCGATGATCGGTACATCGACCGCGGCGGCAACTTCGCTGACCATGCGCAATGCCACCGGTTTGATCGCCGGGCCGGAAAGGCCGCCGGTGCGATTGCCGAGAAACGGCTTCAGCGTCTGCGGATCGAGAACCAAGGCCCTAAGGGTATTGATGAGCGACAGACCGTCGCTGCCGGCAGCGACGGCAGCCAGGGCAAAGGCGACCACACTCGTAACATTGGGCGTGAGCTTCGTGATGAGAAATCGCGTCGTCAAAGGTCGCACGGCAGCAACGAGACTCGCCGTTTCCCGTTCATCCGTGCCGATCGTCACGCCACCGTGACGCACGTTGGGGCAACTGACGTTGAGTTCGTAGCCGACGATGTCCGGTGCGTTGCCCGGCAGGCTGGTGGCCAGGTGCTCCTCGAGGCGACGCACCACGGCGACGTAGTCGTGCGTCGTGCGTCCACCCACACTGACGATGACTGGTGCTCGCAGAGACGCAAGTGCGGGTAGCGTACTGATGAAGACTTCGAGGCCCGGGTTGGCCAAACCGATTGCGTTGACCATGCCGCTCGCCGTTTCTGCGACTCGCGGCGGCGGGTTACCCAAACGAACGTCGATGGTCACCGTTTTAGGCACGTAGGCGGCAAAAGGAAAGTCGCGGACGAAGTCGCCAGCATAGTGCGCTGCCATCGCCAGAAGATCATAGGTTCCCGAAGCATCGAGAAGCGGATGTTCGAGGTGGATCGAGCCAAGCTCGACGCTGAGATCGACGGGCGGTTCTGCCGGCGAAAAAGCGTCGCCCATCAGATCACCACGCTATCGAGGGCGAAGACGGGCCCTTCGCTACAGACGCGAAGCAAGCCGGCGTTCGTGGCGACGACGCAGCCGTGACAGGACCCGCTACCACAAGCCATGTGCGCTTCGAGCGATGCCTGGCCGCGCAAGCCGCGCTCGGCCGCCCAGGTCTGTACGGCCGCGATCATCGCCGACGGGCCGCAGGCAAAGAGTGTGGTCTGCGGCCGAATCGCCTGCTCGTTGAGCAGGTCAAGGACCGTGCCGCGCCGGCCGACGACGCCATCTTCGCTAGCAGCGCTCAGGTTGGCGATCGTGAACGCGCCGGCAAGTCGAGCTTGTCGATGATCGCGAAATCCGAAGGCGGCACTGACGCTGACGCCAGCGACGACCATGACATCGGCCAAGTACTGCAGCGGTGCCGTACCGATGCCTCCGCCGACGAGCAAGGCATCGGTTACTCCAGTGAAATCAAAACCATGGCCCAGTGGGCCGGCAACGGCGAGCCAGTCTCCTACCTCGACGGCAGTCAGGCGCGCGCTGCCGGCGCCGCGCGCCTCGATGAGCAGGCTGACGACATCGCCGTCGATCCGGTACAGCGAGAGCGGGCGGCGCAACAGCGCGCCGCCGCCCGGTACGGCGACCATCACGAACTGGCCGGGTGTGCAGCGATGCGCCAGTTCTGCGGCAATGAGAGATACGGCAGCGAAGGCGCCATAATGACGCACACTACAGACACGGAAGTCGCGGCTTACGGCCAACTCATGCTGTTCATGACTCTGAGGCAAGGTGCTCACGACGGTGTTTTGCCGATATCGGCGTGCAGGTCCTGGAGGCAGCGCACCGTCACCCGCGGACGCTGCGCAGCCTCGATCGCCGAGACGGCGGCTGAAGCACCGGCGAGCGTGGTGATGCAAGGGATACCACGCTGCAGAGCTGCCTGACGAATCTCGTGACCGTCGGAGCGTGCGCCGCGGCCGTAGGGCGTGTTGACGACGAAGACGATCTCGCCCTGTTCGATCAGGTCGACGATGTGCGGTGCGCCCTCACTGACCTTGTTGACCTCGCGGGCGGCCACACCCAGGCTCCGCAAGGCATGCGCTGTTCCCCGTGTGGCGCAGAGATCGAAGCCCAGACTCCTGAGCCGTTGTCCGAGGATCGTCACCGCCGACTTGTCGCTATCGCAGACACTGAGGAACACGGTTCCTTCAAGAGGTAGAGGGTTGCCGCTGGCAACCTGCGCTTTGCCGAACGCAACCGGGAAGGTATCGCCGATGCCCATCACTTCGCCGGTCGACTTCATCTCTGGCCCCAGGCGTGAATCAGCATCGGGAAAGCGGGCGAAGGGCAGAACCGCTTCTTTCACGCTGACGTGTTCGGGTACTCGGCGGGGCGGCTTGATAGCGGCGAGCTTTTCGCCGAGTACGACGCGAGTGGCTAGCTTGGCGAGCTGCACTCCAGTTGCCTTACTGACAAATGGCACCGTGCGCGAGCCGCGCGGGTTCACTTCAAGGACGAACAGCTCGTAGTTCTGATAGGCGAACTGCACATTCAGCAGACCTTTTACCCCCAAAGCGAGAGCAAGCTGCGTTGTCTGCCGACGCACCTGTTCAAGCGTGCCTTCACCGAGCGAGATCGAGGGGATGACACAGCTCGAATCGCCGGAGTGAACGCCGGCCTCCTCAACGTGCTGCATGATGGCGCCGACGTAGACCTCTTCCCCATCGCAGACGGCATCGACGTCCACCTCGATCGCGTCTTCAAGAAACTTGTCGATGAGCACGGGGTGATCGGGGCTGGCGCTGACCGCGGTCTGCATGTAGTGCGCCAGCTCGTCGGCGTCATAGACGATCTGCATGGCGCGCCCACCGAGGACGAAGGACGGTCGCACAAGCAGTGGAAAACTGAGTCGGTCACCGATGAGTAACGCCTCGGCGATACTGGTGGCGATACCGTACGCTGGGCAGCGAATACCGAGTTCGGTGAGCAGAGCGCCGAAACTGCCACGGTCTTCGGCGAGGTGGATCGCCGTATGCGGCGTGCCGAGCAACGGCACGCCGGCGGCGGCCAAGTCGGCCGCCAGCTTCAACGGCGTCTGACCGCCGAACTGCAGGATAACGCCGGTCGGCTTCTCGTTGGCAACCGCGTTGCCGACGTCTTCCAGCGTCAGCGGCTCGAAGTAGAGACGGTCGCTGGTGTCGTAGTCGGTCGAAACCGTCTCTGGATTACAGTTGATCATAACGGCGTCATAGCCATGCTCGCGCACCGTCATGGCGGCGTGTACACAACAGTAATCAAACTCGATGCCCTGACCAATGCGGTTTGGCCCGCTGCCGAGAATGATGATCCGCTCACGCTTGCCCCGCTGGGCCTCGTTTTCGTCTTCATAGGTCGAGTAGAAGTACGGTGTTTCGGCGGCGAACTCGGCGGCGCAGGTGTCGACCGCCTTGTACACCGGGACCACACCCGCCTCGAGGCGCGCAGCGCGCACCTCGCGCTCAGTCTTGCCAGTGAGTTCTCCGAGGCGCGCATCGCTGAAGCCGTAGCGCTTGAGACGGCGCAGCAGGGGCGCCGTCAGCTGCGGCGCCGTGCGCGCCTCGGCTTCGAGTTCGACGATGTCGTGCAGTTCGCTGAGGAAGAACTCGCTCACGCCAGTCACACGGTGTACGTCGTCGACCGTGAGGCCACTACGAAAGCCATGCAAAATCAGTTCATAGCGCTCGCAGGTGGGAATCGCCAGCGCCTTGAGGATCGCCTGCTTGTCGACTGGCAGATCGGGCAGTGTATCGAGCTCACGTGAGCGCATGGCTTTTTGGAACGACTCCTTGAACGTACGTCCGATGGCCATCGCTTCGCCGACGCTCTTCATGTGTGTGGTCAGCTCGCGGTCAGCCAGGGGGAACTTCTCGAACGCCCAGCGGGGCATCTTGGTGACCACATAGTCAAGTGTCGGTTCGAACGACGCCGGCGTCTTGCGCGTGATGTCGTTGGGAACCTCGTCCAGCGTGTAGCCCACCGCCAGCTTGGCAGCAATCTTGGCGATGGGAAAACCGGTTGCTTTGCTCGCCAGCGCCGAGCTGCGACTGACCCGCGGATTCATCTCGATGACGACCATGTCGCCGTTGGCGGGGTTGACGGCAAACTGCACGTTGCTGCCACCGGTGTCGACACCGATCTTGCGAATAATCGCCTTGGCAGCATCGCGCAGCATCTGGTACTGCGGGTCCGTCAGCGTCAGCGCCGGGGCGACCGTCACCGAATCACCGGTGTGAACGCCCATGGGGTCAATGTTCTCGATCGAGCAGATGACGACGACGTTGTCGGCCGTGTCGCGCATGACCTCGAGTTCGTATTCGTACCAGCCGGCGACCGATTCTTCGAGCAGGACCTGGTTGATCGGGCTCTGGCGCAGACCCTGACCCGCTATGCGGCGCAAGCTCTCGCGATCGTGGGCAATACCACCACCGCTGCCGCCCAGCGTGTAAGCGGGACGCACGACGAGCGGCAGGCCGAGGTCGCCGACGGCGGCCTCGGCCTCGGCGAGCGTGCGCGCCAGAGCGCTGCGTGGCACTCGCAGACCGAGTTCTTCCATGGCTGTGCGAAAGAGTTCGCGGTCCTCGGCGCGCGCGATCGCTTCGGCATCGGCGCCGATCATTTCGACTTCCCAGAGGGCAAGCACGCCACTCTGGTGGAGCTGCATCGCCAGGTTCAGGGCCGTCTGACCGCCAAGCGTCGGCAGAAGGGCGTCGGGACGCTCAATCTCGATGATGCGCGTCAGGGTGGCAACGTCAAGGGGCTCGATATAGGTGCGCGTGGCGAAGTCCGGATCGGTCATGATCGTGGCTGGGTTGCTGTTGACGAGCACGACCTCAAAACCGTCGTCGAGCAGCACCTTGCAGGCCTGCGTGCCGGAATAATCGAATTCACAGGCCTGGCCGATGACGATCGGTCCCGAGCCGATGATGAGAATCTTCTTGATGTCTGTGCGGCGTGGCATCTAACCACGCTCCTTGAAGCGGGCGATCTCAGTACGGAAACGCTCGAACAGGTAGAGTGAGTCATGTGGCCCGGGCGTTGATTCTGGGTGATACTGCACGGAAAACGCGAACAACGACGGACAGGCGAGGCCCTCGACGGTCTGGTCGTCAAGATTGACGTGAGTGATTTCGGTGCCGTCGCGGGCACCGCCTTCGTCCTTGACGGCGAAGCCGTGATTCTGGGTCGTGATCTCGACAATGCCCGTGCGCAGGTCCTTGACGGGATGATTCGCGCCGCGGTGGCCGAACTTGAGTTTGTAGGTGCTCATGCCGAGTGCCAGAGCCAGCAGCTGATGGCCGAGGCAGATGCCAAAGATGGGCACCTTGCCGAGCAGCCGATTCACCGCCTTGACGCCATACATGACGGCGGCCGGGTCGCCGGGCCCGTTACTGAGAAAAACGCCGTCCGGCGCCAAGCGCAACACCTCACGCGCGCTCGTACCCGCCGGCACCACGGTAACGTTGAACTCCTGCTCGTTGAGATAGCGGATCATGCTGCGCTTGATGCCAAAATCATAGGCGACAACATTGAGGGCCGGCACACCCTGCCCGGCAAAAGTCGGCGAACCGGCCGCTGTTGCCGGGCTGGTGTAGGGCGCCGAGCAGGTGATGCTCTTGGTCAGATCGAGGCCGGCCATGCGCGGCAGCCGCTGAGCGGCTTTACGCAGCGCGGCCACGTCCTCCGTTTCTGTGCTGATCACGGCCCGCAGGGCTCCCTGGTCGCGGATATGCCGTGTCAGGGCGCGGGTGTCAACCCCGCTCACGGCAAGCACGTTGTGCTCGCTCAGCCAGTCTAGCCAGGTCGACGATGAGTCGTGATTGAAACGATAGTTGGTGATCTCGCGGGCAACGATGGCACGCGCCTGGGCCTGGTCCGACTCATCACGCCGCGGGTCACAGCCGTAGTTGCCGTTCATGGGGAACGTGTAGACGATGAGCTGGCCGGCATACGAGGGATCGGTGGCGATCTCCTGATAGCCAGTCATGCTGGTGTTGAAAACGAGTTCGCCGCCGGCGCTGCCCGCGCCGGCGAGAGCCTCGCCGGCGAAGACAGCGCCGTCTTCAAGGACGATGAGGGCACGCTCAGGCATCGGCCTCCCAGGCGAGGTGACCGGCAGCAACCGTGAACATGACGCGGGCGGTCAGCTCGCGGCCCAGCCAGGCCGAGTTGAATGATCGGGACTGCAGGCTCTGCGCCGTTACCGTCCACTGACGCCGCGGGTCGACGACACAGAGATTGGCCACTGCACCAGGGGCGATGGTCGGCACGGCGATACCGGCGATGCGCGCCGGGGCGGCGCTCATGCGCGTGATCAGCGTCGGCAAATCAAGCGCCTCACTACCGACAAGCTCCGAGTACAGGACGCTGAAGGCAGTCTCAAGACCGACGATGCCAAAGGGGGCCTCTTCGAAAGGTACGTCGTTTTCTTCGGCCGCATGTGGTGCATGGTCGGTGGCAACACAATCGATGATGCCGCTCTTCAGCGCCGCCACCAGGGCGGCGCGATCGCTCTCGGGCCGCAGCGGCGGATTCATCTTGAAGTTGGCAGACAGCGTCTCGACGGTGCTGTCGGTGAGCGTCAGGTGATGCGGTGTGGCCTCGGCCGTAACGGCTACGCCGGCGGCCTTGGCACGCTCGATGGCTGCCAGTGAAGCAGCGGCGCTGACATGACAGATGTGCACGCGCGCACCCTCATAGGCGGCGATGTCGAGTGCTCGCGCCACGTCGAGGCTCTCGCACAGGTCCGGGATCCCGGCGAGGCCGAGACGAGCCGACACGGCGCCCTCGTGCATCTGTCCGCCGGTCATGAGCGAGTCGTCCTGGGCGTGAATGGCGATGTAGCGGCCGCTGACCTTGACATACTGCAGAGCGCGACGCGTGAGGGCCGCTGTTGCCAGTGGGTGGCCATCGTCGCTGAAGGCTACAGCGCCGGCTGCACTCAATTCGCCCATCTCGGTCAGTTGCTCGCCTTGCAAGCCGCGCGTGACGGCGGCAAAGAAGCCCACCGGCACGACCGCTTCAGCGCGTGCTGTTTCGACAAGGCCGCGCAACACGCTCGCCGTGTCGACGGTCGGGTCGGTGTTGGCCATGGCGAAGACCGTCACGAAGCCACCGGCGGCAGCTGCCAGCGAGCCGCTGGCAATATCTTCTTCGTCTTCACGTCCGGGAGTGCGCAGATGGGCATGCAGGTCGACGAAGCCCGGCATGACGAGCATGCCGGCGGCGTCGACCTCCCGGGTTCCCTTTGCGGCGACCAGATGCTCGCCGACCTCGGCAACCTTGCCTTTGCGCAGCAGCACGTCGCAGACCTTGTCGATGCCGGCCGCCGGGTCCACAACGCGGCCCCCCCTGAACAGCATCTCGACCGCCGGCAGGTGTTTGCTCCACGTGCGCTCCATCAGAGCACCTCCCCACTGGCGGCACCGTCGCTGTAGCCGACGATGGTGCGATACAGAATGGCCATGCGCACCGCCAAGCCACTGAAGACCTGGTCGGCGATGAGGTTCTCGTCGTCGTCGGCGACCTCGGCGGCGATCTCGACGCCACGGTTGATTGGTCCCGGATGCATGACGCGCTGTCCGGGCCGCAGCCGCCCTGCGGTAATCCCGTACAATTGCGAGTATTCGCGTAGCGAAGGCAGGTAGTTGGCGCCGGCCTTGATGCGCTCCTTTTGAATGCGCAGCAGGTAGATAACATCGGCCTGCTTGATGTTGGCGAGGTCGTACTCGACCGTGACGCCCATTTGCTCGATGTCGCGCGGCATGAGCGTCGGCGGCGCCACCAGAGTGACGTCCATGCCGAGCAGCTTAAAACCCATAATGTCGCTGCGCGCCACGCGGCTATGCAGAATATCGCCAACGATGAACACACGCAGACCCTGGAGGTTGCGGCCGAGATTCTGGCGCAAGCTGAAGAGATCGAGCAAGCACTGTGTTGGGTGCTGGTGCTTGCCGTCACCGGCGTTGATAACACTCGCCGCCGTGTTGGCCGAGACGATCTGGCAGGCGCCGGCCGAAGGATGACGCAAGACGATGATGTCAGGCGAGTAGGCCGACAGGGTGATCGTCGTGTCTTTCAGCGTTTCGCCTTTCTCGATCGCTGATCCCGATGACTTCAGCGCAAGAGTGTCCGCGGAGAGCCGTTTGGCCGCCAGATCGAAGCTCGAAGAAGTGCGCGTCGACGACTCCCAAAAGAGATTGACGACGGTACGGCCGCGCAACGTCGGCACTTTCTTGATGTCGCGCTGCAAAACCGGCAGAAAGCTCTCGGCGGTGTCGAGGAGCAACTCAACATCGGACCGCGAGAGATCTTCAATTGATATCAGGTCACGCTTGGCCATGATCACTCACCTTCCCGCGCCCGCACGAGCACGACTTCGTCAACGCCATCGCATTCCTGCACACGCACATTGATGCGTTCGTGCAAGGCCGTGGGCAGGTTCTTGCCGACGTAGTCCGGTCGGATTGGCAGGTCGCGGTGGCCGCGGTCGACCAGCACGGCGAGTTGAATACGCGTCGGTCGACCGAAGTCGAAGAGGGCATCGATAGCTGCCCGGATCGTTCGCCCCGTGTACAGCACATCGTCAACCAGGATCACCGTCATACCTGTGAGGTCGAATGGCAGGTCGGTGTCTTTGACGACCGGCTGCAGCGTTTTCGGGATGACTCCCGTCGCCCCGCGGGCGGCGATATCGTCGCGGTAGAAGCTGATGTCGATCTCGCCGAGCGGCACCTCGCTGGCGCTGAGATCACTGAGCAGACGGTGCAGGCGTCGTCCGAGGTAGGCACCGCGCGTATGAATGCCGACTACGGCGAGGGTGGAGTCGGGGGCGTTCTTCTCGAGGATTTCATGAGCGATCCGTGTGAGCGTACGGCTCATTTGTTCCCCGTCCAGGATCACGACTTCATTGTCGGCCCTAGACATGGAAAAACCCCGCCGAGGAGGGGTTTGAGAACGGCAGCGTCATGGCCATCATCCTTTCCGGTCTCGCAGGACGCGTTTAAAGGTCATGAATACTTTAGCAGTGGCGCTGCGGTCGGTCAAGAGTCGACACGCGGGTGCCAAAACGGTCGTCAGAATGGCGGCAACGTGAGGCCGTGGTCGGCGAGAAAGGCAGCTAGGTCGGGTGGCAGCGGGCTGACGAAGTCGAGCTGCCGCCCGTCGACAGGGTGAGCGAAGGCAAGACGGCTGGCGTGCAGAAACTGCCGCTCCAGGCGCGCTGGTCGGTGTTTGCAGCCGTATTGCACGTCGCCGGCGACCGGGTAGCCTATCGCGGCCATGTGCACGCGAATCTGGTGCGTGCGCCCCGTCTCGAGCTGCACGCGCGCCAGCGTGTAGTCGGGCACGCGGTCGAGCACCGTGAAGTGCGTGACGGCGCGACGTGGTTTTGCGCTGTGGAGCGACATGCGCCGGCGATCGCGTAAATGGCGGCCGATAGGAGCGTCAATCGCGCCTTCATCCTGCGGCAGCCTGCCGCTCAAGAGGGCGATGTAGGTGCGCTTAATCTGGCGTTGCGCCATCGCTGCCACCAGGGCCTGATAAGCAGCGTCACCGCGGGCGACGATGAGAAGGCCAGACGTATCCTTGTCGAGACGATGGACGACGCCCGGCCGGCTGCCGTGGCCGCCACTGATGCCGTGGTCGAGGAGGCCGTGGACGAGCGTGCCGTGTTCATGCCCGGGCGCAGGATGCGTGACCATGCCGGCTGGTTTGTCGACGACGAGCAGCCACTCGTCTTCATAGACAATGTGGAGGTCCAGTTGCTCCGCAGTAAGGCCGCTCTTCTCGACCGGCAGAGGCGTCCACATGACCTCGTCCCCGGCTCGAAGATGGTGTTTTTGGGCGGCTGGTACCCCAGCGATGGTAACACGGTTAGCGGCGATCAGACGCTGCGCCGCGGCCCGCGAAAAGCGCGCCTGTTCGGCCAGCACAACGTCGAGTCGACGCCCAACGTTAGCGGCAGTGGCAATGAAACCAGGCACACGCGTCAGCGTTGCAGAACAAGCAGCAGCGCTGTCGCCGCCACGCCAAGAACGATCGCCGTGTCGGCCACGTTGAACGTCGGCCAGTGAGGCAGACTGATGAAGTCGACGACGTAACCCCAGCGCAGGCGGTCAACGAGGTTGCCGATACTGCCGCCGACAACGAAGGCCAGCGGCCAGATGAAGCGCCGGGGTACGTACAGCCAAGCGAGGCAGATAGCGACAGTGACCAAGGCGACCACGGCCTTCACCGGAGTCCCGCCTTGCTCGAACTGGCTGAACGAGACGCCGTAGTTATGGAAGATGGCGATGCGGATGCCGCCGGCCACTCGATACGGCAGGTCGGCGGCATGGCTGACGACAAGCCACTTGCTCAGTTGATCGACGACCAGCACCGCGGCGGCAGTGGCGAGACAGGCCGGCGGCAGCGCGTGTGCCTTCACGAGGCGGCGTCAACCTCGTGTACGTCGACGTGCCCCATGGGACACTGCAACTCTTTGCCCTTGCCACGCGTACCCGCACCATCAACAACAATCAGCGGATAAGTCGCCTTGCAGATTTCACAGTACGCAAGCTTTGCCATGGATCCCTCCCCGTCAGACTCCCAGTCGGGCAGCGACGTCCACTGACGTCGCTGCCGCAACACGCACCAGCTTGCGCCGCGACGACGCGCCCATCTCGATGGTTACTTCGTTGCGACGCCTACCCAGCAGTTTCGCGATGACGCGCACCAGCTCAGCGTTCGCTCGACCTTCGTGCGCCGGTGCCGCCAGGCGCAGACGCAACTGGTCATCCTTGACGCCAACCAGTTCGCTACGGCTGGCTCCGGGCATCACCCACACGGCGAGCAAGACATCGTCGCCGGAGGCACGAACAGGTCCGCTGCTACCACTTGAAGTCGTCGACACTGATATCGCCGTCAGCGGGCACGTCATCAAGCGTAAAGCGCACGCGTTCCGGTGGGGCCGCCGCTTCATCCGCCGCGTCGCCGTCAACCAGCGCAAGGTGATCGAACGCCGCAACCTGGTTGGCCGGCTCATCGTCCTCCGGCGAGGTCACCCGCCATTCCACCGGCAGACGCCGGTCGGAAACGGGAGGGCTGAACGGCGACAGCGACTCTGCTGTTGGTGCATCCGTCGGCGCACTCTGCACCGCGGCTGGCTCGGTGGCCATGCTTGCCCCGACCTCTTCCGTCGGCGCGGGAGCGTCAGGTGCTGTCGGTTGCTCCGCTGCGGGCTCGGGCGGCATCGTGAACTCCGGCGGCGTGGCCGAAGTCGTCGGCACTGGCTCCGCGGCGGACGTTGCCGGGATTGGCTCCGCCGCCGGCTGCCGCTCGCCTCGGTTTAGCGCCGCCTCGCGTTCGTCGCGCCCCTCTGCGGAAGATGCAACGCTTGGCGCTGCCTGTGCCTGCCGTGGTGCGACGGTGTCTTCGCGCGCGATGGCTTCTTTGAGGGCGTCGGCTTGACGCTGGAACTCACTAACGCGCTGCTGGGCGTTACGGTCGAGATCACCAAGCTGACCGAGGTAGCCCTCGAGCGTACTGCGAAAGCGAAAACGGAACTCGTCTTCGGCATTCTTCAGCGCCGCCAGCTCCTTCTCGACGCGCTGCTTGTCGGCATATGACTCGTTCACCATCTGCCGTGCCTTGAGTTCGGCGTCGCGCAGAATGAGTTCGCCCTCTTTGGTCGCATTCGCCTTGAGTTCGTCGGCGCTCTGCTGGGCAGAGATGAGCGTCTTCTGGAGGGTGTCCTCGATCATGTGGTAGTGGGCGATCTTTTCGTCCAGCGCCTCGACGCGTTCTCCCAGGTCGATGTTCTCTTTGAACAGGCGTTCAAACTCGTCGGCAACCTCGTCGAGAAACTCGTCGACCTCGCTGTCGGCATACCCGCGCATGCCCCGTTTGAACTCCTTATGGCGGATGTCGAGTGGCGTAAGTTTCATATCGACCCCCTCGGTACGATTACAAGCGCGATATCACCTGCAGCAAGATGAACAGCACGAGCAAACCAGCCAATGCGCTCCAGTCAATAGCGACTGACCTGCCGCGTGATGTCGGGATAATCCGGCGGAAGAGTGCCAGATACGGCTCAGTCAGATCGTAGATGACTTCGTAGAGACGCATCAATGATGTGCCCTGCCGCAACGGAAACCAGCTGAACAGCGCACGAGCGACGATCAGCCACGTGTAAAGCGTAATCACATACTCGAGAATATGCACGAAAGTAGTCACGCCAGTTCTGCCGCCCGCGCGATGGCAGCACGGACGGCGGCAGCGATGGCCGCCGGTACGGCGCGCTCTTCGAGCGCCGTCACGCCCGCGGCCGTCATGCCGCCGGGAGTACAGACGCCACGTTTGACGGCGGCTGCGTCGCCTCCCTCCTCTACCAGCAGACCAGTGCCGGCGAACACCGCCTGAGCCAAAGTGCGAGCGGCCAGCGCAGGCAAACCTGCTTCGACGCCGGCCGTCTCCAGTGCCTCGATAAAGAGAGCAACGAAGCCGGGACCTGAGCCGGCCACGGCGGTGGCAGCGTTAAAGAGATCTTCGTCAATCGGTACGACTTCGCCGACGAGAGCGAACACATCGTGAACAGCTTCCGCGTGCTCTCCCAGCGAGCCAGCGGCGAACAACAGGGCTCCTCTGCCCAAGGCGACATTTACATTCGGCATGATGCGGCCTATGGCCGCGCCCTGTGGCAGCTGCCGCTGCAGGGTACTCACGCGCAGACCGGCGGCGAGAGAGACGACCGGCCGGTCACCCAGTGACGGCGCCAGCGCCGTCAAGGCAGTGACTGCATCCTGAGGTCGCACGGCAAGTACGATGAGGTCACTGGCGGTGGCAAGATCGGTCACCGCGGCGACGTTCTTGCCAGCGGCCAGGTCGGCCAGGCTGGCCGACCGAGCAGGGGCGACGTCATAGAAAACCAAGGCTGGCCGTTGAGCTGTCGCCAGACTTGACCGCGTCCACCCGCGCGCCAACGCCTGAGCGATGTGGCCGCAGCCGAGGAAGCCGACATTCATGCCAATCAGCTGCTAGAACTGATTGAAGAAGCCGCGCTCAATGAGACGCGCCTTTTCTTCGGCTGATACTTCGACGTTGCGCGGCGTGAGCAAAAAGATCTTGTCACCGATGCGCTGCATGCCGCCGTCCAGCGAGTAGGTGAGGCCGCTGCAGAAATCGATCAGACGTTTAGCCAGATCGGTATCCGAACTCTGCAGGTTGACGATCACCGGTACATCGATCTTGAACTTGTCCGCCACTTGCTGCGCATCGTTAAAGGTTTTGGGGATCACGAGATGGACCTCAACGCGAGCTGGACGTAACGGTTCAACGGCGCGCACGACTCTCTCGCCGTCGCGCTGACGCGGGCTTCGCGCCGGCGCGTCGTCGCTGAAGATGTCGTCGTACTCGGCGCGTCGACCGCGATTGATCTTGCGCACGTTGGGTCGCTCCTGATAAGAGCGCTCCAGCTCTTCCTGCGGAGCGATCGTCTCGTCTTCGTCGTACTCGTCATCCTCGGCGATGCCGAAATACACCATGATCTTGTGCCACGAATCGCCTACGCCCATAGCTCCTCCAGCCTCAGGTCAGAACAAGACGCTGCCCACACGCACGATCGTCGCACCTTCGAGCACCGCGACCTCGTAATCGGCACTCGTGCCCATCGAGAGTCGGGCGAAAGTATAGCGGCCAGACCACGTCTGAGAAAGGCGGCCGGCCAGCTCACGCGCGCGAGCGAACGATGGTCGCGCCAGATCGGCAGTGGCAAACAGCGGCGGCATGCACATGAGACCGGTGAAATCGACCATGTCGTAGCCGCTGGCTTCATCGAGAAACGCGTCGACGTTATCTGGCGTGACCCCATTTTTCGTTTCTTCCGCGTCGACGTTGATTTCGAGAAGCACGGGCACTTTCCTGTCGGCACGATCCTGGATCTCGCGAACGACGCTCATACTGTCGACGGAGTGTATCAGTCTGACGATCGGTAGTACGTCTTTGGTTTTGCGGCTCTGCAGGTGACCGATGAAATCCCACGTGAAAAGATCACCGAATCGCTCGTGCTTGACGAGCATGTCCTGAACACGGTTCTCGCCGATCAGGTGCACACCGGCTTCGTGCAAGGCCGCGAAGTTCTCAACAGGGACGTACTTTGTCGCGACGAGAATCTCGACATCACCCGGCTGCCGGCCGGAGGCAGTGGCGGCAGAGTCAACGCGGACTTGCACCTCGGCAAACCGTTGCTGTATCGCGTCGGCGGTACCGCTGAACTGCTTCATCAGGTCCTCCTCACTCCGGCCGTCAGGATTCGTCGATCCATGCTATCGCGACCTGGCGTCCGGTGTGGCCCTGGTCGCGACGGTGCGAGTAAAAGCGCCGATCGCTGCTGGTGCACAGTCGCGGGTTCGTCAGATGATCGCCGAGCAAACCGGCAGCAAACAGCTCGCTGGCGGCGCAGGCCCACAGATCGACGTACGCGTTGCCGTCGCGCCGCTCAACCACAGCAGCGCCAAAGCGAGCGGCGAACTGCGCCGCCAAAGCATCGTCGACGGTGAAGCAGCACGGCCCGATGCTGGGGCCAATCACGGCTGACTCCACGCTGCCAGCCGCAGCCAGCAAGCCGGCGGCGGTGCCGACGATGCCGGCGAGCATGCCGCGCCAGCCCGCATGGACGAGAGCCAGCACCCGCTCACCGTTGACGTTGTAGCTGCTGATCAGTACTGGCACGCAGTCGGCAAAGCTGACCACGATCGGCACCGCAGGACTGCTGGTGATGAGGCCATCGGTGCCGGCGATCATCGTGCGGCGGCTGCCGGCACCGCGGCCGCGATCATCGCGGCCGACCAAGGCCAAGCGCGTACCGTGCACCTGCTCGGGTACCACCAGTGTCGCTGGATCTATGCCAAGGACAGCGCAGAACAAGCCCCGGTTCTGACGCACGATGAGGGCATCGTCGCCAACGCTGAAACCCATATTCAAACCAGCGACGATGCCCTGCGAGAGGCCCCCCTCGCGTGTGCTGAAGGCGATGTGCCAGTCGTTACCATCGGCCGCCAGCCAAGGCAGGCGACCGATGAGGCGTTCGTTGACTGCCAGTGGCCACGTCGTACTGTCGTTCTGCCGGCCCACGTCAGCTGAGCCAGCCCGGTAGCAGGACACTGGCAAAAACGCGGATTACTCCACTGACGACACCGTTGAGCACGCCCGGACGCAGCCAGGTGAGCAGCAGCAGCACTGGAAAGACATAAGCGCCATAGCGGTCGAGTGTCCGCCAGCGCAGGTACAGGCGCGGCGGTAACAGGCCGCCGAGAATTCGCGAGCCGTCAAGCGGCGGCACCGGCAGGAGATTGATCAGCGCCAGCACGATATTGAGCCGAAAAGCCAGCCAGAGCGCCTCGGTGAGAAACACTGAGTAGCGGATGGCGAGATGCATGAGTCCTGCGGAAGCAGCCGCCATGAGCAGGTTTGTAAGCGGCCCGGCGGCGCCGACCAGCATCATGTCTCGCTGCGGATGGCGCATCAGAGCCGGGTTGACCGGCACCGGCTTGGCCCATCCGAAGAAGAATGAGCCCTGCGACACGGCAAAGGTGATCATCAGCATGACGCTGCCGTAAAAATCAAGGTGGCGCCGTGGGTCGAGCGTGAGGCGACCGCTGTAGCGCGCCGTCGGGTCGCCGAGCCACGCCGCAACGGCACCGTGCGCGAGCTCGTGCAGTACGAGGCTGGCGAGCAGAATCGGCAGAGTAACGACAAAGTCGAGAAGGAGTGTGCTATTTATCATCGTTGGTCTCGATTCAAGGGTACAGCATGCGCCGTGCCGCCTCCAGCTCCTGCTCCCGGCCATCGATCACACCGTTCAGCTTCAGGTGGAGAAGGCTGCGTAGAACGGTTCCCAATGCGACTGAGGGAACGTAGCCCAAGGCGAGCAAGTCGTCACCGTTGACCACGAGTCGGGTCGCTCGGGTGCGGCCGAGGTATCTCGCGATGCGGTCAGCGACGCTGCCGCTATCGTCAAGGACAGCGGCGACAATCAGTGCTTCGGCCGCCTCACCTTCAGCAGAATCGTACAGCTCAGCCTCGCTCGGGCCACGCTTGACCAAGGTAGCGACGCGTCGGCCGACTACCATGGCGCGTGCGAGCACCGCGGCGTCGCGACGTCGCAAGCGCATTCCCGTCGCCCAGGCCGTGAGTTCTTCGGGTTCGAGGTCACGCAACAGCCAGACCAGACGCAAACGCCACAGGGGCACCTCGCCCGCCAGGCGCAAACGCCGCCACAATTCATCACTCCGACCCAACAGGGCGCGGCCGGTCTCATCAAGTACACAACGTGGATGCACAACCCGAGCGAGGTCAAGCTCCTCGAAGCGTCGCAAGGCCGGCATGACCGTGTTCTCGCCAAGCAGCACAATGAGTTCGTCGCGTAAGCGCGCCGACGAAAGGTCGCCGACGAGGTTGAGATCGACGCACGTGCGCGCCAGGTTCCAGGTGTGTGGATCCATGCGCAGGCCATACCGACTTTCGTAGCGCAGGGCCCTGAAGATGCGAGTGGGATCCTCAATAAAGCTCAGCGCATGCAGCACGACGATACGGCGAGCAGCAAGATCGTCCATTCCTGCGAACGGATCGTAAAGAGCCCCGAACTCTTCTGGTTTGAGGGCTACCGCCATGGCATTGATCGTGAAATCGCGCCGAGCGAGGTCACTCCGTATGGACGCGTGCTCAACTTTAGGCAGGGCAGCCGGATAGTCGTAGAACTCGCTGCGCGTGCTGGCAACGTCAATCCGCAACCGTTGTCCGGTCTTGTCAACTGGCGCAACAATCACGGCCGTCTGAAACTTCTCGTGTGGTCGTACCCGCCCATTAAGTCGTAGCGCTAGTTCACGCGCAAACTCAATACCGTCGCCTTCGACAGCCAGGTCAATGTCGATGGTGCGCTCACGCAACAGCAGATCGCGAACCGCCCCACCGACCAGGTAAACGCCGCGATACCCGCCGGCGACGGCCTGCACATCGGCAAATACATCATCAAGCCCCAAATCGGCGAGCAGGCCGGCGACATTCGCCGCCGCCGGCGACGGCTGCTCGACGGGCTCGCGCGACTGTCGCCGCGCAACCGCCCGCCGCGTGACCAGCCCGAGAATATCGTCGACCCGGGGCTGATCCACGTCCGGCTCTTTGACGACGGCCAGCCAGCCTGTCGGTGCCGTCGCCAGCAGTCGTTGCATGGCTGCGGTCGAGGCTGTTTCGGCGACAGTGACGACGCGGCCACTCATCACCGCTTTAACCGGAGCCCCGCCCAGGCGATGGCGCACCGCCGCCTCGAGGTCGGAGCGACCGGTGACACCAATCACGACCCCGTTCTCGCTGACGCCGACACCGCCGAGATGCAACTTTCGGCAAATCACAACCGCTGCGTCCACGCCGGCGCTGGCAGCCACAATTGCCTCGGCAACAGGACTCATGAGGTCGTGGGCCGACACACTGATCGGCAAGCCAGCGCGCACGGCGAGCTGCAAGCGGCTGCGGGCAGTGTCGAGGCTCGCGGCAGAGACGGCCTCCTTGAACACCGCCGAAGCGGCGGCAGCGTGGCCGCCGCCGCCAACCGAGCGCAAAACTGTACCGACATCGAGCGCGCCGCCGCGACTGCGTGCCGCCACGAAGATACGCCCCTCCATCTGAACGAGAAGAAAGAAGGCGTCAGCGTGCGTCAGATCCATGACACGGTGAGCAACAACGCTGACGCCTTCCACGTACGCCGGCTGGCGAACCTCGGCCACCAGCACTTCGAGTTCGGGCACGTCGATCGGCGTGGCATCGGCCAGAGCCGCCGCCAGCACGTGCCGCTGACCAATGGTCAACGGCGTATGCAGGAAACGCTCGACAATGTCCGGCTCGGCGCCGCTGCGCATGCAGAACGCGAGCGCTTCGGCGTCACGGGTCGTCGTGGTCGAAAAGGTCAGCGAGCCGGTGTCTTCATGAATGCCGAGCGCACAGGTTGTCGCCTCCAGTGAGGTTAACGGTATGCCCCGCTCAGCGACCACCCGCAGCAGCAGCGTAACCAGCGAACCATCCTCAGAGGTGATGACGTGCTCGGGCCGGACAAAGTCCGGCAAGCCATCGGCATGGCCGTGGTGGTCGAAAACGATCACATCAACGTCCTTACGCCGGCAGAGGGGAGCGAGTTCCCCCAATCGGTTTGGGTGAATCGTGTCAACGAGGATCAGACGACGAACAGCCGCCACATCGACGGCAGCGGGTTCCACGGTTTCGATCTCGTCCGCATAGAGGCTGTGGAACTCACGCACGTTACGATTCACGGCGTTGCTCAAGCACATCACTGCTTCCGGGTAGAGCTTGTGTGCGGCCACCATGGCCGCGAACCCATCGAAGTCGGTGTTGGTGTGCGTGGCTATCAGCTCGCGAGGCTTCATGAGGTGAGTATGCCCTGTGCTCATGCCTTCAACAGCCAGGCAAACTCGCCGCCGAAAGCGCTGCGCACCGCGTCAGCAAGGGGCCGATGATCGGGACGCGTCAGCTGAGGGTCCGTGGCGAGAATGTCGGCGGCGATGGCCCGTGCCCGCGCAACCGCATCACGGTCACGCGCCAGGCGCGCCAGCTTGAGATCGTTCAGGCCCGCCTGGCGCGGGCCAAAGAGCTGTCCCTCGCCGCGAATCTCAAGATCCTTGTCGGCCAGAGCGAATCCATCAACCGTGGCGAGGAGAGCGTTCAGTCGCTGGCGGGCGGGTCCTTCTGTGGCGCCGCTGAACAGCAGGCAGTACGACTTCGCCTTACCGCGACCGACTCGACCGCGCAACTGGTGCAACTGAGCGAGGCCAAAGCGCTCGGCGCCTTCAACGATCATGACAGTTGCATTAGAAACGTCGATGCCGACTTCAATGAGGCTTGTGGCAACCAGTACCTGCACCAGCCCACCCTTGAACGCGGCCATCGTCTGCTCGCGCTCGGCGGCTTTGAGCTGGCCGTGTAAAACGGCAACGCTGTAGGCCCGCAGTTCGCCGCGTTGCAGGCGTGCTGCTTCGGCGATCGCGGTCGCCGCGCGGACCGACTCCGACTCCTCGATCGCCGGGCAGACAACATACGCCTGCCGGCCCTTGTCGAGCTGTCGGCGCACCCAGTCGTACGCCTGTGGGCGCTGCGATTCATCAACCAGGCGCGTCTGCACCGGCAGCCGCCCTGCCGGCATCTCGGCGACCACCGAAACGTCAAGGTCGCCATAGACTGTCAGCGCCAATGTGCGCGGAATGGGTGTGGCCGTCATGTACAGCAGGTGCGGCATCTGCGTCTGGTTGGTGGCGCTGCGAGCCAGCTCGTCACGAGCGGCCACACCGAAGCGGTGCTGCTCATCGACAACTGCCACACCAAGTCGCGCAAAGTGCACGTCGCTCTGGATCAGCGCATGGGTGCCGATGATGATCTGTGCCTCGCCCGAAACGATGTGCGCCAGCACAGCTCGACGCTCGGCGGCCGTCAGACGAGAAGTGAGTAGCTCGATCTTTGCCAAGTCGCCGAGGCGTTCGGCTGCCGTGGCGGCATGCTGCTCCGCCAGCGTTTCAGTCGGCGCCATGAGCGCTCCCTGATAGCCATTCTCGACGGCGCGCAGCAGAGCATAGAGAGCCACGATCGTCTTGCCAGCACCGACGTCACCCTGTAGTAAACGGCGCATCGGCGCTGTTTGCTGCAGGTCTGCTTCGATCTCGGCGACCGCTTGAAGCTGGTGTTCCGTGAGGGCAAACGGCAGCGCCGCCATGAACTGCCGTGCGGCAGCGCCTGGCGGCACTAGTGCCGGCGCCGTGGCCCAGGCTCGTTCGCGTACTTTATGGAGCAAGAGTCCGACTTGAAGCAGAATGAGTTCTTCGAGGACCAGGCGCGCTCGGGCCACGTCGGCTTCGTTGAGTGAACGTGGCAGGTGTATCGCCAGCACGGCAGCAGCCCTTGTCGGCAGGTCTTCGCGGGCCCGCACACGCGCCGGCAAAGGATCGGGCATGCGACGTGCCAGGGGCAAAACGGTGTGCAGCAAGGTGCGTAGCTGGCGGGCAGAAACGGCCTCGCTGGCCGGATACACCGGTACGAGGCCTTCGGTGTGCAAGCTGTCACTGTCCTCGCCGAGAAGTTCGTGCGCTTTGACGAGAAAGGTAGGCCTTCGCCCTGCCGGCTTGAAGACGCCTCGCAGACTGATTGTCATGCCCGCGATGATGACCTTGGTCAGGTAGAGCTGATTGAACCACGTCGCGTCGACCACACCACTGCCATCGCTGACCAGTGCATGCACAACGGCCACGTGCTGCCGCAAGGTTCGCTCGCCACGGATCTGTTCAACGACGCCACGAATTGTCGCTTCCTCGCCGACGCGAAGTTCCGCGATCGTGCGTCGGTCACGATAGTCGGCATAGCGGTGAGGAACGTGCTCAAGCAAGTCGCCGATGGTTTCCAGGCCAAGCCCAGTCAAACGCTTGGCCAAAGCCGGCGTGACGTCAGTCACGGCGGCCAGCGGACGAGTCAGAAAGGACGAGTCAACGGAGAGCGCTGTCGGCAACGGTCGCTGTTTGTATCGACCCCCGGCAAACGGGACGACAATCTGCGGTCCAGTCACTCAGCAATCATAGCGAACGCTGATGTGTTGGGGCCAATGTGTGTACCGACCACGGCTCCGGTACGGCCTGTCATGACGATCTCGGCATTGGGACGCGCGGCGAAAATATCGCTTGCCAGCGAGTCCAGGGCACCAGGCGGGCTCATGGCATCTATGAGCGCGATGAAAAGACTGTCGTTGAGGCTACTGTGCTTGACCAGAAACTCAACCATGGCCGCTTGCGCCCGCTGCGGACCACGAGCTTTCGTGTAGGGCGACATCTCGCCGTCGGCAACCTGAATGACGGGGTGGATGCTGAGCAGGCCACCGATCACCGAGGCGGCAGCGCCGATGCGGCCACCGCGGCGCAGGTACTCAAGTGTGCCAGCGTGAACGATCGTATGACTATGGCTGCAAAAGAAGTCAATGTAGGCGCGTGCATCGTCACGATTGATGCCGGTCGCCAACCGTGTGCGCAGGCGATCGACGAGGAGCGAGATCGTCGTGCTGACCAGATGCGTATCGACAACGTCAACGTTGGCAAAATCGGCCGCCGCCGCCAAAGCCGCGTCGGCCGTGCCGCTCATCTTTGTCGAGATGTGCAGGCTGAAGACATGCTCATAGCGGGCGGCGACGTCAAGGTAGCACCGTTTGAACTGAGCCACCGTTGGTTGCGACGTCGTCGGCAGCGTCGTTGCCGCCAGCAGCTTCGCCTTGAACTCGTCGAAGCTGAGGTCGATCTGGTCGCGATAGGTTTCGTCGCCAAAGTGGACGGTCAGGGGCACCATGAAGAGACCCGCCTGCTCAAGGTAGCCTTCCGGCGGGTCACACGTGGAATCGACGACGATCGCCGTATTGGCGAGCGTAAGCAGGCTCACTCGGCGCTCGCCAGGATCGGGTACAGCGGCTGCCCGCCGGCATGAAACTCGATTTCGGCCGCCGGACAGGCGGCGCGTGCCGCGGCCTCGAGATCGACGGCGCTCACTGCTGAACCGTTGAGCGCCGTCAGCACGGTCACAACCTCAGGCTGGCTGGTGGCGAACTCCGTCATCACGCGGGCAAAAACGCCAACCAGATCGTCATCAGCAGCAATGAGCCGACCGTCGACGATGCCCATCGCCTGGCCCGCTTTCACGGGCATCCCGTCGAGTTCACTGTCGCGCACGGCGTACGTGATCTCAGCATTGCGCACCCCAGCGATTGCCTCCTTCATGGCCTGAGCGTTACCGATAGCGTCGCTGTGAGGATCGAAAACCACCATGGCCGCCAAGCCGGAGGGGATACTGACGGTCGGCACAACAGCAATGTGACGCTCGCTCATGCCGGCGGCCTGCTCGGCGGTCAGGATTACATTGCCGTTGTTCGGGAGCAGCACGATCTCGTCGCTCACGAGTCCGGTAACCGCATCGAGCAGCTGCGCCGCACTCGGATTCATTGACTGGCCGCCATCGACCACGGCCGCTACGCCCAGGGCGCGAAAGAGGTCTTTGTTGCCCTCGCCCGCAACCACGGCCACAACTGCCGTGTCTTGTGGACGTGGTGCCTGCAAGCGGGCATCACGGTCGCGCGTCTGCGCATGCATGTCGTTGATCTCGACTTCACTTATCGCGCCCAGAGCGACAGCCTGACTGAGGACGGCGCCCGGATCGTCCGTGTGCACATGGATCTTGAGCATATGGTCATTGCCAACCACCAAGCTACTGTCGCCCATCGACGAGAGAAGGCTTTCGAGCGTTTCGCGGACGAGGTTGTCGCCGCTGATCAAGAGGCTGGTGCAGTAGCGAAACGGCGACAGCTCGCTGACACCGCCGGCCGGCTCGCGCGTGCTGACCGGCGCCGGCCTGTGCCGGCGACCGCTGGCGGCTCCACGCTGCACATCCGGCAACGCTTCGGTGAGACCGCGATAGAGCACAAGCAGTCCGTAGCCGCCGGCATCGACGACGCCAGCAGAGCGCAGGGCAGCAAGCTGGCTGGTCGTGCGCTCGACGGCGACCCGGCCGGCGTCTTCAACGAGATCGACCAGTTCGACCATGCCGAACGACGCCGGGGCAGACTGTGCCGCCGCGGCCATTTCGCGAACTACCGTGAGCATTGTGCCCTCGACTGGCTGCTTGACCGCGCGGTAGGCTGCATTGGCAGCTTCGCGCAGGGCCGCTCGAAACACGGTCGCGTCGACTCGCTCGGAGGCGGCAATGACGTCGCACGCTCCCCGGACGATCTGCGAAAGGATCACGCCGGAGTTACCGCGGGCGCCCATCAGCGAACCTTTAGTGATCGCCGCCGCCACCGTGGCAAGATCACTCGCCGGTGACTGGTCGAGTTCTTCGGTCACGGCCCGCACGGTCAACGCCAGGTTGGTGCCCGTATCGCCGTCCGGAACGGGATACACATTGAGATCGTTGATGATTTCTCGCTCGGCTTCAACGGCCACCAGCGCTCCGCCAACCAGGTCGAGCGCCGCGTCACGAGCGTTCACTCCTGCAGGTCCTCAACGCTGACGACGACCTCACTCACCGGTACGCCGCCGAGGTGCTCCACCTGATAACGCACCTGCTCCTTCAGGTTGGCGGTAACCTGCGCCAGATTAATGCCTCGCTCCATAACCACGTGGAGAGTGATACGTGCCGCTGCACCTTCATTCTCGATCTGGACACCATCGGTCAACGCTCCATGGAGCAGTTGCGTGATCTTACGCATCGGTGAACGGTGCATGCCTACAACCCCGTACGTCGTGCGCGCGGCTTGACCGGCAAGTTTGGCCGCAACGACATCGGCGACGACAACGTCGCCCTTGAGCGAAGAGTGTAAATCGAGAGTAATCATTGATGCGGCCACGAGCGCTGCTGCGTTGCCGATATCAAGACGCCTCGTTCACGAGCCGATCGAGCCCGAGGCGACTGAGCTGGTCAACGACAATCTGGGGGTCAATGGCGTGCATGATCGCGCCTGCCTCAATCGACTCGATGGTCGCACCCATACAGATGCAACAGGACATGCCGTACTGTTCGAAAACGGCGCCCGCGTCGGGATGCTTCTCGAGCGCCTCAATGATCAACATTTCCTTGTTGAACAGCGCCATTCAACCTCAAAACCGACGGCCAAGCACGAGAGCTACTGCCACGACGTTTGCTTTGTCGGAGCGGCTGTAGCATACTTTCGCCCCGGCACGTAATCAAGTTGAGGGATCACCTATGTCGAAAGTCTGTGTTGCCTGTGGTAAGGCGCCTGTCGTCGGACAGAGTCGCAGCCATTCCAACCGCGCTACCAAGCGCCGTTTCAGCCCGAATCTGCAGCGCATTCGCATCGTTAAAGACGGTCGCCCCCAGTCGGCGTACGTCTGCACGCGCTGCCTCAAATCGGGCCGCGTGCAGAAGGCGCTGTAACCAGCAGGTCGGCGCAAGTGTAACCAAAGCAACGTCACCCCCGAGGTTCATGTCACCGCGGGGGTGTTTTTCTGCGTCCCCGCGCGGCGGCACGAAGTGACTCCCCGCCGCCGAGGGCGGCTTCACGGCAGGACGTGGAACAGGCTGGCCATCTCCAGGGCCGTCAGAGCTGCCGACCAACCCTTGTTGCCGGCCTTTGTGCCGGCCCGCTCTATGGCCTGCTCGATCGTGTCCGTGGTAAGCACACCGAAGACCACGGGTACGCCACTGTCGAGACTCACCTTGGCGATCCCCTTGGCGGCTTCAGCGGCGACATAGTCAAAGTGCGGCGTGCCTCCACGGATCACGGCCCCCAGGCAGACGACGGCATCGTATGCACCGCTGGCCGCCAGACGCTGTGCTACCAGTGGCATTTCGAACGCTCCCGGCACCCAGGCTACATCGATGCCGGCGTCGTCAACATCATGGCGACGCAGACAGTCGAGAGCACCATCGTACAGACGCAGCGAGATGAACTCGTTGAACCTGCCGACGACCAGCGCGAAGCGCAGCCCTTTGCCGTTCAGCATCCCTTCGTAGCTGGTCATTTTCTTCAGCTCCTTTGCGATCGTGGCGATACGCCTGTGTCTTCAGTCCTGTTCATCTTCATGTACCGTCAGCGTGCTGTGTTCAAGAAGATGGCCCATCTTGTCGCGCTTGGTGCGCAGGTAGCGCAGGTTTTCGGTTTGCGGGGCGACCTCAATCGGCACACGCTCAGTGACGCGCAGTCCGTATCCTTCGAGGCCGACGATCTTGACTGGGTTGTTGGTCATGATGCGAATGGTCGTCAGCCCCAGGTCAACGAGAATCTGGGCACCGATGCCGTAGTCGCGCAAATCGGGCGCGAAGCCAAGCTCGATGTTGGCCTGCACGGTATCGCGACCTTGCTCTTGCAGTGCGTAAGCACGCAGCTTGTTGAGCAAGCCGATGCCGCGTCCCTCCTGGCGCATGTACAGAACTACGCCCTCACCTTCCTCTTCGACCCGCATCATGGCCGCGGCGAGCTGGTCGCCGCAGTCGCAGCGCAGCGAGCCGAAGACATCGCCGGTGAGACACTCGGAGTGTACCCGCACGAGCACGTTCTCCTTGCCCTGAACGTCGCCCTTGACCATGGCCATGTGATGCGCACCATCTACGAGCGACTCATAGCCGATGGCGCGAAAATCGCCGTACTTGGTCGGCAGGTGAGCCTCGGCGGCGCGACGTACGAGCTTTTCCGTGCGCCGCCGGTACTCGATGAGATCCGCCACGGTGACAATTTTCAGATCGTGATGCAAGGCGTAAGGCATCAGGTCGGGGACGCGCGCCATAGTGCCGTCGTCGTTCATGACCTCACAGATCACCGCCGCCGGCGTGAGCCCAGCCAATCGGGCGAGGTCAACACCGGCCTCTGTCTGACCGGTGCGCTCGAGCACTCCCCCAGGCTTCGCCTCCAGCGGAAAGACGTGGCCCGGTTGCACGAGATCGTCAGGCGTGCTGGCAGGGTCAATGACAACCTGAACCGTATGCGCTCGGTCGGCTGCCGAAATGCCAGTCGTGACTCCGTCACGGGCTTCGATCGAGACGGTGAACGCCGTCTGATACCGTGCCTTGTTGGCGGTCACCATCGGCGGCAGATTGAGCTGCGTACAGCGTTCAGGTGTGAGCGCCAGACAGATGAGTCCGCGACCGTGTTTGGCCATGAAGTTGATTGTCTCGCGACTGGCAAACTGAGCTGCCATAGTGAGGTCGCCCTCATTCTCGCGGGCTTCGTCATCGCAGACGATGACCATCTTGCCGGCGCGCATGTCGGCCAGCGCTTCTTCGATCGTGGCAAAGGGCGCTTCCTTAGCGCAGGCAGCGACTGACGTGGCGCCGCGCGGGTCGCCGAAGTGATCGCTGTTACAGACGATTTCGCTCACTGCGAGCGGATCAGTGGTAGCCGCAAACTTGTCGCGACCGTTGTCTTCTGGCGTGCTTGTGCTCATACGAACCCCGCTTCTGAGAGCTTCTCCCAGGAAATTCCCTCACTGGCGCCAGCACGACGCTGGAGGAACGCGTAGACATATCTGCCGATCAAGTCGGCCTCCAGATTGACGTGAGCGCCCGGACGCAAGTGGGCGATGGTCGTCGTCTGCACGCTGTGCGGGATCACCGAGACCCGTAGTGTCGAGTCGCGTACCTGGACAATGGTGAGACTGATGCCATCGACGGCGATTGAACCCTGGTCTACACACAGTCTCGCGACCTCCGTCGGCAACGTGATCGTGACAACCTGCGCGTTGCCCTCGGGCCTGATCGACTCAATTGAACCGACATCATCGACATGACCCTGGACCAGGTGGCCACCAAGACCTTTGCTCAGCGTGAGGGCCCGTTCAAGATTGAGCGGTGTCCCTGGTTTCAGGGCGGCCAGGGTTGTACGGCGCACTGTCTCGGGTTGGGCGTCGGCCGCGAAGAATCCGCTGCCCAGGCGCGTCACCGTGAGACAGACTCCCTGCATAAGGATCGAGTCACCCACCACCGTACCTTCGAGCACCAGCTGCGCGGCCACCTCGATCTCGGCGGAAAGACTGCCAATGCGCACGGCGCGCAGTGTGCCAACTTCCTCGACGATGCCCGTGAACATGGTTAGGCCTCTCTCTTCTTGCGCTCGCCACTAGTTTCGCTTTCATCGGTCGGCAGCCGGCCTTCAAACAGGAGGTCAGGGCCGACCTGACGCCACTCAACCGCGCGCAGACAACGCGCAGCAGCGACGTGCTCGACTGCGGTGGTGGCAAACAGATCGGCGGCACCGCGCCCAATCACGAGCGGCGCCACGAAGAGCATCAGGCGATCGAGCAGACCAGCCTCAAGCAGGGCAGCGGCGATCGTCGGCCCGCCCTCGCAGATGATGTCGAGCAAACCACGATGTGCCAACTCGGCCAGGCCGGTCGCCAGGTCACCGCCAGTTTCGATGACCTCGACGTGGGCAGCATAGGTAGCGCTGATCTGGCCGGCGGGCAAACGGTCACAGAGGAGAATCGTCGGCGCATCGTCGCTGGCAATGAGCTTCGCCTGCGGTGGCAGAACGCCGCTACGACTGACAACCACGCGTACCGGGTTGCGACCCGCCGTGAG
>JBKQWK010000215.1:0-4426 GCA_052139595.1 Thermoleophilia bacterium | reverse complement strand
GCCAACGACCGCGAACAGCCAACCAGCCAGCGCCAGCCATTGCAAAATCCAGATGACGAAGCCGCTCATGACGACTGGGTAGCCAATCGCGCCGCCGAGCATGCGGCTCTGGAACACGTAGTCACCGCCGCTGCGCGGCATCGCCGTCGCCATCCACACATAGGCAAGCGCTATCGGCAGCTCGAGCAGCGTCGCAAAAAGGCAGGCCGCCCACACTGAGACGCCGGGAAACGCCTCCGGCGCCCACACAAACGTCCACGGGAAAATCACGCCCATGGTCAGGAAATTGTACATGAACGCCGACCAGGGTGACATCACCCGGGACAGCCCCGAAGCTTTGCGACTGAAAACTTCAGGCTTTGCAGCAGTTGCTTCCATCTCAACCCCCAAATCAAGTAGTGGAGCGGACCGCAAAAAAAGAACGAATGCCTAGCTGCTAGAACCTCATCCCGACGTCATCTGGTAGCCGACGACCTTGCCCGGCGCCAGAGTAACAATGCACCCCCTCAAGATGCCTTCGCCGTACTCACTGCCGGGATTGATGACCGTCGTGCGGCCGATCTTCACCAAGCCGCGCGCCTCGTGGATGTGCCCCGTGAGCATCAGCAGCGGCTGGTACTTTTCGACCACCTTGCGCACGGCTGTACTGCCGACGCTCGCCGACTGGGCGACACCGGCCACGACGACGGGCGAAGGCGGGTCAGTCGACCAATCAAGCTTGGGACACTCATCGAGCGTACAGTCGTAGGGTGGCACGTGCATGTTGAAGATTGCACTGCCAAAGTCTTCGATACCCTGCACCGCCTGTTCCAGATGACCCTCCAGTGTGTCCTCATCTACCTCCCGCGGCGTGTGCCACGGGGTCGGATTGCTGTAGCCGCAGTTGGCCATCGGATAGATGTCGTCGATCACCACCATTCTGCCTTCGCAGTTGACAACGTGGTCGCTGTGAGCAGTCTCCAGCACACTGAGAACGTCTTCCGGGTCGTCATTGCCGCCGGTGACATACCACTTGACGCTAGTCCCCTTCAGGCGCTCATCGGCGAGCGCAATCCAGCTCTCCAGGCGCTCGCGCCCGAGTCGCCGAAACACCGCGTCGATCTCCTGCTGGTGTTCCTGCATCGAACGCAGTTCATCCTCTTCCAGCGTGATGTGGTAAAAACCGAGGGTCTCGACTCTCTCCTTGACCGCCTGCAACGCAGTCTCACCCTCAAGCGACTCGGCACTGCCCTGCATGGTGACCCGGTAATGACCGTTGCCTTCGTCGACGATCGGCACGAGAAACTTGCCGGTGATATCGCCGCCCATGATGATGTGATCGACGTGATAAAACTTGGCACCATTGAGAAATTTGCGAAAGGTGCGTTCAGAGCCGTGAACGTCGGTGGCGAAGAACAGACGCGCTTGCGTTGATCCCGCGTCGTCCTTCTTCTTCCAGAATGCCATAGTGGTCTCACCTGTTCCGAAGTCGCGTGGCTTGATGCCACAGGGATGCCGTCAGTCGACCGCCGTCAGTCGATCTCCTTGTACCACTTCACTTTGTCACCAACCCTGGCGCGCAGCTTCCACTTCGTGCCCTTCGGGCGTTCGTTCATCGCCCTGAGGAGGACGTCGAGACGCTGAGACACAACCGTCGTGTCTTCCCCCGTCAGCTCAAAATGGGGCAGAAAGCCGCGCACCTTCTCGAGGTTCATGGACGTTGTGCGCCAGAGTCCCCACTCCTGTGCACATAGCTCAGCCACCTTGTCACTGTTGATGTGATCGTTGTCATCGGCGCCGATCTCGTGCTCGCGCAGCAGCATGATCGTGTCGATGATGTCCTTCTCGTTGATCTTGACGATTTGCATCTTCTCGAGCAGGAGTTCGGCCAGCGGGATCGTCGGGTCGTCAACCTCGAGTCGGCTCTTCCACGGAATGGGGTGGCAGAAATCGAGCTTGTCCATGAAGACGTCAATGTGCAGGTGCGTTTGCGGGTGATTAAAGATGAGACGGCCAGCTTCGGCGTGGAAACTATTGATCTCGACGTCCTCGCCGTAGCCAAGCCCGACGAAGAGTTCACGAATCTGCCGCGACTGCTTGGCGTAGCCGGCGAAATCGATGTCGGTGTAGACCCTGTGCAGCTTGGTCTGGATGTAGCCGAACTCGGGGCAATGGTAATGAAACGCCAGCGCTCCGATCATGCGCAGCACGACGTCCTTCTGTTTGCCCGCGTCAACGACTCTGATAGCTTCGTCTTCGAACACCTTGGCAACGTCGGCCTCGACGTTGCCAATGCCGACTTCCTGGTCAGCGGACTGCGTTGCATCACCGTTCATCTACTGCTCCCGCCTTTGTTCGAAGGATATGAAGACCCGGCCGTACCAACGCGGAGGTCTTTGGCGTGCCCCACTCGGTGCCGAGAGACCCACTCCCTGACGCAGCGAGTGGGTGCCGCGACAACGCCGGCAGCGCCGGCTGACTGTGACTTGGTCTGCCGGGCCAGCGTAACATCGCTGTCTGCGTCGGCATCGCCGCCCACGGCACATGCGCATTCGACGGAGCTGGTGTCACGAACGCGGGACGGCAGCAGAAATCACGCCGTTCGGCGGCCGATTCACGACTGCGCTCGCCATCTCGTCTCAAGTACCATTGCTACCTGCCCTCCGTCCCCCATGGGGAAGGGGTGTGTCACCAAACCCGCGAACCTTTGTCACACCAGGCGAGATGCGCTGAAAGGCCGGTGGAACTCTCTCCGCCCAAGGCCGGGAGTGACGACGATCGATGAAAGAACGCAATCGCACGTAATCGCTCTTCTGGTACGTGCAGCAATGGTAGATCAGCGACTCCCGCTTGTCTAGGCCAGAACCACCTCTTATCCACTATGTACAACCATGCGATCAGCACGCTTCGGGTGAGTGGTTTCTCGAGGCAGAAGTGCGCGAAGAGCGAAAGGGAAGAAAGAAAACCCTGACGTGATGAAGGTTACGACCGCGCTGCGTGACCCCGCTAACCTTCGAGCAGCGCTCGCGCCTGGGCGCGCAGCGCCGCGAACTGCTCATCGGTGAGGTCGCCCGCAAGCCCGAGCAGGCGCAAGAGCGCGATCTGCGGCCGTCCGCGGTAGAGACGGGCAACGATGTCGTCGAGCACGTTGCCGGCAACCTCGTCGCCGGCGATGGCGGCTGAGTAGAGGAAGGCGATGCCCGCGTCGTCGCGCGCCAGCAGGCCCTTCTTGTGCAGGTTGTCCATCACGGTCATGACCGTGGTGTAGGCAATCCTGCGCTCCTTCAGTAGCTGCTCGTAGACATCGCGCACGCTGACGTTCTGCGGATCGTGCTCCCAGACGATCGCCAGGACGTCGGCTTCGAGCGAGCCGATGCCGGAGAATGCCGAGCTCTTGGTGTGCTTCGTCCATGACGGCGCAGAGGTGCTCACGCTGCTACCTCGTATTCTGCTCGGGGATGGTGCGCGCATCGTACTTCGCGCCTCGAGGGCGATCAAGGCCGGCTCTTAAGCCCGCGGCCGGTCGGTGCCCTGCTGCCGCCTGCCCGTCGCCGACGGCGGTAGCTGTCGTGCGTTCAGGGGAGGCTGACCATCCCCTTAACTCAGGCCATGATCAGCTCCGAGGAGGCAGTTGCTGGCGTGGGCCGACCGCAGCAGTCCCGGATGCGACGGAAGAGACCGAGGCGTTGCTCACGGCGATTGAGCCGCTAGCAGAACTCGTCGCGGTAGGCAGGCCAGCCACAGGTCGGCACTGGTGCGCTCGCGTGCGGCCTTGCCGATCTGGTCGATGCACTGGCTGCGCCTGACCGCGCACATGATCGCCCCTGATGCGCGGCGCAAGATCGTGCTGCACCGGCCAATGTCGCCGCCGAACTGCCGCCCAAAGTAGGCCCAATTGGCAACACCGTAAAGGTCCACCGGCGCTCAATATTCCGTGCATCGGGAGCGTCACAGGCGCTTCCCGGTTGGCCTGCACAGAGCCATGCTTGACCCCGCACTACAGACAGACGCGTGAGCGTCGCAACGAGCGGAGGGAGTCAAGGATGCGAGGTCATATCAGAAAGCGCGGCGATCCCGGTAGCTATGAGTACATCGTCGATGTCGGCATGGCGGTGGCGCAGCGCTGCCAGAGTTGTGGCCGCCGTTTCTGGCTCGAGCGCAAACCGAAGGAGCACTGCCCCAAGTGCGGCGGTGAGCTTACCGACAGCGAGGAGCGCCGCCGTAAGACCCAGGCTGGCTTTGCCACCCGTAAGGAAGCCGAGACGGCGATGAACAAGGTGATGACTGCCGTCGCCGAGCAGAGCTACGTCGTTACCAGCCGGATCAGCCTGCGGGAGTACCTGCTCAAGGAGTGGCTCCCGGCAATCAAAGGCACGCTACGGCCGACAACCTATGCAAGCTATCAGATGCACGTCAGTGGTCACATCATCCCGGCCCTGGGTGCTTT
>JBKQWK010000214.1:0-5601 GCA_052139595.1 Thermoleophilia bacterium | reverse complement strand
CAGCCGCCGGCCGGCGCCGGCGGCTGGGCAAAAACGATCCGACTTGGCATGAGCCGCACGTCGAGGAGTTCGTAGAGATCGCAGCCCTGCTCTAGCAGCCAGTCCTTGCCGGCAATGCCGACATCCGCCGCTCCTGCTTCGACGTAGATCGGTACGTCGGCCGGCTGAAGCAAGACAACCGTTGTCCCGTCGGCAAGCTCGCACAGACACTTCTCGGTCTCGTCGCGCAGCTCTGCCACGGGCAGGCCGGCGGCGGCAAGCAGGTCGAGCGCCGGCCCCAGCGCGCTCCCGCGCGTCAGGGCAAGCCGCATGTCAGTCGACCCCCAGGGCACGCAAAACATCGCGCCACGAACCGCGCAGGTCGCCACCTTCGTCGCTGCTGAAGCCCTCGCCGCCCTCGTCGCCGGTGAAACCCTGGCTCCGCCGCAGAACGTATTTGTTGCCGTCTTTGCTCAGCGATGGCCGCGGCAGTGGTTGCCAATCAGTTGGCAGCGCCGCCACGCTGACGCCGGCCTGGCGCAACTCGGCACTGCGTTTGGGCTCGTCGAGGCCGCCGGCGAAGCTGAGCGGCCGCCCCTCGCCGACCGGCGGCGTGCCTTGTTCTTCGAGGGCCATGTGCAGACGGTCAAGAGTGATCGCGAAGCCGGCCGCCGGCAGGTCGCGGCCGAAGGCGGCGGCCAAGCCGTCGTAACGTCCGCCGCTGGCGACGGGAAAGCCGACGCCGGGCGCGTACACTTCGAAGACGAGGCCGGTGTAGTATTCCAGCGCCCGGAAGAGACCAAAATCGAAGACAACGCGCTCGCCAAAACCGGCCTCATCGACCAGATCGGCAACCATCTCCAGATGATCTACCGCTGCCTCCATGGCGGGGCCGGCGCCGGCTGCCAGGCGCCGCGCCTTGCCCAGTGCCTCACGGCCACCGCTGAGGGCCAGCGACTGTTCAATTGCGCGACGCACGTTATCGCCGGCGTCGGCGTGGGCGAGGATCGTCTCGAGGAGCGGATAATCGTGATCGGCCAGCGCCTCCAGAAGATTGATACGCTGCTCCGGCGGCAGATCGAGGGCCTCAACGACGGCGCCGTGAAACGCAGCTGTACCAAGCGCGACCTTGAACTCGCGCAGACCGCAGGCGCTGAGCGCATCGCAGAGCAGCGTCACACACTCGGCATCGGCGGATGGGCCGGGTAGACCGATCAGCTCCGCCCCGGCTTGTGCCACCTCGCCATCCTGCCCGCCGCGCGGCGCGTACCAGCGCAAAGCGGAACGTGCATACCACAGGCGCAGCGGCAACGGCTCCTCGTCGAGGCGCTCGACTGCCAGCCGTACGGTCGCCACCGTCAAGTCACTGGGCGGCATGAGCACGACGCCTTCGCCGACGCTGAGGCGATACCCGGCCGCGAGCTTGGCATCACCGGAGGCCTCGAACGTGCTCGCGTTTTCCAGAGCCGGCGAACGCACCTCGCCGTAACCGTAGAGAGCGAACCGTTGACGCAGGGCGCCCTCCAGGGCGCGCAATTCTGCCGCCTCGGGCGGCAGTACATCGCGCATGCCATCAGGAATCACGACGCCACCTCCTCTCCGCCGCACGCGTAGCCGACGGCACTCACGAGCGCGCCTCCAGACAGCGTTCGCCCAGCAATGACTTGAGTTCGGCGTACAGACTCGATGCCGGCGCCACGCGAAATGTATCGCCGATGCGCAGGCGAGCGCTGCTGTCGCCGGTTTCCATGTGCAGCACTACCGGCACCTGACCGGGAAAACCGCTGAGAATCTGCTTGAGATCGTCGAGCAGGCTCGGTTGCACACGCGCGGCATCGATCGTCAGCTGCAACGGCCGCGAGGGGCTGACGCCGCTGAAACGCAGGACCTCGACGATCATGAACTGCACATCGTCCTCACTGCGCCGATCGATGCGCCCGCGCACCTTGACGATACTGTCTTCGACCAGGAGATCGCGGTACTCGTCGAACTTGGCCGGCCAGACGATGCACTCAGCGCCACCATCAACGTCTTCGAGACGGAACTTAGCCATCAAGCCGCCGCCCTTGGTGGACTTGCGCTGCAGACCGCTGATCACTCCGCCCGTCCAGATGACGGCGCCGTCGCGCGCCTCGTTGAGGCGCGCAATCGGCACATCGACCTCGCTCACCAGCTGTTCGCGCAGATCTTGTAAGGGGTGAGCGCTCACCCACAGCCCCAGCGCCTCTTTTTCGAAGCGCAGGCGCACATCGGGCTCAAACTCTTCGCCCGAGATTGGTGGATGCGTGACGTGTACGTGCGCTTCGGCCATCAGGTCAAAGAGGCCGCCCTGGCCGTGGGCGAGATCCTTGCGGGCGCGATCGCCGGCGCTCATTGCCGCCGGCAGCGCCGCCAGCATGCCCCGGCGCGTAGCGCCGGTGCTGTCGAAGGCGCCGCCCTTGATGAGCGCCTCCAGCGTACGCTTGTTTGACAGGCTCGAATCGACACGACCGCAGAAGTCGTACAACGACTCGAAGCGGCCGCCGCCCTCCCGCGCCGCGATGATGGATTCGATCGCCCCCCGGCCGACGCCCTTGACGGCATTGAGGCCGAAGCGAATGCGGACGCCGGTAACCGTGAAGCCGATCTCGCTTTCGTTGACGTCTGGCGGCAGCACCTCGATGCCCATGCCGTGACATTCGTTGACGTAGAACGGCACCTTGTCTTTGGTATTCATGACTCTCGAGATCACGGCCGCCATGTACTCAACCGGATAGTTGGCCTTGAGGAAAGCGGTCCGGTAGCTGATGAGCGCATAGCAGGCCGCGTGGCTCTTGTTGAACGAGTAGTCGCCGGTCGCCTCGAAGCTCGACCACAAGCGGGCGCTCACCGCCGGCGGCACCCCGCTGGCGCGCAAGCCGTCCATAAGCGGCTCCTTGAGCGTCGCCATGAGGCGCTTGTCTTTCTTGCTGATCGCCTTACGCAGGTCGTCGGCCTGAGCCGGCGAAAAGCCACCCACCCGGCGGGCGATCTCCATGTACTGCTCCTGGTAGATCGTCACCCCATAGGTGCGCTCCAGAATCGGCCGCAAAGCCTCGTGGTCGTAGACGACCGAGGCCGGATCTTTCTTGTTGCGCGCATACGTGGGTATGAACTGCATCGGCCCCGGTCGGTACAGGGCGACGATCGCGATGAGATCTTCGAACTGCGTCGGGCCGACCTCACGCAAAGCATCGCGCATGCCGCCCGACTCGAACTGAAAGACACCGGTAGCATCGCCGCGAGCCAGCATCTCGTAAGTCTTCGCATCGTCGAGCGGCAACTTGTCGATCTCGATGCAGATACCGCGGCTCTTTTCGATGAGGACCAGAGCCGCTTCGATCACATCGAGGTTGCGCAGGCCGAGAAAGTCCATCTTGAGCAAGCCAAGCTTGGCGACGTCGTTCATGTCAAACTGGGTGACAATCTCGGCGTCGCCCTTCTGCTGCAGCGGCAGGTACTCGGTCAGCGGCTTGTCGCTGATGACGACCGCAGCAGCATGGATCGAATCGTTGCGGATCAGACCTTCAAGCGACATCGCCAGATCGACGACCTCTTTCACCTGGGGGTCGCTGTCGTACGCCTGACGTAGCTCGCCGCCGGCCGCCATGGCCTGGGCAAACGTCGCCGGCGGCGCCTGCTCGGGAATCATCTTGGCGATCTTGTCGCCGATCGCGTACGGCAACCCCATGACCCGGGCCGCGTCACGAGTCGCCGCCCGCGCCGCCATGGTGCCGAAGGTGATGATCTGCGCGACGCGGTCGCGACCGTACTTCTGCGCCACGTAGTCGATGACTTCTTCGCGCCGCTCGACCGAAAAGTCCATGTCGATGTCGGGCATGCTTTTGCGCCCCGGGTTGAGGAAGCGCTCGAAGAGCAGATCGTACTTGAGCGGGTCGAGATCGGTGATGTTGAGCGAGTAGGCAACGAGGCTGCCGGCGGCCGAGCCGCGGCCGGGGCCAACGGCGATGCCGTTGTCCTTGGCGAACTTGACGAAGTCCCAGACGATGAGAAAGTAGGCGCTGAAGCCCATCTCACTGATCGTCTGCAGTTCGAACTCGAGACGCTCGCGTACCTCGGCGCCGAAATCGGCGCCGTAGCGCGCCGCAGCGCCGGCTTCAGCAAGTTTGCGCAAGTAGCTGTCTTCGTCGTCGCCTGCCGGCACGGGGTAGCTGGGCAGCAGGTAACCACCGAAGTCGAAGTCGACGCTGCAGCGAGCGGCGATGGCCACCGTGTTCGCACAAGCACCGGGGTAGGCGGCGAAGCGCTCCTCCATCTCGGCCGGCGTTTTGAGGTAGAACTCCTCGCTGCTGAAACGCAGGCGGTGTTCGTCGCTGAGGTTGCTCTGCGTCTGGATGCAGAGAAGGGCATCGTGAGCATGGTGATCTTCGTGGCGCAGGTAGTGGACGTCATTGGTCGCCACCAGCGGCAACCCGGCTTTGGCGGCCACAGCGGCCAGCTTGGGCAGCAGCTCACGCTGCTCCGGCAGGCCGGCGTCCTGCAACTCGACATAGACGTTTTCGCGGCCAAACAGCACCGCCAGGCGCTCAACTTCGGCCAGCGCTTCGGCCTCATTGCCATCGCGTAGCAGACGCGCGGTGCGTCCGGTCAGGCAGCCGCTCAGGACGATGAGACCCTCGTGGTGCTGCTCGAGCAGCTGCCAGTCAGCGCGCGGCTTGTAGAAGTAGCCTTCGAGGTAAGCAGCCGTGCTCAGACGGACAAGGTTGCGATAGCCTTCGTTATTCTGCGCCAGCAGAGTGAGGTGCGTACGTTCTTCGCGCGGCTGGCGGCTGAAGCGGTCGGCAGCGACGTACAGCTCGAGGCCGATGATCGGCTTGATGCCGGCCTTGTGGGCGGCGTTGTACAACTTCACAACGCCGGCGAGCGAACCGTGATCGGTAAGCGCTACCGCATCCATGCCCAGTTCCTGCACGCGCTCGACCAGCGCCGGAATGCGACAGGCGCCGTCAAGGAGCGAGTACTCGCTGTGGACGTGGAGGTGGACGAAAGAACCCATTACTCGCTCATGATACTACCCGTTGCCAGGCCGTGGCGGTGACAACGTTACGGTTGCGGCGGCGCGGCCGCCGCCGCAACCGCGCGGCGCCATGCGCGGCCGGGCACGTTCAGATGACAGGGTTGCTCAACTCGCCCACACCGTCGATCGTAATCGTTACCGTTTGACCGCCGCCGAGCGGACCGATGCCGGGCGGTGTACCGGTCATGATCACGTCGCCCGGCAGAAGCGTCATGATGCCGCTGACGAAGCTGAGCAACGCTAACGGGGCAACGAGCATGTCGGCGACCAGGCCATGCTGCACCTCTGCGCCATCGAGGCGGGCACTGATGCGCGCCTGTGGCGACGGCGTCGCCACCACGACCCACGGCCCCAGCGGGCAGAAGGTGTCGAAGCTTTTAGCACGCGTCCACTGACCGTCAACCTTCTGCAGATCACGGGCCGTGACATCATTGCCGCAGGTGTAACCGGCGACGTAATCGGCCGCCGCGACGACCGAGACGTCACGGCAGCGGCGACCGACGACGACGACCAGCTCAGCCTCATAATCGACGCGCTGCGAGCGGGGCGGGGGCACGGTGGCGGGG
>JBKQWK010000213.1:0-11462 GCA_052139595.1 Thermoleophilia bacterium | reverse complement strand
GTGCGCACGTTGCGCCACTCTGCCCGCCTTCTGGAAGGTCCGGCGGGCCTTCGGGTCGAGTATCTTGACGACCCGGCGCCCGACTGGCTGGAGCGTAGCAGTACGGTCGACGAGGTTGTTGACTTGGCGAGGGCAAAAGTCAATGCCGCGGAGGTAGCTGCCCCGGGCGAGGTGGTTGTGCCGACGAGCGGCGGCTTTGATTCTCGCTTTCTCAACCTGCTTGTCGAGGACCGAAGCCGAATCCGCACGTTTACCTACGGGCTCAGCGACCGACAGGAGGAGTCGGCTGAAGTGGTCAAAGCGGCCGAGCTGACCAGACGTCTGGGCGTCTCATGGGAACTCGTCAAACTTGGCGAGTTCCACAAGTACCTGGGTGAGTGGGATGCTCTGTTCGGCGTCTCGTCACACGCGCACGGTATGTATCAGCTGGAGTTCTACCACCAGATCACCTCGCGCATTGCGCCTGGCAGCCTGCTTCTGTCAGGATCGTGCGGCGATTGGTTTGGCGGTGCCGACGAGGAAATCAGGGAGAAAGAAATCCTCGATAGTCCCGACGACGTCATGAGTCTCTTCACAAATTGCCACATGAATGCCGACTCGGCGCAGAGCATTTTCCCAGTGAAGCGTGAAGGCGCTCAAGCGCTGCTTGAGGCGCTTCCCAGTTTGCGGAACGAGTATCTGCCCCGGGTTGTCACGGCCGTTCGCCTCGACATGGCATATCTGTCTTACCTCACGGTTGTTCCTGCCTCACTCGGGCTTCGTCCGCGGGCACCCTTCCTGGATATGGATTTGGCGCTTCGCATGTTGACGTTGCCGAGTGAGCTTCGCCATAAGCGCCGCTGGGAACGCGAATTCTTCCAACGCTACGGCGTTGACCTGGAGTCGTCGAAGCTGGTGGCGGATTATCGCAATACACTCAACTATCAAGGCCTGAGACGGGTGCCGCTGAAGCCGCTCAATGAAGCTTTGCTTCGTGAGGTCGTGAGACCGGATTACGTGGGCTGGATCAATCGCAACGTGGGCTCCTTTGGATTGATCTGGGAAATATTCTGGCGCCTTGGCCTGACGCATGGCTTTCGCCGAGCTGTAGCAATGCTCATGAAGATGGGCGTCTCCGAGCGGCGCCTGCCTGCCTACTTTGCCTACTTGACACTCCTTCCGGTTCAATCCCTTCTGCAGCGACGCGATCTGGCTCGTCTGCAAGCGTGATGCCGGTGGATGTGAGCGTCGCAATAGAGACTGGGGCGACCTGCCCGAAGGTGACGTTCGGCATGATCGTCTTGAACGGCATGCCGTTTCTACCGCACAATCTACGTGCGATCTACCCATTTGCGCATCAGATCATCGTTGTTGAGGGGGCGCTGCCGGGCGCTGCCAGCATTGCCATGCTTGACGGCCATTCCCGCGACGCAACGCGTCAGGAGCTGCATCGTTTTGTGAGTGATGAAGATCCCGAGCACAAGCTCATCGTCGTTACGGCCGAAGATGAAGGGTATGCAGATGGCTTCTGGCCAGGCGAGAAGGATGAACAGAGTCAGGCCTACGCGCGGCGAGCAACAGGGGACTATCTGTGGCAAGTTGACGTGGACGAATTTTACATGCCGGCAGATATGGCGACGATCCTCGCCACGCTTGCCGTGGAGCCGGAAGTTACCGCCGTGACGTTTCCCACTGTGACGATCTGGGGCGATCTCACCTGCTCGGTTGACGGCTGGTTTCTCCGTCGCGGCGCTGACCAGTACCATCGTCTCTTCAAGTGGGGGCCGGGGTACACCTATACTACGCATCGTCCGCCAACTGTCATTGATCAGCAGGGGCGAGACACGCGCAGAGTCCAATGGCTGAGCGGGCACGACGTGGCGCGTCGTGGAATCGCGATGCTCCACTACTCGTTGCTCTTGCCCGCCCAGGTCTTCGACAAGGTCGAGTACTACTCCAACTGGGGACTCTTTGGTGACTGGTCGTCGGAAGCACGACGGTGGTTGGCGGATTCGTATCTGACGCTTCGTCGCCCATATCACGTGCACAACGTCTACCGTTATCCAAGTTGGCTTCAGGTCTACGCTGGTCCACACCCACCGGAGATCGAACGCATGATGGCTGTCTTGAAGCGAGCTGACTCATCCAGCGCGCTCAGGCCGATGGCGGACGCTCAGCGCTTGCTTCGGTCACCCAGCTACGCGCTGGGGCGCGAGTTGCTCAAGCTGACGGAGCCGTTTGACCGGCGAGCGCGGCGAGCGCGCGATCTTGCCCGCCGTCGTATACGGTTCGCCCTCGCGCGTCTCACGAGTTCGAGAACACGATCGGACGAGCGGCCGTGAGTCCGGCTGCGATGCTAGCTGTGCGGTGGGGCATCGACCGTCGATGCGAGCACTCTGCGTATGGGCGCGAGTAGCATGCGCATTCTCTGGCTCACCGACTGGCAACCACAGGCCGTGCGACAGAAGCTGGAGCTTGGTGACTTCCCGGGACCGCAGGCCTGGGTCGATTCTCTGGCCGCGGTCCTGCAGACGCGACCAGGGGTTTCGTTGGCTGTGGCGTCGCCCAGCGCGCAACACTTTGCCCCTTTTGAGCGCGATGGCGTTCAGTACTTCGCCCTTCCCTTTACGACACCGATCGGTCGCATCGGTCGCATCGTCGATGGCTGGCGTCACAGACTGCCCTCGCCGTCGGCGATGGTCGCGGCCGGCGATCTCATTCGTCGATACCGTCCTGACATCGTTCACGTTCATGGTACAGAAGGCGGTCTCGGCCTCATCACGGCATTGGCGGCGCCGACGCCTTGCGTCATTTCTTTGCAGGGCATCCTGCGAGCCTACGAGCGGATGTACTTTGCCGGCCGTGTCCCTGGCGAGATTGCCAGCCTGGTACTGAGCGCCGAGTTTCTCAAAGGTCGCGGCGTTGTGCATCGCTATCTTGTTCTTCGCCGTCAGGCCGAGCGCGAGGTGCGCATCATGCGCGGAGCGCGCTGGTTCATCGGACGCACACAGTGGGACCGGGAGATGTTGCGGGCGGTCAATTCCTCAGCGATCTACTATCACTGCGACGAGATCATGCGGCCGGAGTTCTACTCTGCCAACTGGTCTCGCCACAGGCATGAGGAACGCGCCTTTATATGACATCCAGTGCCCTGATGGGCAAAGGCACCGAATGTCTGCTTGAGGCTGCAGGGCTCTTGGCGGCGCGCGGTGTGGCGGGACTGCAGGTGCGCATCGCTGGCGTACCGCCGAGCTCCGAGCTAGAAGGTCTCTACCGGCGCGTTGCCCGACGCTGCGGCGTCGACGCGCATGTCGAGTGGCTCGGTCGCCTTGACGCCGACGAAATCGTCGGCGAGCTAGAGGCGGCCGATCTCTTTGTGTATCCGACGCGAGTTGATAACAGCCCAAACGCGGTGGTTGAAGCGATGCTGGCCGGCGTGCCGATTGTCGCCTCGCGGGTCGGCGGCATGCCAACGCTCGTCGAGCACGAGAAGAATGGTCTGCTTGTTGAGCCCGGGGACCCCGCCGCCCTCGCGGCTGCCATTCAGTGGCTGCTGGCGAATCGTAAGGAGGCGGCACGGCTGGGTGCGGTTGGCAGAGAGGCCGCGCAGACGCGTAACAATCCCGATGCAATTGTTGCCAGGATGATGGGGATCTATGAAGAGATAATCGCCGCAGAGGCCATGGCGTGAGAATGCGGATGCGCAATCGACCGGTGCAGGCGCACGATCGATCGGATTGAATTCTGTGCTTGTCTGGGAAAGACTCAGCCAATTGCACTGCCGTACATCCTGGCTCACGGTGAGCACAGGGCATGGTTATGGCGGTGGCGAACATGTGTCTCGGTGAGCATGTTCGGGTTGTCTCCCTCATGGGGCTTCCCTTTTGTGCCGATGAATCGCAAGGAAAGGTTGGGGCTCGGGCCAGCCCCGGTTCTCTTGCTCGTCCATGACTCGAGAAGGTGAAATGACGACACCAACTACAGACGGTTTCTCGCTCCATGATTACTTGGCTATTCTTCGCCGCTGGAAGTGGCTAGTTGTGGCAACGACGCTGGTTGTTGCTCTGGCTGGTTGGGCATATCTGCATACGCGAACACCGATGTACTCGGCAACCGCTCAGCTCCTCTATACGCAACAAACGAACATCGGTTCGCCCCTCAGCCAATCATTTGTTGACCAGACCCAGCAGCAGGCTGACATCGGTAGCGTGCCAGCGGTGCTTGCCAGCGGCCAGGTGGGCGGCGCCGCAGCGCAGTTGCTTGGTGCGCGAGATCAGGCAACGGGCTACTCAGTCAGTGGCGTGCTGCAGACCGACTCCAGCGGGTCAAATTACTTGAATGTGGTCGGCATTCAGGCCGCCTCGAAGAATCCCGCCGCCGCCGCCGATGCAGCCAATGCTTATGCTCAGGCGTTCATCGCCTGGCGTCGTGACAGCGCCCGAGCGCGCGTCACGCAGGCAATCCAGGCGGTGCAGAGCAGCCTCGGCGCCTACACGACGCCGGCGTCACAGAAGAGCGCTGACTACCTCGCCTTCCAGCAGCAGCTGCAGGATCTGAAGCTCCTACAGGCGAGCGTGACCGGCGACTTCTCCGTGATTTCGCCAGCAAGCGCACCGTCGACGCCATACTCACCGCGCAAGACGCGTGGCTTGGCTGAAGCGATCATCCTGGGCCTGGTGCTGGGTATTGGACTGGCGTTCCTGGTCGAGCAACTCGACACACGAGTGCGCGATGAGGAGCAGATTAGCGATGCCCTCGGACTCACTGTGCTCGGTCACATCCCGCCGCTGACGCGCTCTAGTGGCGAAGGCGGTGCGTTGCGCATGCTGGTCGACCCAACGGGACCGTCGGCCGAAGCGGTGCGCGTGCTGCGTGGCAATCTCGATTTCATGGGCGTCGATGGCGATCTCAGGTCGCTAGTCGTGTCGAGTTCGGTCCAGAGCGAGGGCAAGAGTGTCGTTGCCTGCAATCTGGCCGTTTCAATGGCCCTGGCTGGTAAGCGCGTCGTCTTGGTTGATGCAGACTTGCGGCGACCGCGTGTTCATACATACGTTGGCGTACCTAATGGCGTGGGCCTCTCTTCGGTGATCGCTCGGCATGCTGCTCTCGATGACGCGCTGATTTCGCTTCCGCTGCGGTCTGGAGGGCAGCAAAGTATCCCCGGCGCCACGGCGCAGCCCTCGCTAATGAAGACTTCGACTTCTGCCGGCAGTCGCGCCGGGAGGGTGACGGTCGCCGACGCGGGCGAAGGCATTCAGTGGATGGACGATGTCGCTGACAGTCCAGAGCTGAGGGTTCTGCCGAGCGGACCGTTGCCGCCGAATCCCGGCGAAATGGTTGCCTCGCGTCGTTTCGCTGAGATCATCGATAAGCTTGCTGCCGATGCCGATCTGGTGCTCGTTGACGCGCCGGCGATGCTCGCCGTGGGCGACTTGGCAGCCATCGCTGCCAAAGTCGATGCTCTCGTCTACGTCGTTAATCCGACACAGCTCAAGCGGCCGATTCTGCATCAGGCTCACTCCCAGCTCGCCAAGCTGCCGTGTCGCAAGCTCGGGCTGGTGGTCATCTCACGCAAGCGACAGCATTCCTACTATGGCTACTATCGTCATCCGAGCCAGGAAACGCATTCTGAACTCACACGCGTTTGAGTATTGCTGTGGAATCTGCCGACTCGCTCCGTCTGTCAGCTGGCCCACTCGACGCTCGCTTGACGTCTACTTGAAGCTCCACAGCTTGTTGACGACGAAGTTGAACGGCATCACGACGACGATCGCGATGAGCTGGCTGGGGTTCGGCCCAAGACCGAGTTTGTGCAGGCAGAGGGTGAAGATGATCAGGTTGAGGCCGTAGGCGGCGAGACTGACGGCGAGAAACTTGGGAAACTGGGTGGTGACGCGGTCGGTAGAGCGAAAGGTCCAGCGCCGATTCAGATAATAGTTGGTGACGACCGAGACGACGAAGCCGAGGGCGTTGGCGAGGTACTCGGCGGTGTGGTGGCCGACGCCGTGGGGAGGGTGCCAGACCAGCAGTGTCAGGTTGAACACCGCCAGGTTGACGAGGACGCCGCTGCCGCCGACGATGGCGAACTTGATGAACTGTCGCACGTGAGTGCGCAGGGGTTGCGCGTGCGTGCGCACGGTTGACCTCATGGTTGCGCTGGCACGCAGTCGCGCGATCGCACGATGAACCTCACTTGTGCTCCTGGTCGGTGTGGGTGGCGACATCGGCCGGCAGGCCGCCGGGGAACGTCGCCATGCGGGCAACGGCATCATAGGCGATGGCGCGCCGGCGGCCAACCGCGGCGCGCGGCCCGGAGCGGCCGGACTGTGCACGCCGGTCGCGCGTAGCGGGCCCGGCGGGTTGCCCGCGCTGCCCGGACAGTCTGAGCCGCGCAGGTTCCGGCCGCTCCGGCAAGCGCCAGACCAGCACAGCGGCCAGCACCGCCGCCACCAGGAGCACGAAGTTGCGTGTCGCGACGATGGCAATCGGTCCCGCATGCAGGGCGACGAAGTTCCAGTACTGAGCCGGGAACTCCACTTGAGTAAGCAGCATGGCCACCAGAAGGAGCAGGCCGAGCACGCGCTGGCCTCGTCCGCGACCAACGGCGACGAGGGCGACGAGCGGGAACGTCCAGATAATGAACTGTGGCGAGAGCACCTTGTTCGTGCACACAAATGCCAGCACCAGTGCCAGAGCGGCGAGAGGGACGGCCGACGGCGTTGCCCGCAGATACTCACGCCGGCGCCAGATGAAGGCGTAGACGACGGCCAGGGCGGTGACGATGAGCCACGGCGACAGCGCCGCCACCTGCTTCGCGCCGCTGGCCGAGAGACCTTGCGAGCCGTAGTTGTTGACGATGGACTCGTGGCTGAGGCCGAGGGCATGGGCGACCATGTAGGGCGTCGCCAGCAGACTCTCGATCTGCAACGGCCGCTGCTCGTTGTAGCTGAAGACGTAGAACAGGCCGTGGGTGCTGTGCACCAGGTAGGGGACGAAGGGGATGACGGCGGCGACGGCGAAGCCGATCGCCGCCGCAACGATCCGTCGCGGCCGCACCGCCAGCACGAAGACGAGCGGCAGCAGCAGGGCTGGCGTGAGCTTGAGGGCGAACCCCAACCCCAGAGCAATGGCTGCCGCCAGCCACCAGCGGCGGGCGGCGCAGAGGGCAAAGACGGCGATGATGAAGGCGACGGCGACGTCGTAACGGTTGGCGGTGATGGCGCCGGTGAGCAGGACGGCGGCAGCGAAGGCCGCCGCCGTCGCCAGCGGCCGGCTGAGGCCGCGCCAGAGCTGCGCCGCCGTGACCGCCGTCAGTGCCGCCGTCGCCAGGCAGATGGCGATCATTTCGCCGACGAACCACTGCTGGTAACTGGCGAGGGTGGTCAGGTGACCCGGCAGCGTCAGCAGCGGGACCGCCAGGGGCGGGTATTCAAACGGGAAGCCGCGATAGGGCTGCAGGCCGCCGGCCATGCGGGTCGCATAGTCGAAGTAGAGAACGGTGTCCGAGATGTCATGAAAGCCATACCAGACGTGATGGATCTGGAAAAGGTAGATCATCAAGGCCCAGACGATCGCCTGCAGGCCCAGGGCGACGAGCACCAGGAGGGCGGTCTCCAGACGCGGACGGTCGCCGTCATGGCTGAGCAGGTCGATGTCGCTACCGGCCCTCACGGCGACGATAGCTCCCGTTCGCTGAGCCACTGCTGCACGTGCGGCAGCACGTCGGCGAAATCGTCCAGCGGCCGCCACGGCAGGTTCTCGGCGACACACAGTTCAGCCAGATGCCCGCGGGCGAAGACGAGATCTGCCTCGCGTGCCGGGCAGAGGTCACTCTCGCCGTCGCCGAACACAAGCACGATGTCGCCCAGGCGGCGCTGAGCACGCAGCACCGCCGCCTTGCAGCTGCGCGGTCCGCAGCGCGGGCAGTCGCCGAGCTGGTCTGAGAAGACAACGTGCGGCGGCGAATTGTCGCCGTCGGCAACCAGCTCGCTAGCGATAATGGAGACCGGCGGCAAGGCGTTCTCTTGCCACACCTGTTCGATCGCGGCGCGAAAGCCAGCGCTGACGATCATCGCCCGGCCGTCGCCGCCGGCGAGTGTGGTCAGGAAGGCGGCCAGGCCGCGCCGCGGCTGTGCCGCGGCGGCCAGAGCCGCCAGAAAGTCGACCGGCGGCTGTCGCACGAGTGCAATCTGGCGGCGGAGACCCTCGGCGTGGCTGATCTCACCGCGGCGCACGGCGTCTTCCAGAGGGCGCCAGGCGTCACCGACGAGCTGCCGGAGGACGATCTCGATGCACTCCTGCTCAGTGGCTGTGCCGTCGTAGTCGATGAGGGCGAGGATGTGCTGCAGCTGCAACGGCTCAGTTGTTTGCGGATGTCGCTTGGCGCTGCGCTCAGCTACCTGCGCGCGCCGCTCGGCGGCCAGGTCACCGACCTGCGGTCGCCGTTCGGCGGTCAGCTCAGCTGCCCGGGGCCGTTGTTTCACCTGCGGCAGAGACGGCGGTCGGACGGTGGCCGCTGAGCGAGCGGGATCTGCGGCTGAGGCGGCGGGAGCGTCCATATGACGCCCAGTTTACCGTACGATGGCTCTGCCCGCTCTGCCCGCTCTGCCCGCTCTGCCCGACGCGCGCTACGTCGCCCGCGGGCGTGCCCGGGCGGGCTGGCGGTCTTCTCTGCTAAACTACAGAGCCTGGAACCTCGCCCGCGAACGGGAGCGCATGTGAACCAGCAACGGCCCATGTTCCGCGAGGTGTCGCCCAAGGTCGACTTTCCCGATCTCGATCGGCGCATCCTCGCGTTCTGGAAGCAGCAGCGCATCTTTGAGCAGAGCCTCGCCCTGCACGCAGACGCGCCGGTGTACGTCTTCTACGAGGGTCCGCCGACGGCCAACGGTCGTCCCGGCTCGCACCACGTTCTCTCGCGCATCTTCAAAGACATCTTCCCGCGCTACAAAACCATGCGTGGCTTCAACGTGCCGCGCAAGGCGGGTTGGGATACGCACGGGCTGCCGGTCGAGCTTGAGGTCGAGCGCCAGCTGGGACTCGACGGTAAGAAGCAGATCGAGGAGTACGGCATCGCCGAGTTTAACCGCCGCTGTCGCGAGTCGGTGACGACCTACCTCGAGGAGTGGGACCGCTTCACGGAGCGCATCGGCTTCTGGATCGATATCAAGGATGCCTACTACACCTTCACCAGCGACTACATCGAGACCGTCTGGTGGCTTCTGCGCCAGATCTACGACAAAGGTCTGCTCTACCAGGGGCACAAGGTCGTGCCGTACTGCCCGCGCTGTGGCACGGCCATCAGCAGCCACGAGGTGGCGCAGGGGTACAAGGACGTCACCGAAAACAGCATCTACGTGCGCTTTCCGCTTACGCCGGCTGCCGCTGCCCGGCTCACTGGTCAACCCGGTGAGCCGGTTTCGCTGGCCATCTGGACGACGACTCCCTGGACGCTGATCAGCAACGTTGCCGCCGCCGTTCACCCGACGGTGGCCTATGCGCTGGCGGAGAGTCGCGGTGAGTGGTTCGTTCTCGCGCGTGAGCTGGTCGAGAAGGTGCTCGGCAAAGACGCCGTGGTGCGCCGTGAAGTTGCCGGCAGCGAGCTGCTCGGCCTGCAGTACGAGGCGCCCTATCGCTACATGAAGATCGACAAGGCGGCCCACTTCGTCGTCGCCGGCGACTACGTTACGACTACCGACGGCACCGGCATTGTGCACATCGCCCCGGCCTTTGGCGAAGACGACATGAAGGTCGGGCAAGAGAACGATCTTCCGGTTGTCAACGCAGTCGATACCGAGGGCAAGTTTGTCGCCGCGGTGACGCCCTGGGCAGGCCTCTTCGTCAAGGACGCCGACCCGGCGATCACCGCCGAGCTGGAGGCCCGTGGCCTCCTACTCGGGGTTGAGCCGTACGAGCACAGCTATCCCTTCTGCTGGCGTTGCGACACGCCGCTGCTCTACTACAGCAAGCCGACCTGGTACATCCGCACGACGGCGATCAAGGATCAGTTCCTGGCCGCCAACGACGACGTTATCTGGCACCCCGAGCACATCAAGGAGGGGCGCTTTGGCGAGTGGCTCGCCGGCAACGTTGACTGGGCGCTCAGTCGTGACCGCTACTGGGGCACGCCGCTGCCGATCTGGCGCTGCGCGCAGGGCCACACGCACTGCATCGGCAGCATCGCTGAGCTGCGTCAGCGGGCCACCGGGCCGGTGCCGGACGATCTTGATCTGCACCGGCCCTACGTCGACGATATCGTCCTCACCTGTGCCGAGTGCGGTGGCGAAATGCACCGCGCGCCTGAGGTCATCGATGCCTGGTTCGACAGCGGCAGCATGCCCTTCGCACAGTGGCACTATCCCTTCGAGAACGAGCGCCTCTTCAACGAGCGCTTCCCGGCCGACTTCATTGCCGAGGCTATCGACCAGACGCGCGGCTGGTTCTACAGTCTGCTCGCCGTGGCGACGCTGGTCGCCGGCCGCAGCTCGTACAAACGCGTGCTCTGCCTCGGTCACATTCTCGACGCTGATGGCCAGAAGATGAGCAAGAGCAAGGGCAACGTCGTGCAACCGGACGAAATTCTCGATCATCAGGGTGCCGATGCTTTTCGCTGGTTCATGTTCACCAGTCAGCAGCCGTGGTCGCCGCGGCGCTTTGGCCCCGAGATGGTTGACGAGGTCGTGCGCCGCTTTCTGCTCACGCTGTGGAACACCTACAGCTTCTTTACGGTCTACGCGAATATCGACCGCTTCGATCCCACGGCCGATCGGGTGCCGCTGGCCGAACGACCACTGCTCGACCGGTGGTTGATCAGCGAACTCAACCAGCTCGTGGCTACCGTCACGCAGGGTCTGGAAGAGTACGACGCCACCAACTCCGGGCGTGCCATTCAGGAGTTCGTCGACGAGCTGAGCAACTGGTATGTGCGTCGCAGCCGTCGGCGTTTCTGGAAGAGCAGCCACGACCGCGACAAACTGGCTGCCTACCACACGCTCTACGACTGTCTCGTCACGCTGAGCAAGCTGCTGGCGCCCTACACCCCCTTCGTCGCCGAGGAGCTGTATCAGAACCTGGTCCGCTCGGTTGATGCGACGGCAGCAGAGAGCGTGCACCTCTGCGACTGGCCGCTGGTCGATGCGGCAGCGATCGACGGCGCCGCCGCCGCCGATATGGCCGCCGCTCGCCGCGTCGTCGAACTCGGCCGCGCAGCTCGCAACGGCGCCGCCGTAAAGACTCGGCAGCCGCTGCGCGAGGTCGTCGTTGCTGCGCCGGCGGCCGAGCGCGCTGCCGTGGATCGTCTGCGCGACATCGTTACCGACGAGCTGAACGTCAAGCAGGTGCGTCTGGTCGCCGATGGCGGCGAGCTGGTCGACTACGTGCTTAAGCCCAACCTGCCCTTGCTCGGCCCCAAACTGGGCAAGCAGCTAGGCTTGGTGAAGGCGGCCCTTGAACAGGCCGGGGCGGCCGATGTTGTGGCGGCGCTA